>WRNH01000011.1 GCA_009776745.1 Endomicrobiia bacterium | reverse complement strand
GGGACTTTGTCCCAGCCGAAACACAATAATCTGTTACCTATTACGGGTACCTCTAAAAAAACCTGTTTGTCAATTCCCGAGAGTCTCTATCGGGAATCCGCGTTGCTTTTTTTCTCGACGACTATGGCAAACGTGAACCTCCACGGGCTCACGCACGTGGTACCTCGGCGGTTTAATGGATAGAAATGGCCTCTAACTCGGACTGACAAGCTTGGGTCAAAAGAGCAGGTAACAGATAAAAGGTAAAAGGTAACAGATATTGTGTTTCGGCAAAGCCGAAACCTATTTCAGGTTTTCGCAAAGCGAAAATGTAAAATTACAATGAAGAGCGCAGACCCGTGCTCCTGATAAAAGCACTTGCAAAGAAATTAAATAGTTTGCTATAATCCTAGAACGGCAAGTAAGAGATAAAAGGTAATAGGTAAAAGATATTGTGTTTCGGCAGGGACTTTGTCCCAGCCGAAACCTATTTTAGGTTTTCGCAAAGCGAAAACACCAAAACCTATTACTTATTACCTGCCGTTATGTTTCACGTGAAACAATGAGACAAATAAAAGATAAAAGGTAAAAGGTAACAGATTATTGTGTTTCGGCTTCGCCGAAACCTATTTTTAGGTTTTCGCTTTGCGAAAACACCAAAAACCTATTACCTATTACCTTTTACCTATTACCTGCCGTTAAAAGGGGTTCTTATGAGTAAAGTAATCGCAATCGCCAATCAAAAAGGCGGAGTCGGGAAAACTACTACGGCAATCAATTTGGCCGCAAGCTTGGCGCATTTAGGGCAGGAATGTCTATTAATAGATATGGACCCGCAAAGCAATGCCACAAGCGGTTTGGGCATTGACAGAGTAGATATCGGTAAAAATATTTATAATGTTTTAATCGATGAGATTGCTCTGGAAGACGTATTAAAAGATACCGTTATGGACTGGTTAGACATTGCTCCGGCAACAACGGATCTTGCCGCAGCAGAAGTGGATTTGGTTAATCTGCCGAATAGGGAAGAAAAACTTAAACTCGCGCTTGAAAAATTTCAAAAGGTTTACAAATATATTATTATTGATTGCCCTCCTTCGCTTGGCCTTCTTACAATAAACTCTTTAGTTGCTGCAGATACGGTAGTTATCCCTATGCAGTGTGAGTTTTTTGCTTTGCAGGGGTTGGGGCAGCTTTCTAAAACAATATTTGCTTTAATGCAGAACTATAATCTGGATTTGGACGGCGTATTGTTTACAATGTATGATTCCAGAACAAACCTTTCCCAGCAGGTTGCTGAAGAAGTAAAAAAATTCTTTGGCGATAAAGTCTATGAGACAAAAATCCCGAGAACCATAAAAGTTGCCGAAGCGCCCAGTTTCGGCAAACCCGTTTTGCTGTACGATCCGCACGGCAAAGGAACTATCGCGTATATGGACTTTGCGAAAGAATTCCTTCAACGGCAGGTAATAGGTAATAGATAATAGGTAAAAAGGCTATATGTGTGTTCACATTAAGCAAGCCGGAGCTGCTGCTTTTTTAAAAAATAAACAGGATAAAAAATGAATTTTTCTGACGAGCAAATATTATATATCGGGCGGGATGCGGTTGAGATTCCTGTTGTTAATAAAACAGCAGCTCAGATAACATATTATGCAATAATAACATTGCCAATTATTGCAATATTTTTATTTATAGATAAATGGTTTTTTAAATCTGGTATTGGCATTTGGCCGATATATATATTAGCAGTGTTTATTTTTGGCGGTATTTTTTTAAATAAATCAATAATATTTTTGTTGTGCGGTAAAAAGAAAGTTATTTTTGAGTTCAATTCTGAGAATTTTATATACAACGGCAAAGCAGTTAAGTGGGCTGATATGCAAAAAATAAGTTACGGAGAGTTCCCAAACGGCAAGAATAATCTTTATCATATAAAAATTTATTACAAAGGCTTAGCAGAAGAAAAGATAGTAAAAGATATATTAAAAAAAGAAGGATCTTCTAAAATTATTGCTAAAGAGCCTCATCATATGGAAATAATCAATGATATCGTTTTAAAAATAAGTTCTAAAAAAATGACAAAACTTATTGCGGACAAATTTTATCAATATTACGGTGCATTGCATGGTGTTATGCTTAAAGAAAATTTCTTTTTTAAAAAGTATGAATTAAAGTCTGTTTCCGGGCAGAATATCGGACAAAAAAATCCGGCGAAGAGCGCGGATAGTGAAATTCAATTGCCCAAACTGTTCAAATAAAAAGTAACAAATTAAAACGGAGAAAGTATATGCAAAAAAAAGCTTTAGGACGCGGACTTGAATCTTTAATTCCGGTGATTGCGGCAAATAAGGTTGCCGGCGGGGAAGCGGTAATTACGATAAATTTGGGCAAAATAAGGCCAAACAGATTCCAGCCGAGAAAAAATTTTGATAAAGGAAAACTCCAAGAACTTGCCGAGTCTATAAAAAAACACGGCCTTGCCCAGCCGATTTTAGTCACGCCGTCCATTGCTCCGGGCGAGTACGAGATCATAGCCGGCGAACGCCGTCTGCGCGCTTCTAAAATTGCCGGCATGAAAGATATCAAAGCAATAGTTAAACAAAGTACGGACGACAAACAAAAATTCGATTTGGCTTTAATTGAAAATCTTCAGAGGGAAGATTTGGATTCAGTTGAAGAAGCAAAAGCTTTTAAAAGATTAATTGAAGAGTTTAACCATACGCATGAAGACATTGCCGCCGTTGTGGGGAAAGACAGATCCGTAATAACAAATGCTCTAAGACTTTTAAATCTTCCGGAAGACGTGCAGATTTTAATAACTGAAGGTAAAATTTCAGCCGGGCACGGCAGAATGCTTGCCGGTATAGAAGATGAGCAGAAGATAAGAGAGCTTGTAAAACAAATATTAAGCGAAAAACTTTCCGTAAGAGCCGTTGAAAAAATCGCTTCGGCAATGAAGCCGGAGAAAAAAGAAAAAGCTCCAAAGGTGCCTAAAAAGCAGGAAATCGAACTTATACATCTTAAAGAAGAAATTCAAAGAAAGCTCGGAACAAAAGTCAATATTTCCGGAAACAGTAAAAAAGGAAAGATAGAAATACACTATTATTCTTTGGAAGATTTGGAAAGGCTTACAAAAGAGTTTGGATGTAATATATAAATTTCTGTTAATAAAGACTGTGTTTAAAATAATTTTTGTTTAAGCTTTATTGCAGGCCAACAGAATATTTATTGAAAAAATAATTGAAAAATCAATTGATAATGCAAATTTTTCAAGATTATGTTAAGTACAAAGACAAAAAAATACTGCATGTGCATAACCTGTGCATAACTTTATCGAAAATTTCCATTTTTTGATGTAAAAATATATGATTTTTAAACTTAAGGATGTCTCTTTCCTCTTCCCTTGCCAATGTGAGGGAAGCAGCTTGTACCTTTTGTGGGCCAAGTTTAGAGCAAACTGCAGGGTAAGTTTAGGGTGTACACCATAACGATCCAATGCCATTAATGGCAGCATCCGCCTGAACATTTATGTTTATTTTGAGGCCGGCAGGAATCGTAATTTGAACAGCCTGTTTTAGAGTTTTGCGAAAATGTTGAAAATTGTTTTATAACTTCATTACTTTTGCATTTCGGACATTCGATTTTTTCGCCGCTGTTTAGCACAAGCGTTTCAAACTTCTCTTTGCACTTATCGCATATAAATTCAAATATCGGCATTTTAACTCCAATCAGGGTGTGTTCACCCTAACAATTTACGATCCGCAATTGAAAAACCAACAGCATTGCTCATCTTGTTTCGCAAAACGCTTCAGTGAGCCACAAAAAACAATAATTGCTTATTTGTCATGTTGAGCGGAAGGACAAAGTCCTGCAGCCGAAACATCTGCCTTTCGCCGTGAAAAAACTAACGGCAGATCCTTCGGAGACTTCGCCTCCCAGGATGACAATCGCGCGGATTTTTATAGACACCGGATTATTATTTGCTATTTGTAAATTGTTTTTTTCTATCGTTTCTTCTTTCTCCGCCGTGCTGGTTAAAACGCGGGCGTCCGAAAGAGTTTTTTCCGCGCGGCGAGCCATACCGTTCTCCGGAACGGCCGTCTCTGCCTCCCCTGTTATCTCTTAAACCGGCGCCGGCATTTTCTTTTGCCGGCTCAACAACAACGGGTTTGCCTTTTATATTGCTGGAACTTAACGCGTTTATCACATTTTCGGCATGTTCGTTTGGAATTTCCACAAAAGAAAAAGATTCCAAAATTTTAATATTTCCCACAACGTCGCCGCTCAAGCCCGTTTCTCCGGCTATCGCTCCGACGAAATCTCCGGCTCCGACGCCGTCTTTTTTGCCTATATTGATAAACAGCCTCGTCATGCCGTAGCCTCTTGCGCCCGTATTTTCATACTTTCTTTTAGCGAACACGTCTTCTTTCTGCTCCTGCTCTTTCTTTTCATTATCAAAAAACATTTTCAAAAGAGCGGCGGCAACGTCCAAAGAAGTAATATTGTCGGAAATCAGCGACTCGACGGTCTGCACATATTTTTCCGTGCCTTTATCTTTTAACGTTTCTTTAACTTTTTCTACAAGCATCGTCGTCTTAATATTCTCAACGTCCGCCAAAGACGGAACGCTCGCTCTTTTTATATTGGCTTTCGTATATCTCTGTATATCGCGCAGTTTATAAATATCTTTTCCGGAAACAAAAGTATAAGCTTTTCCTGTCCTGCCCGCTCTGCCGGTCCTGCCGATCCTGTGAACGTAATCCTCGTCGTCTTTGGGCACGTCAAAATTAAAAACCATGTCTATGTCGTCAACGTCGATCCCTCTTGCCGCTACGTCCGTCGCGATGAGAAGCTCTATAGAACCGCTTCTGAACTTCGCCATAACTCTGTCTCTTTGAGATTGATTCATGTCGCCGTGTATCGCGTCTGCGGAATATCCTCTTGCCTGAAGGGAAGAAACAACTTCGTCAACTCTCTTTTTTGTATTACAGAAAACAAGAGAAAGTTTCGGGTCGTACATGTCAAGACATCTGGCAAGAGCTTCAAGTTTCTGGTGCTCGCGGATATCAAAATAATGCTGTTCGATCAAAGGGACGGTCAATTTTTCGCTGACAACTTTTATCATTTCCGGATGATGCTGGTATTTTTTCGTCAAAAACATAAACTCTTTCGGCATGGTCGCAGAAAAAAACACCGTCTGCCTTTCTTCGGGAATACTTTTTAATATCAGCTCTATGTCGTCGCGGAAACCCATGTCCAGCATTTCGTCGGCTTCGTCTAAAACTATTGTGGAAACATTGTCCAGTTTCAGCGTTCTTCTTTCCAAATGGTCGATAACTCTCCCAGGCGTTCCGACGACGATCTGCGCTCCTTTTGACAAAGCGAGTATCTGCCTCTGTATCGGCTGGCCGCCGTAAACCGGAACGATGTTTATCCCTCTTTTATACTTGGAAAAAAGCTTAAGCTCTTCGCAAACCTGTATTGCAAGTTCTCTTGTGGGACATAAAATCACGGCCTGCACGTTTTTATTTTTAGCGTCCATTTTTTCAAGCAGCGGTATTCCGAACGCCGCCGTCTTGCCGGTTCCCGTCTGCGCCTGGCCGATAAGATCCGCGCCGGTCATCATTACGGGTATCGCCAAAGATTGTATCGGCGTCGCTTCTTCAAAACCCAAATCGCCGACCGCCTTGAGTATTTCGTTTGATAAATTCAATTCGTTAAATTTTAATGTTTTCATTTTTTCCTTTTAATATTGTCCCCTGCAAAATAATTATCCGTTCTCCGTCTGCTTTAAAACTTTTTCCACTTCTTCAATATTTGTGTCCGTATTTGCGCAGCCGTCCTTGTTAAGAGGAACATATTGTACGGCAACGTCAGAACCTTTAAAAACTTTAAAGGCAAGCTCTCCTTCATAATAACATGCGATGCCCACGACGGCTTTCGGTTTGTATTCGCTTGAAAGTTTTAACAGCGCTCTGCCGCCTTTGACGGCAAAAAGCCCCATATAACCAAGCTCTTTTACAAGCCTGCTTATTTTACTCATCGTGCATCCGCCGCACTCTTTGCAAATGTAATAGCTTTCTTTTTCTTCAGCAGTACAGACGGAAACATTGCGCATACAATGAGGAGCAAAAACAATCCGTTTGCCAAAAGGAACCGCGGAGAACTTCTTTTGATGTGATTTGTTTTGTTTTTCCGTAAAAGCTTTATGCTTTTGTTCTTTGCTTTTTTTATTTAACTTACATAATTTCATAAGATATTTTATATCAAATAAGGATTGAATAAGCAAACAAATACGACAGTGAATAGTTATCGGCGGGTAGTTTCGGAGTGCGCAGAGCGTATCTATTAAGCGGGGTCCCCGAATTTTATATAGAAACACTAAAAATATATATTTTCGGTGTTTTTTTATTTTGTCGTCGGGAGTTGTGCTTTGTTTCTTTGGTTGCTTTTGGGGTTGTGGCTGACAAGACCAAAACAAGACCAAATGAGACTAAAAGTTTAGATTATCTACGCTGTTTTTTAAGTGGTTTTTTGAAAGGTGTGCGTATATCATTGCGGTTTTTGTTTTGCTGTGTCCTAACAGTTGGCTTACTGTGTAAAGGCTTATGCCGCTTGCCGTGTTAAGCAGAGTTTCTATTTCTTCTCCCATGATACCAAAACAAAAAAAGACAACAAGACTTGAACAAAGAGGCTTGTGGCAAGAAAACAATCCTATACCTCCGTGACAATAGCGTAAAGACCCAGCCTGCAAATAGTTATCTTTATGCTTCGTTGCATACCCATTGAATTAGTAGAAAAAATATGTTGTTTTTCTATAGTTATGAAAAAGACATTGCAAAATCGCATATTTGACAGATTTGGCTATAAAGGAAAAAATTAACTTGTTTCTTTAAAAATGTCAGCCATTTCATACTGTAGGTATAAAATCAGCAACATTTTTAAAGAAGCTTGACTCGTTTTTTTAAAAATGTTAGCATAACTATACTATGAATGTAAAAACACAAACATTTTTAAAAAAACTTGACCTTATACCGCCAAACACAGTTGTTTTATCGTCGTGGTTATTAAAACAGGGTATATCGTCAAGTTTGCAACAGAAGTATAGATTAAACGGTTGGTTAAAACCTATCGGTAAAGGCGCTTTTTTAAAGTTTAGCTCTGAAAATGCAAGTTTTACCGGTGCGGTGTATGCTTTACAAAAGCAGGCAAAGTTAAAGGTTCATATCGGCGGTATGGCGGCATTGGTATTGTACGGTAAAACGCATTACGGCAGATTTAAAAATAACTGGCAGTTATTTGCAAACAGGGGCGTGGTATTGCCGAAGTGGTTTAAGGAATACGATTTTGGAGATAAAGACCGTTGGAAACTGTTTAATACTGATTTTTTATCCGAAGATTTGGCATTACAAGAATACGATGCCGGTAATTTTACTGTAAAAATCTCAAAAGTAGAACGTGCTGCTATTGAGGCTTTATACTTAGCTCCCAAATATGTAGGTTTACAGGAAATGTTCGAGATTTTCGGACAGTTCAGAAATTTCAGACCAAATGTATTGCAAACTCTTTTGGAACAATGTAAATCCGTAAAAGTTAAAAGACTGTTTCTTTACTTAGCTGAAAAAACCAATGCTTCTTGGTTAAAGTTTGACCTTAACAAGATTGACTTAGGTAAAGGCGTTCGCGTGATACAAAAGGGTGGGAAATACAACGCTAAATACAATATAATGATAGGTGATTTAGATGATAACCAGTAACATGGATACTTACAAAAGGCAAGCCGCTTTGGCAATGGATACGATGTTCTATGTTGCCAAAGAGGAATGTTTCGCTTTGAAAGGCGGAACTGCCATAAACTTTTTTATCCGTCGGGACTTGCCAAGATTGTCGGTTGACATAGATTTGGATTACATACTCGGCTTTTTCTCTTTGCAGCCTAAGTGGGATTTGATTGATATTCCCAACATCCAGAAACTGCCTGCGGTGCAGTGGAAGATTAAGAACTTAGAGAAGATGTCCAAAGAGAAATTTGAAGAAAACTTAAGAAAAACCAAAGAAGCTCTTTAGCGTTAAAATGCTATAATAGGTCGACTGTTGGCAGGTAGGGGAAAGGACGATAAGGCTAAAATTAAGACCGAAATGAGACCAATTGTGAGTGAAATTAACCTGTCTCCCCGATTAAGACATTCAAGGATAAACTCCGCCCCGCACAACAACTACTCACTGCCTTTACTTAATTATAAGCATCTTAAATTTGCCGTTTCCGCTGGGTTTTTCCAGATAACAAAGGTATACGCCGTTATATAGCATTTTTCCGCTATTATCTCTTCCTCTGTACTCATAAAGATTTGTTCCGGGTACTGCGCTGAAGCTGTCTTCAAACACTTTGTCGCCGTGAGGCGTATATATTTTTAGTTTCACGTTTTCATTTCCGTTTGCCCTGAACACTATCGTCGTTGTTTGTCCCCTTGCCGGATTAAACGGATTTGGCGCATTATACACTTTTCCTGTCGACACGCTGTTTATGGAATCAAGCACTTCAAATTTTCCTTCTGCAGGCGCGGCTTCCATATTGTACACGTTCTTCATTTCTATTTTATATTTATATCTTCCCGCAGCAAGCGTTCCTATATTATATTGATATACTTTGTCCGATACATTAGTCATCTGCACGCTGCAAATCTGCACTCCGGTATTTAAGTCATATAATGAAAAAACAGGATAATTCACGTCTATGGGATAATTATTTGGGTCGTGTATCTTTAGTTTTGCCGTCAACTGCGTATCAACAAATTTTTTATCCGGCAGTATATGCGAATTTCCTTCAAAATACAGTATTTGCGGAAGTTCCACTGCAGTAAACGCTTTTATCTCAAAAATTCCCGTAGCAGGCGAAGCTTGTGCGCCAAGCGTATTTTTAGCTTCTATTTTATAACTGTAGCTGCCGGCAGCCAATGTGCCGATATTGTAATAATAGTATGTCGAATTGTCCGTGCCAATAGCCGAATTCATCTTTTGGTTAATTATTAATGTACTTCCGTTATACAAAGTAAAAACGGGCGAATCCCCGTGTATTGCAAGCCCGTCCGGATCATAAAATTTCATCTTTGCCGCGAGTACCGTATTAATGTTTTTGTCGCCTTCGGGCACTATATACGAATTACCTTCAAAATATTCTATTACCGGCATGCCTCCCTGTTTAGGAAAAAAGTATTCGTCCGACGTAAAACGGTCTGTCCCGTAATTTAATTCGATTTTATAAGAATACCTCGGTTTGGCAGGTAAATTCTGCGTAAAAGAATAAATCCTGCCGTCCGTATAATTGTTGGTGCTGCTTTCAATAGTCATATTATTAGTGCTTAATAAACTGCCGTTGTCATAAATATACAATTTTGGATATCCGGACATCGGCGCTGCATTTTGATAATTTACATATTTTATTCTGTACGTAAACGTATCGCTTGCATTATATGTGACCTGCGGAGCAACGGCGCAGTCTTTAAACTCTGCCCCATCGGGATTATACACATAAGAAGTCATTTCGCCGGAAGGAATGCTTGTAAACTGCGCGTTATTATTGTTTAAAGAAGTTAACAGAAAAACCGTCGAAGAAGAAGTGTCGACAAACACGGCATCATTTTGTACGGTTCCGGGTGCAGCAGTGATAACAAATTTATCTTCTTTTGGAGTTCCGAAAGTGTCCCATCTTTGATAACCGGATCTATTGCCCAAAGAATAGCCCACATAAACGCCGTTTTGGTCGGCAGATAATTTTTTAAAATATATACCGTTAGTATATTGACGCCAGGAAATATTCACGTCATTCATTTTCATTATTTCGTGTTTACTGTCTAAGGAACCATTATTGTTATACCACCTGCATAAAACATAAACATCATTATCATTGTAGACTGTGGCTCTTACTATAGCACCATTGCCTATATTATGAGTTTTCTCTCCTTTGTACACTCCGTTGAGGTCATATTTGATAATGTAAATATAAGTATAATAATAGGTGTAGCCTACAGATAATCTTCTTCTATTTTCTAGCCTGCCATAAATATAAATATGATCTTTTACTGCAGCTATTGCATTAAAATTTATATACTTTGTATCTGTAGCACTGCCAGCAGATGTCGCTTGAGACGCAATAGTTAATACGCTTTGACCGTTTGACGGAATTTTTACAATATGGTAATTTTTTTCGCTTTCATATACCAAAATATACAGATTGCCCTTATAATACATGGAATCCAAAGGCAGATACTTTGACGCGCTGTTAGGTTTATACGGCACATTCCAGATTATGCTTTTACTCGGCATATAAATTTTAGCCGTTTTTATTGAACCGTCTGAATAAAGGTATGTGATATAAATATTCTGGGCATCATCAGCGCAAACGCTGCCGACGCCGCGATAAATGTTGTCATAAGCGGAACAAACAACTTCTTCATTAACAAGCATATACTCTTCAAGATTTGTGCCGTTTATTTTATTTATTGCGATTCTGTTATTTTTATTCAAAGTTACAACATACGTATTTGTCCCGGCCTGCACAATTTCATTCAATCCTTTAGACTGACTTGACATTGCGTTTTGGTTTGGATTAATCGCATACTCCGTCAAAACAATACTTTTAAATTTATCCTGAACCAAAGGAGCAGAATAACTATAACCGGCAAACACTAAAAATACTCCAATGGCCATTATAAATTTTTTAAACATTTTATCCTCTTTTGGAAGCTCGGAAAGCTCAGAGGCTTAGAAGTTTAAAGGAGTTGCAGCAATTTTGTTTTGTCTTTGTCATTTATCCTCATCCTTTACCAAGCTTCTAAACTTCCGCCTTTATTATCAGCATATAAATAATGAAAAGAATAGTCAAATAAAAAGGGCAACCGTTTTAAAAACGGCTGCCCTTTTTTAAAAATCTGCTTATATTTATTATTTAGAAGCTGAAAGAAACGCCGAGGGAACCGCCAAGACCTCCGTTGAATCCGAAAGTTGTAGATTTGTTTTTGTCGCACGAATAGAAAGACAAACTTAGAAAATCTGCAGTCGCAACTAAAGCAAAAGATTCGGTAAGCTTATACTCCACAACAGGAGCAAGCGAGAATGAGATAGTATTTTCTGCTTCCGCATCGTCTACATCTGCTTTCACAGATTCATACCCTATGGCAAATTTTGCCAAGAAACGCAAATCTCCTGCTTCTGCCAAAGCATAACGGACATACGGCGCAATACCAAAACCGCTATAATCTACTGTGTCTCCGGAAGCATCTTTTTTACTTCTCATCAAATATCCAAAATCTAAACCCACATCAAGTTTTTCATTTATTACATATCCTACTTCAGGCGTAATGCTAAAAACAGATGATGACCCGGCATCTTTTCCGTCATACGTATCAGACTCACTTACGAAACCCAAAGTTCCGCCAACATAAAACTTTCCTGCCGCAAAAGCCGACATACTGAACGCAACCATCAAAGCAAGCACTAATACTAATTTTTTCATTTACTCCTCCTTATTTTTTTTAACTACCCAATAAATATATAAAATTATAATCTCATTTGTCAAATTGCCGGCCGCAGCCGCGGCAAGAATAACAGCAGTACCGGCAGCTTTAACGGCCATATCTGCTCCATGCCTCTGTGCACCGTCCGGCGGTTTTTTGTTTTTTGTCATCTTTTTTATGTATAATTGATTCTTCGGATCATTGTTGCAATAAAATTTTTGTTTTATCCGTTTATGAGGCATATGAAAAAATTAATTTTAACTTCACTTGTGGCAGTTTTTGCATTCTCGGCGGCAAATGCGGAAAAAATCGATTGGGATGCAGCCGTAAAACAAACCTACGACAGAAACCCGTCGATCCAAACCGCAAGACTCAGGCTTGAAAACGCGCAGCAGTCTTATAACCGCGCGCTCAGCGGCTATATGCCCGATGTGTCTTTGCGCGGAGGCGCTTCGCAGGGAGAGTCCGATGGCAAAGGATTTTCAAGAAGCTATTCTTACGGATTGAACGCGAATCTTTCGATATTTTCCGGTTTTGACACTTACAATGACGTAAAACAAAAATCGGCGGAACTTAAAGCCGCTCAGGCAGATTATGACAGGGCTGTTTCCGACGCCGCTTATAATGTCGCAGCGCAGTATGTCAACCTTATGTGGGCTTACGAAACCGTTGAGCTTTCCAAAAAAATACTTGAAAGAAGAACGGAAAACAAAGATATGATACAGTTGAAATATAATTCCGGAAATGCGGATGTCGGTTCTTTAAGAAGGGTCGAGGCCGACGTTGAACTTTCCGCTTATGATTTCAGAAAAGCGCAAAGATATATTGAAACGGTCTCCGCGGCTTTGCTTCAGGCAATTGGCAGAAAAGACGGCGTGATCTTGGAAACTGACGAAAAGCTTACTTTAAAAAAAAGGGAACTTTCAAAGCCTGATTACGACCGGCTTATTGCCGCGATCCCTGAATTTTTATCGGCGAAATACGGCATAAACAGCTACGAAGCGCAGGCCGCTAAATCAAAAAGCGCGTGGTGGCCGTCGTTAAGTTTGTCAGGCAGTTTGGGACGCTCCGGAAATGAGTGGGCGCCATACGGAAACAGCTGGGATGCCGGTCTTTCGCTGTCGTATCCTTTATTTACCGGATCGAAAATTGCCGATACAAAAATAGCGGCAAACCAGCTTAAAATTGCCGAAGAAAATCTTAAAACCGTAAGCAATTCGCTTAAAGCAAATGCGGTAAACTATTATAATAGCCTGACCGACGCAGTCGAAAATATCGCCGCAAGGGAATTTTATTTAACGGCATCGCAGCAGCAGGCTGAAATTTCGCAGAGAAAGTACGTTAACGGACTGTCAACTTATCAGGACTGGTACTCGATCGAAAACGATTATATAAGTTCACAAAAAACGCTTTTGGACGCAAAAAGATCCGCCGCTTTGGAAAAAGCAAAATGGCATAATTTTATAGGCGAAGGATTTGTAAGGCCTGGGCAATAAACGGCAGAGAGCGGCGGGCAGCAATTAACAATCCGGTTTTTCTAAAAACCCTGCCTGCGCCGTGTCCCGCCCCCGATTTAGGCGCTCGAGGGTAAATTCCAACGGGGATCCATGTTTGCCATTGTCGTCGGGAAAAAAGCAGCGCGGTTTTCCGCAGTAAATCTGCGGATTTAAATAATTAACAAATAACAATTAACGGCAAAGCGGCGGAAAAACAAAGATGCAGCCGCCCGATTTCCCAGCCTCTTAATTGTAAAAGGGAAAAATATGAAAAAGGTATTTATTATTATTCTTGGGGTTTTGATAGCGGCGGGCATAGCTTGTTTTTTTATTTTTAAATCTCCGAAACCGCAAATAGACAAAGAAGCGCAGCTCAAGCAAAGAAATCTGAACGTGGAATTCAGGGCAACGGGTTCGGTCAGCCCAAGAAACAGGCTTGAAATAAAGCCGCCTTTTGCCGGAAGGATCGAAGAGATTCTTGTGCAGGAAGGCAGCTTTGTTAAGAAAGGGCAGATAATAGTATGGATGAGTTCCAGCGAACGCGCGGCAATGACCGATGCAGCAAGAGCTATGGGCGAAGAGGAATTCAAAAGATGGCAGAACATATATAAACCTACGCCTATCGTCGCTCCTATGGACGGTTTTATAATACTCAGAAGCAACGAGCCCGGCCAGACAATAACCTCCGCCGACGCGATCCTTGTTATGGCTGACGATCTTATAATAGAATCAAATGTTGACGAAACGGATTTGAGATATATAAAAATAGGCAATAGGCTGAAAATGTATCTTGACGCGTATCCCGACGATACTTTTGAAGGAATTGTTGAACATATAGCGTACGAATCTACGGTCGTAAGCAATGTTACGGTTTACATGATAAAAATAAGGCCGGTCAAAAAACCTGAAGTTTTTCGCGCAGGAATGACCGCGACAATAACCGTTACCGCCGAATCCAAAGATAATGCGTGGTCTATACCGAACAATTTTATAACCGACCAGCGCAACAAAAGATCCGTTTTGGTCAAAAAAGATAAATCCGTTCTTGAAACAAAAGAAATAAAAACAGGAATAACCGACGGCAGATTTACCGAAGTTGTTTCCGGTTTATCGCAGGACGAAACGATAGTTACGCTGACGGCAAAAAGCAAAGAAAAAGCCAAGTCGTTTATGAGCATGGGAAGAGCGAGATAACAAATACGGGTATCTCTAAAAACCACTGTTTGTCATTCCCGAAATTCGTTTGCTTTTTTTTCGACGACTATGGCAACCGCAGTTTATTCGTAATTGAATGAATAAAAGGAAAGTTTTTCATGAAAGTGATCGAATTAAAAGGGCTTAAAAAAACTTATCATCTGGAAAAGATAGACGTTCCCGTATTGCACGGAATCGACCTTGAAATATATCAGGGAGAATTCGTGGCGATAATGGGGCATTCCGGCAGCGGAAAATCCACGCTTTTGAATATTTTGGGTTTGCTGGACAAGCCCAGCGAAGGCTCTTTTAAGCTCGCCGGCATAGAAGTTTCCAAATATTCCGACGATGAACTTGCCGCGTTAAGAAATCACTATTTGGGCTTTATTTTCCAGCAGTTTAACCTTCTTTCAAAACTTACGGCTTTGGAAAATGTCAGCCTTCCCGTAATATACGCCAACACCAAAGACGAAAAAAATCATGAAGATCCTGCGAAACTGCTTGAACTCGTCGGGCTTAAAGACAGAATGGAGCACCGTCCGAATGAAATGTCCGGCGGACAGCAGCAAAGGGTCGCGATAGCGCGTTCGCTTATAAACAAACCTCTTATTATTTTCGCGGACGAGCCTACCGGAAATTTAGATACGAAATCTACAAAAGAAATCATACAAACGTTAAAAGAGTTAAACGATTCCGGCATCACAATTGTAATGGTTACCCATGAACCGCATCTTACCGCTTATGCCACAAGAACAATAAGGGTTCAGGACGGGCTGATCATATCTGACGAGACAACAAAAAAATCTGACGAAACGAAAAAACACAGACAGGCGCAAACTTTTAAGCACAAAGCTTTTTCTTTTTCAAGAGTTAAAGATTATTTTGTGCAGGCGTGGCGCGCGCTGCTCGGCAATAAGATGCGTTCGATCCTTTCGATATTGGGCGTTATGATAGGCGTTGCAAGTTTGATTTCGATGATGGCCGTCGGCACCGGAGCTCAAAAAGCAATCGAAGATCAGGTAGCGGGGCTGGGTTCGAATCTTTTGATGGTGTTTCCGGGAGCGTCGCAAAGAGGCGGCATATCCTCCGACGGCGGCACAAGAATGCGTCTTTTCCACGAAGATATAGAAGATTTAAAAAAGAACGTTGCCGGGATTGCCGCAATAACGGGTTATGCAAACGGAAGAGCGCAGGTCGTCGCTAACGGTAAAAATTACAATACACGGCTTGAAGGCGTTTCGGTTGATTACGCGGACATGAGAAATTCGCATCCGGGCAGCGGAAGATTTTTCACCGAAACGGAAAACGCAGAAAAGAAAAGAGTCGTGCTGCTCGGACAAACCGTGATAAAAGAAATTTTCGGCGGCGCGGATTTCAATCCGATCGGCGAATTTATAAAAATTAACAGAATAGATTTTCAGGTCATAGGCACGCTTCCGGTCAAGGGATCAAGCGGATTCAGGGATGAAGACGATAAAATCATAATGCCTTTAAATACGGCGATGTACAGGATTATCGGAACCGAAAACCTTAACAATATAGACGTGCAGGTAAAAGAAAACACTGACATGCAGGAAGTTGCCGACGCGATAACCCAAAGACTTCTTTTTACGCACAGGTTTAAACCTACGGATAAGGATGTCATAAGAGTAAGGAATATGGCCGAAATTCAGGAAACGATGTCATCAATGGCAAACGCGTTTTCGCTGCTGCTTGGCGCGATAGCTTTTATCAGCCTCCTTGTCGGAGGCATAGGAATTATGAACATTATGTTTGTGTCCGTTTCGGAAAGAACTAAAGAGATCGGCTTGCGCAAAGCTATCGGCGCAAACAATGCCGACATACTTTTTCAATTTATAATAGAATCGGTTTTCGTATGCTGCGCCGGCGGGATCATAGGAATTATTTTCGGAGCGGGCGTGGCGGTAATAATAAGCAAAGTCGCCGGATGGGCGACATTCGTTGCTCCGTCGTCAGTCGCGCTGGCATTTTGTTTCTCTGCCTTGACCGGCCTCATCTTCGGAGTTTGGCCCGCCAGAAAAGCTTCGCTCCTTAATCCTATAGAAGCGCTGAGATACGATTAAACGGCAATTGGGGCGCGCCTGCGCCGCTAAGATTTTTGAGGAAATTTTAGTTTTTTGCGCTTCTGTTATTTTACCAATGTTTTTAAAATATCATCTTTTTCTATAAAATCTTTTGCTCTTTCAAAAGAATCTTTTTCACTCAATATCGTGTAATAATTTTCTTTTATCTGCGGAGCGTGCCGTAAAGCTTTAAAAAATTCTTCTTTTTCAAAATAATTTTTGCTGACAAAGCCGGCAAAGCCGGTATTTTCAAGGAATGCTTTTATTTCTTCCGATTTATTGTTTTGAAGCAAAGAACAAAGACAAGCCGCAACGCCTACCTGCAAGCCGTGCATTTTGGGTTTTGCGGTAATTTGATCTAAAGCGTGCGAAATTAAATGTTCGCTTCCGCTTGCCGGCCGCGACGAGCCCGCAATTTCCATGGCTATCCCGCTTAAAACAAGAGAATTCACAAGCTTTGAGTAAAACTCTGAGGAATTAAATTTTTTTTGGGAACCGGCATAATACAAAGCGTCTAAAGAGTTGTAAGCCAGCATCGCGGCAAAATCATTGTGGGAGCTAAGCTTTTTATTAAACGCTTGTTTCCAGTCCCACAAAGCCGTAACTTTAGAGATCATATCGCCTATGCCGGAATAAAAAGTTTCTTTCGGCGCGCCGGCAATAATATCCAGATCCGCGACAACGCCGTAAGGAATGCTGGATTTTACGCTTTTTCTTTTTCCTTCCACAAGCAGCGACGCGCCCGGACTGCAAAAACCGTCGTTAGAAACGGATGTCGGCACGCTTATAAACGGAAGTTTTAAAATATGCGCGCAGTATTTGCTGTAATCAAGCGATTTCCCGCCGCCTATGCCGATCAAAACGTCCGTGTCCTGCGGAACTTTAAAAGCCGTGTGTATTATATTTTCTATATTGATGTCCGAAATAAAATCCTTGCGGACGATCTCAATACCGTATTCTTTAAAGCCGGAATATAATTTTTCGCCGACAATATTTTCTATGCCGTCGGAAAAAAACAAAGCCGTCTTAAAATATTTTCTGTCATAAAGATATTTGCCGATTTTAGCAATTTTCCCGGAACCTATTTTTAAAAGCGACGGGATTCTTATTTCTTTGTTTAACGGCATGATAACTCCTTAACGGCAGGTAATAGGTAACAAGTAAAAGGTAAAAGGTTTTGGTGTTTTCGCTTTGCGAAAACCTAAAATAGGTTTCGGCTTTGCCGAAACACAATATCTGTTACTTATTACCTGTTACTTGCCGTTTTATATATTTTATTATGTCCCTAAAATCGTCAAATTTTAAAGTTTTTATATTTTGCTTGCGGCACAACTCCAGAAGAACGCTTTTTGCAAAAACCGCGTCTGCAATTTTTGCCGGTTCTAAATCCGGAATGCCGTCGCCGGCATATATCGTAAAAAAGCCCTGCTTTTTCAAATATTCAACCAGCGCTTCTTTAGAAATACCGGTGTTTTCATTGTAAAACATATAATCGTTCGGCGGCGGGGTAAGTTTAAAACCCGTTTCCGGCGAATATTCGCCTTTATTTGAAAGAAGCGTTATTTTGTACTTTTTAATCTCATCCGGGATTCGTTTCAAAATATAATAATCCATTCCCGCACTGCATATATACACCGGGATTTGCAAAGATTTGCATAATTCCAGCGTCTGCGTAAAATAAGGGTCTATCTCTATAGTTTTTATAAAATCATCAAGCGCGCTTTGAGAAATGCGGATTTTTGAAAAAATTCCGTCGAGCGCCTGATAATGAGTGATTTTTTTGCCGAGATAATCGTGCCACGGTTTTAAATCGTTTGGAGCAAGCAGACCGTTTACGGCCATATTAAAAAAATCTTCTTTTGTTATCGTCCCGTCAAAATCGCTGATAAACGCGGTTTTTATCATATTGTCCTTTTTAGAAGCTTGGAAACTTGGAAGACATAGAAAATATAATATATAAAAACGACAAAGGCTAAATTTTGGAAATATTTCATGTTTTACTTTTTCATTTAAATTATATAATATTTGCGTGGACAATACATCGTCCTTCCGTCAAAGAAAGGGTACAGCAGCGGAACAAAGGGAACGGCAAATGGCCGCTTTTTTGAATAATGAACCTCCGCACAGCAAGCTGCGGAGTATATTTAAATAATTAAAAGTTTTTTATTTTGTAAAATAGCTGCAAGAAAAATTAGCGGGGAAAATATGAAGATTTTGTCTTTGGCTTGTTTTTGCGTTGACGTTTTTGCGGAAAGCGGGAAGGTTTTGCCGGGCGGGAATAATTTGAATCTTGCCGTTAACTGCAAAATTTACGGCGGCGCCGACGCTTTTGTCATGGGCAATATAGGCAAAGACGATTACGGCGAAACTCTTAAGCAGGCGATGGATAAATATAAAATCAACCGCGACAAAATTTATGAAATCGACGGACAGACTGCGTACAATATAATTCATATAGACAAAAACGGCGACAGGCATTTTGAAGACGGAGCATGGCACGGCAATGTTTGGGATCAATTTAAAATAAGCGAAAACGATAAATCGTTCATAAAAACTTTCGACGCCGTGGCTACGACGGTGCACGAACCGGATTTTGAAAATATACTTGAAGCCTCAAAGGGCGTCTGTTTTGCAGTGGATTTTCACGAAGATACGATAAAAAGCGATTTTGAAAAGTATTTCCCGTTTATAGAATTATTTTTTATAAGCGGCAAAAGCCAGGATCGCGGCGAGTTTAGGCAGACGCTTAGGGAATGGTCAAAAAAATACCGTACGGTATTTACCGCTACGCTTGGCGAAAACGGAAGTATTTCATACAAGGACGGAAAAGAATTTATTTGTCCCGCGGTAAAAGTTGAAAAGGTTATAGACACGACGGGCTGCGGCGACAGTTTTCAGGCAGGCTTTTTGACGGAGTATCTTAAGAGCGGCAATACGGAAGCCGCAATGCGCAGCGGTTCCGTCTTTGCTTCAAAAACTCTTTCCCATATCGGAGGTTTTGAAATATGAAAAATAACGGTACGCAAACCATTGAAACCCGCAGACTGCTGCTTCGTAAATTAAATATTTCCGATGCGCAGCAAATGTTTGATAATTGGGCATCCGACGATGAAGTAACAAAATATATGCGCTGGAAATCGCATAAAGATATTGAAACGACAAAAGCCGTTATAAATATGTGGCTTAAAGAATATGAAAAAGACGATGTCTACCGCTGGGTCATAGTTTTAAAAGAAACGGGCGAACTTGCCGGCGCGATAGACGTGGTGAATTTCAACAAAGAAGAAAAAGCCGCGTATGCCGGATATTGCCTTTCAAAAAAACATTGGAATAAAGGCATAATGACGGAAGCGTTAAAAAATGTTATAGGGTATTTGTTTAAAGAAGACGGTATTGAAAAAGTTAAAAGCTGGCATCATATTGACAATCCCGCTTCCGGAAAAGTGATGGAAAAAAGCGGCATGAAATTTACAGAAACCAAAAAAGACGGCGATGTTGACAATAACGGCAATCCCTGCGATATATCCGTTTATGAGATTTGCAAATGACGACAACACATTGCAGTCTGATGATTTTAATTTTACCGCATTGCTATGCATAAAAATATGTAATGCCTGCAATTACATTACATCAGCTTTGCGCTGCCGATAAATAATTGCTTATCTCTTTAATAAAAATGTCGCCGTATCTTTCTAATTTTTGTGCGCCTACGCCGGATATCATGGCAAAATCTTCTTTGGTTTTGGGAAGTTTTGCGCACATGTCTATCAGCGCGCTGTCGTGGAAAATTATATAGGCAGGCAGGTTTTGGGCGTTGGCTAGTTTTGCCCTTAAGGATTTCAAATTTGCAAACAATTTTTGGTCTATGGTGCTTATGGTGCCGGCAGGCGCTTTTAATAACTTATCGGCGGCAAGCTTTGCCGCGCGTTCGTCGGCTACTTGCGATTCTTTTTGTTTGTTTGCGGAAAGTTTCATTTCAACTTTAATTTTATCTTTTAATATTTCGTTTGCGCGGCCGCCTAATTTTAGTACCGGAAACTCTCCGTTTGTCATATCTAAAAAGCCGTTGACCAGCAAAAACGTTATCGCGTCTTGGATTTCCGTTCTGTGTTCTTTGCATATTCCGTAAGTTGAAAGTTTATCGAGCATAAATCTCTGGACGCGCGCGTTTTTGCTTCCTTTTAAGACGTCGATCACAGTGTTTTTGCCGAAATTTTCGCGCATCCTGAAAACGCAGGATAAAATTTTCTGCGATAAAACGGTGATATCTTTAATGTCGGATTTGCAATTGCAGTTCCCGCAGTTTTTACACCCGCTTTGCGGGTTTTTTATTTCCTCTCCAAAATATTTTAAAATATAGCGCCTCAGGCACTCGTGGGTATTGCAGTACAAGTCCATTTCTTTTAATCTTTTTCTTTCCAAAGATTTTAAATACATCTCTTCTTCCGGCGAAGAATATTGCTTATCTTTGCTTTCATTGATAAGAAAAAGATTTGTCCTTATATCCTGCCCGCTGTATAAAATCACGGCATCCGCGGGACTGCCGTCCCTGCCTGCTCTGCCTGCTTCCTGATAATAACTTTCAATATCTTTTGGCATATTATAATGCAAAACAAAAGACACATTAGATTTGTTGACGCCCATGCCAAAAGCGTTTGTCGCGACTATAATATGAACGCGGTCAAAAATAAAATCTTCCTGATTTTTATGCCTGTCTTTAGCGGAAAGCCCCGCGTGATACGGCGCAACGCTAAAACCTAAACTTTTTAGTTTTTCGCTAAGCTCGTCAACGGTTTTTCTTGTTAAGCAGTAAATAATCCCGCTTTTGGAACTTCGTTCCTGGGAACTTCGTTCCTGGGAACTTTGTTCCTGGGAACGAAGTTCCCTTAAAAAGGAGCTTAACTCCTCAAACTTTTTTGCGGGACGGCGAACTTCAAAGTTTAAGTTTTCTCTGTCAAAACCCGAAACTATAATTTCCGGATCTTGAAGTTTTAACATTTTAACTATATCTTCGCGAACGCGCGGAGTTGCCGTAGCCGTAAAAGCGCAAACAAACGGACGCGCCGGAATGCCGGCGAGCATTATACTATCTACAAAATCAGAAATCTTTGTGTAGCTTACGCGAAAATCCTGCCCCCACTGGGAAACGCAATGCGCTTCGTCAACGACGATCATGGAAATTTTAAGAGACTTTGCAAAAGATAAAAACCACTCGTTATCCAGCCTTTCCGGGGCAATGTAAATAAGTTTATATCTTCCCTTGGCGGTATTTGAAAGAACGTTTTTTATCTCAGATAAAGAAAGCGAACTGTTGATGCATGCGCAGGGTATACCGTTTTGGGAAAGAGAATCTATCTGATCTTTCATCAAAGATATCAGGGGAGAAATCACAAACGTGATCCCGTCAAGCAATACGGCGGGAAGCTGAAAACAAACCGACTTGCCCGCTCCCGTAGGCATAACGCAAAGCGTATCGCGCCCGCCCAAAATACTTTCAACCGCCCTTTCCTGCGCCCCGCGAAACGCCCCATGCCCAAAATACCTTTTAAGCGCATCCAGCCGCTGCCCCGAAGAAAAATCAGACATAAAAATTTATCCTTTCATTACTTTTATTGCAATTATTATACAAAAATAACGGGATTAGCTTAATACGCGAATCGATCCAAATCTCACGACAAACGCACAGGATAAAAATTTTTAATGGAAGCCGTTAGAAAAAATAATATATAATTGATTGAAAATGCAGTTAGTTGTTATGTAATAAAAATGCTCGAAAGCAGAAACATTTTGATACAACAATTTATAACAGAAAATACCCTGAGTTTAATCTCAGGGTATTTTTGCTTTTATGTTTATCTGTTCCGTGCGGGATGGGCGCGTTGACAATACGCCCTAATTATTAACTGCTTCTTTACCAGTCGGCTTTTTTGCCGAAAGGAGTTAACGGAAGTTCGTTCCCGAAAGTTATATTTCTTGGTATTTCATGCGCGGTAAGCACCGATTGTATATAATCATGTATGCTTTTTTTAGCCGCTTTAACGTTGGCGTCGTCGCGGAGAACAATGAAAGCCTTCAGCCTTTCGCCTCCGAGGCGCACGACAGCGTCTTTCACATTGTTGTGTTTTTTAAGTATTTTTTCTATTTTAAGCGGATAAACATTTATGCCGGCTATTTTAACCGCGTGATCTTTTCGTTCAATAATGGAAAACATTCTTTCGCCTTTGGATCTTACAATATCCGGAAGTTCGCAGCGCAGCGGAGTATTTTTTCTGCATACTTCGGTTATTATGCTGCCGTGCTCTTCATAATTCCAAAACGAAAAAAGAAAAAACTGAGTTCCGGCGCTTTCTCTGAAACCTATCGCCCCCGTTTCCGAAGAACCGTAAATTTCTATAACTTTTTCCGCGCCTCTCTTAAGCATTTCATCGAAAACCGAATCCGGACAAAACGATGTTGAAGTTAAAATAGTCACGCCTTTTGGAAATTTGAAATCTATATCTATCAAATATTTTAAAAACAGCGGAAAAGCAATAAGCAAATCCCCTTCCCGAAGTATTTTATTCAATTCCAAAAACGGAAGAGGAGCTTTGGAAATAACATTAAGATTGAAAAGTTTAGGAAGCTGCAAACCGAAAATAAAACCGTATGAATGATGCGCCGGCACCGTTGAAACAATTCTTTTGATTTTGTTAAAAAGAAAAGACACGCCTTCAGTCTCTTCTTTTATCATATCCTGCGAATGAATGCAGTTTTTTTGAGCTCCGGTGCTTCCCGAAGTAAAAAAATTTATTTGTTTGTTTTTAATGAACGCGTCATAACAAATTTCTTCTATCTCTTTATTTTCGGATCCGAAAGTACTGCTAATGCCGCAAAGCAGTTTAATGCCCGCGAGAATTTCTTCTTTTTCTTTTTTATCAGTTTTTTTAAGCATTTCTTTGACGCTGAGATTGTCAAACACCGACATCACGTCTTTTTTTTTGCCTGCCAGCGAAGTTTTTATAAAATCCGGAATTATTCTTCCCACGTCTTTTTTGTTTAAGAAAGGCGCGTATTTTTTGGCAAGATCAAAAGCCTGCCCCGCGGGATTATAGTCGTCTTTTAAACCGCTTTCAAAATTGAATTCGTCGCCGGTTTCTTCAAAAGTAAGCAGAAAAAATGCCGCGCAGTCTTTGCCGTATATTTTGTGTTTGTACTCTTTATAAATAACCGGATGAATTTCGTCGGCAGCGCCAAGAAGCACGTATTTGCATCTTTGCGAAAGAAGCCAGTTTTTGGCCGTATTTACCGCGGATTCAAAAGAGTTTCCGCCCTGGCTTACGGTAAGACATGGGCCTCTGAATTTTAAAAGCATGGAAATATGCGTTTCAACGCAATTGTGCACCGAGGCTGAAAAAGCAAGCGGGGAAGCCATAAGATCCCCGTCGTCTATTATCGAATCCATAAAATTACAGGTTTGTTTTACGGGTCCGCGGCCGGTGGCTATTATCAGCCCTATTTCTTCTTTTTCTTCGTCTAATTTTATTTCCGCTTCGGCTAAAGTTTTTGCCGCGCAAAACAAAGACAGTTTCGTAAAATCGTCTATGCGGCGCAATTGTTTTGCGTCAAAAAATTCTTCAATGCCGTTGGTATTTTCCGCAAATGCGGAACTTTTGAAATAAAGTTTATTCATAATCGCTCCCTGCCAAAACAATGCAGGCATTGCATCCGCCGAAAGCCAGAGAATCGGATAAAGCCGCTTTGTTTTTTTCTATGCCTGCATTTTCTAAAACCGGAACAGTATTTAAATTTTCGTCGGGAGTTTCAAAATTATTTGTCTTTGGAATTTTATATTCGTTAAGACATATTAACGAAAGACAGGCTTCTACCGCTCCGGCCGCTCCGAGCGCGTGGCCGGTATATCCTTTTGTCGCCGTAACAGGAACGCCTTCAAGGACAGAATTAAAAACTTTTGACTCCGCCAAATCATTGTCAACCGTGCCAGTTGCATGAGCGTTTATAAAAGCAAGTTTTTCTTTGGCGATGCCGGCCTGTTTCATCGCAAAATTTATCGCTTTTTTTAAACCTCTTCCTTCCGGCTCCGGAGCAGTGGCATGATAACCGTCGCACGCGTTTCCGTATCCCAAAACCGCGCCGTATTTTATTGCGTTTCTTTTTTTTACGGAATTTTGCGATTCCAAAATAAAAATACCGGCGCCTTCGCCGAGATTTATGCCGTTTCTGTTTTTGTCAAAAGGTTTGCAGGGGTCTTTGCTTGCTATCATAAGTTTTATAAATCCGGTGAAAGGGATCAAATTTAATTCGTCCGCGCCGCCCGCTATAACTATATCGCAAAAACCGTTTTCGATCCATTGCGCGCCTATGCCTATCGCGTCGGTACCCGAAGCGCAGGCAGTAACTACGGTTTGCGATAAACCTTCAATTCCCAAAAATTTCAATACTTCTGCGGAAAGCGAATAATTTATATATCTCTCCAACGGCTTCAGGGACTGCACTGCTCCTTCTCTCCAATTTTTATAAAAATCAAAACAATTAAACGAAGCGTCCACCGAAGTGCCGGCGCATACGCCTACTTTCATATTTTTAAAATCTTCTTTCTTCAGACCGGCTTTTTCCATAGCTTCAAGCAAAGCTTTTCTAAAAAATAAAAAACTGCAGCTTTCGCCGTCTTCACGCTGCGCCAAAATACTGTCCGGAACCTGAAAAACCGGATACTCGACGGCATAAGAACTCTCAAACCTGTCTTTCATATAAGACGGTTTTATTGAGCCTTCAAAAAGATTTTTAGTAATTTCTTCGGTATTGCTTCCCAGCGAACAAACGCATCCGAAGCCCGAAATTATTGTTTTCATAAATTTTAACCAATTTAATAAACGGCAAAGTTCAAATTTTAAAGTGACGCCGGCAGGCGTTATTCCCGAATGTCTTGATCGGGGATCCATGCCGGCTGCTTACCAAACAAAATACAATATTTTCACTCTTCACTTTCCACTTTGTTGTTATTCTTACTTCTTCCTTGTTTGTTCTATATGTTCTCTCAATGTGCCGAGAGTTTGGAATATTTTTCTGCCTTCGTCCATGTTTTCCACGACAATGTCATAATTTTTACGCAAAATTATAACCAGTTCTATTGCGTCCAGACTGTCCAAACCAAGCCCTGAAAAAAGAGGCGTATCCTCTTTTAAAGAATCCAAATCAATCCCCTGCATATCAAGATTAGCGTTCAAGACTTCCTTTACGTCGTCCAAAGTTGTTCGTATCATACCTTTATCCCCTTTTTGAAAGCTCAGCAAAAGCAATTAATAAATAACAATTAAATTGTACTTTGTCAGTTGTTAATCGCCGTTACACTCATCCTCCAAACTCCGCGCCGTTTATTGTATTAGTATCATGCAATTCGTCTTTTTCAACTGTTTTTTGTATTTCACTGTCTGATATTTTTGTTATTTTGTTGCTTGTTACCGTCTGCATAAAAAATTGTATTGTGTTTTTAAGCGCAGAAACCGCATTGGTTCTGCTTTCGGATTGTTCAGACCAATTTTTAAGTTCTTTCGATTTGTCCAAATCAAAACCGTATTTAACTCCCCAAAAAACTAAAGCGGTAACTATTATTAAAACCGCATACAAAAAAACCGGCGTAGATTTTGAGCTGACAACGGGATCTGTAAAAATAGCATTTTTCGGGATTTTTATAAACTGGTATCTGCTTTGCTCTTTAAGCATATTATCGGCCAACGCCTTCTGCGCCTCTTCTTTTAATCTGATTTGATATTCGTTTCTCTCTTTGAGCATATCGTAGACAGAAGGCTTTTCCTCTTTTGGTCCGGGTTGAAATTGCGGCAAAATATCGCGCGGCGGAGTCTCTTCATATTCTTTGCTGGACTCAGATTCAGGCTCAAATAAAACATGATTAAACTTCTCATTTTGCAATTTGTCAATTCTTTTTTGTAAAAAGTTATTTTTATGCAGGCTTTTGTGCTTTATCCCTAACTTGAAATGTAAAATTTCAATATTTTTAAAAGATTCCAATAAATTTATTAAAGCATTCGGGTTACCCGTAAATCCGAGAGATCGTTTATCCGCATGGAAAACCGAATTTTTTGTATAATGCACGTTTATTTCTTTAAAAATTATTAAAAGAACAAAAAAAACTATAGGAAGCGCTGCGAATAATAACGGAACTTTATAATAACCAATATCTTTCAAAAATACTAAGCCGGCTCCCAACAGCAGCATAATCATTACAAGAATGAAATAAAAAAGATCTCTGTTTTGATTGTTTGTATCTTCGCAATAACAATAAGAATACTCTGACAAAACAAAAGCAAGCAAAGAATCTTCCGGCAAGTCTAATCTTTTAGAATCGTAAGGAACTGTGATCGTATATATGTTTTCCGGCCTGTCAAAAGTTCTGGCATTATAGTTCCCGTAAACCGTCATATTTTCAGGGTTTGCTAATTTCAATATTATATTTTTACCGGTTAATTCCGAAGCGCGTTTTTTTACACGCAAATACTTTTCGGATTGCAAAACCCGCTCTCTTTCCTGTTTTCGCTGCTGCAGCATATCCATATTATATATACCCTCGCAATTTATTATTACCTATTACTTTTTACCTGTTACCTGCCGTTCTATTTCCACATATCATAATAATTGAAAAACTGGTACGGGTATTTTTCGCAAAAGCTTTCTAATGATTTTATAAATTTTTGCGCGTCATTAAAATAGTTTTTTGCATTATGGCCTTTATCTTCAACAAAAAAGGTTTCGGCAATTACCGAATCTATTTCGCCGCTGCGGCCGCGCGGAAAAAATATCACGGCAATAGGCGCGCCCGTTGCGCCGGCAATTCTGTAAATGCTGTAAGGAATATCAATTTTACCGCCTAAAAAATCAACTTCCGTTTTATTATCGCCGTTTCCAAATGTTCTGTCGCCCATTGCGCAGACTATCCCGTTTTTTGAAAGAGCGGACATTATTTCGACCGAACCGCCGCCGAAATTTGCGGGATCAATAAAATTTACAGGAGGTTTTTCTCCGGAAAGTTCGTGCGCATGTCTGTCTATGTCTTCTTTGCTTCTGTGATAAATCACGTATTTGTCGCCTTCCATAAAATCAAAACACGACATCGCCGTCTGCCAGCAGCCGCAATGCGCGGTAATTATTATCAAGCCTTTGCCTTTAGAGTGCAGATCCCTGCAAAGCTGCTGATCTTCTTTGGAAGAAATAATTTTAATTTCTCCGGTTATGCCAAGCGCCGCTCTGTCCGCAAGTATTTTTCCGAAAGTAAGAATAAGCCTGTAAGCGTGAAAGAAACGCCCGAAAGTATTACTTTCCGGAAAACGCCGTTTCAAATAAAAAGACGCTTTGCATCTTACCGACGGAAGCAAAGTATAAAAAACCGCGACAAAATAAACGATAAAATACGCAATATGCCTGCCGCCGTATTTTACAAAAAAGCAAAACAGATTCTGAAAAAAAGAACTCCCTAAACTTTTACTAGTCCATTTTTGAGACACAAATTCTCCTAAAGACAATTAGTAATGAGTAATTAGTAATTAGTAATTGTTGTGCGGGGCTTTGCCCCGCTTATTAATTAGGTGCGCGTTCCGCGCACTCCTTAATTACTCATTACTAATTACTAATTGCCGTTAAAGCAGTTTTCTCGCGCCTATCCTCATTATCTTTCCTGCAATATAAACAATGCTTCCTACCAGCAATGCAAATACCGGTGCAACTATCAAAGAGCCTAAGATCCATTCCCATACTCTTTGTAAAAACTGCGTTCCTATTATCTGCCAGCTTATTTCCGTTAAAAATTTGCCATGCCTTAAATAATATCCCACTTCAATACAAACAAATGGAATAAACGGAGGCATGGCAAGTTTGTCAACGCTGAAAGCAACGGCTCTGTTTAAATTAAACCAGCCCACGCCGACCATTAAAATAAAAGCTCTTACTCCCGGCAAAGCGAGCGCGCCCCAAAAACTGCCCCAGGCTGCGGACACCGCAAGATGAAACGGATTATTTTCATTTTTCATCTGTTCCGCAACGGCTTTAAAGGGATTTTGAGAAATTATTTTTCCTTCTTTGTTTTCAATATATTTTCTGTGCGGAAAAGGTATCATTGCCCTGATGGTAAGATAAGTATTTAAAATGCTGATCCTTGCATTATCAGCAAAAAACTTAAAATGCGAAATCCTTTTCTTCTTATCCGGATAATGAACGTCAACTTCAACTTCTTCGACTTTAAAACCAGCCCATAAAGCCTTGATGATAATTTCCACTTCAAAAGTAAAGCGTCTTGTGTAAATTTTAAATTTATCAAATACCGAAAGCGGATAAACTCTGTAGCCGCTTTGCATGTCGATAATTTTTTTGCCGGTCTGCACTTTTGCCCAAAATCCGGAAAATTTTCTGCCGAACTTTGACGCTGCGGGAATATCCGGATTTTCAAATTTGCGTTTTCCGATTATTATAGAATTCGGGCTGTCTTCAGCGGCTTTAAGAAGTTTCGGTATATCGTAAGGATAATGCTGCCCGTCGGCGTCAATGGTAATTATATGCGTAAATTTATTTTCCGCAGCCCATTCCGCTGCAGCTATGATCGCGGCGCCTTTGCCTTTATTTTTTTTGAAACGGATTATGTTGACGGGCAGTTTTTCCATATCGCGGATCCCTGAATCGGTACTGCCGTCGTCGACGATCATAATTTCTTTACAATAAGGTAATGACCCCGAGACAATATGCTCAATTGTGCCGGAATGATTATAAAGAGGAATGACCGCTAACGGGTTAAATTTTTTAAACATAGTTTTAACGGCAATTAGTAATGAGTAATTAGTAATTAGTAATTGTTGTGCGGGGCTTTGCCCCGCTTATTAATAGGTGCGCTTCGCGCACTCCTTAATTACTCATTACTAATTACTAATTAATTTCATATTTTTCCTTCTTTCCATTTTTCACAGATTTTTTCATAGAATGCGGGTTTGACTACAAGGATCCCTTTATTTAAATCTACCATCATATGGACGCTGTATCCCATTGTGACAAGCCTGTTTTCGCAATCGTATATGCGGTATTCAAAATCAAGTCTGGCGGATTCGTTCCAGTAAAGAAGCGTTTCTATTGCATATTCTTTGGCAAACTCCAAAGGCATTATATAATCGACATAAAACTTTTTTAGCGGTATCATTACGCCGTGTTTTTTAAAATCCAGATACCCGAACCCGTATTTATCGCCCATGGCTATGCGCCCTTCTTCAAAATAACTTGCATAATTGCCGTGCCACACAATATTTAAAGGATCAAGCTCGTCAAAACGGACTTTTCTTTTTATTATGTGTTTTAAAGGTTTTGGATCTTCGGGGTTTTGTTTAAAGAATGATTTCGGTATCATATTTTCCTTATTCTGCGGAATTGTCAACGCTCATAGATATTTGAGCATATGTTTTTTTTTCATCTTTTATCAATATGCCGTAATACGGCGTATTTTCCGTAACGGAAACAAAAATTTCCGCAGCAGGAAGCACGGGGTTTGCAAATTTGGCTTTTTTAATTTCCGCAATGCAAACGTTTTTGCCTAAAATCCGACTAATGCAAAATAACGCTATTTCTATCTGCGCTATCCCGGGCAAAAGAGGCGCGCCCGGAAAATGTCCTTCAAATGCCGGAAAATTTTTATCTATAAAAAAAGAAAATATATTATTTTCTTTTTTTATAAAAGATGATCTTATAGCCTGATCGACTGTTATCATAACAAGTAATAGGCAATAGGTAATAGGTGTTGTGTTTCGGCGGCTGTCCTGAGCGCAGCCGCAGGATTGCCGAAACGAAATTTATTTTAGGTTTTCGCAAGACGAAAACACCAAAATCTTTTACCTATTACTTATTACCTGTCCTCTATTTTATATTTTCTTCACCCACACTATCGCATGTTGGTTTTTAAAATAATATATTGTCGCCGCATCTTTCCTTATGTTCGGTTTTTCTTCGAAAAAATAATACTCTTTAAAAAACGCGGCAAAATTTTCAACGACTTCTTTAGGCATATATTCAATATAAAAGTATATGTCCGTATCTTCATTTTTCTTAATTTTCATGTCTTGCATTTTTATGCCGAGGTCGCTCATTATGACTATTCTGTACCCGTCGGGTTCTGTTCTTGAAATAGCCCTGAAATTAAAATCGTCCATATACGAACCGTAAAACATCGCCGTATCCGCATTATCAACTGAAAGAAGCGGCGGTTCTTTGACATTATATTTCACTCCGACTGTCGCGCAGCCGGCAAAAGGCATAAGGCATATAAGCAGCAAAAGCGGCAGAGTTTTCTTAACGCCTTTTAAAAGCGAAGGCAGCACAAACACGCTTATTATTATTGCCGTCAAAATTCCCGTAAATACCATAAATCCTATCATAAACAAAACTTTATGTCCGGCAGCCATCAGCGATCCGAAACCTATTATCGTTGAAACGGCCGCCACAATAACCGCTTTTGTCGGATGAAGTTTTGTTTCTCCTTTCTGCCGGTATATTATAAAAATGCCGTAATCTATTCCCAGTCCTATAAGCAAAGGCACGGCAAACAAACCGAACAAATTAACTTCTATGCCGAAAACAGCAGCCGCAACTAAAAATACGCCTATCCCGCATAGAGGGGCGGCCAAAGCGGCTAGAGCAAATTGTACCTTTTTTAACCATAAAATTAAAATAAAAAAGACGCTTATTATAAGTATAGCCGTAACGGCGGCAATATTGCCTTTGATATTTGAAGCTATTTTTTTCTGTAAAACCGCGTTAGAAATAAAAAATGTTTTTATTCCTTCCGTTTCCGTTATTACCGCGTTTTCCGGAACTATATTGACAAACGCAAAGCCGTCATTGTGTTTTATCAAAGGATTATAAATATCATTTAAAGAAATTTGAGATCCTTCCGCGGCCGATTCTCCGGTTTTAAGAAATTCGTAAAAGGGATTGAATATCTCCGGTTTAAGGTTTTTTAACTTTGAGAAATCTTCAATTTCTTTTTTAATTTTTTCTATTTTTTGCGCATCCCAGAATTTTTTCCACTCAGCCAGATTTTCGCCGGAAGTTTTTTGCGAAGGGTACAGTCCGGCAAGCTGAAGAATATTTTCGTTTTGCGAAGAAACCCGTTCATTATTCTGAAGCGTTTCTTCAACGGTGTCTCCGAAAACAAAAAAGAAACCGCTGCCGCTGTGCGCGCCTCCGGTAAGGTTTTCAAACTCAGCTCTATCGTACTCAAACTGCTTTGACACCGTATTTACAGAATCAAGGGAAGCGTTAAAATCAACAAACTTAAAACTTACGGCAGCCGCAGCAAAAATAATCGCTATTATAACGGCAGCCGCAGCCGGACTAAACGACGGCAGCCCTGCAGCGTCAGATTTCCGATCAGTGTTTTCGGGAATAACAGATTCTTCTGCTTTTGTCTTTGCTGTTGATTCCCCCGATTTATACGCTCGTGTACAGGCTCCATCGCCGCCGCAATCAAAAATAAACGGCGCGACAAACAGCGCCAAAAAAAGCGCGGCAGCAAGACCGGCTGCAGAAAATAAGGAAATCTGGCGGAACAATGATATCGATGAAAAAAACAATAAGGAAAAAACTATTATTGAAGTAACCGCGCTTACGGTAATAGGCTTTACCATTTTACGCGCGGTTAAAAAACGGTCTTGTTCTTTTGAACTTTTCAGCGCAAAATACATGTATGCCGAATAATCTATGGATAAACCCATGAGAACCGAACCGAAACCTATCGTAATGCCGGAAATGCCTCCGAACCAAAAGAAAACCGCGACAGCCGCCACGGACATAACGGCAGCGGGAACAATATAAATTAAAAGCGCTTTTTTTGTCCTTAAAAAGATCAGAAAAAGAGCCAGCATAAAAAACGAAGAAATCGGCAAAATCCTTTTTATGTCATTAGCTATAATTTCGCTATTTTCGTTTGTATATCTTACGGCGCCCATCAAAAAAGCTTCGGAACTTTCCGGAATTTCTTTTTTTATTGTTTTAAAAGCTTCATTGATTTTTTTTGCATGCGCGCCGTCAAGAGAATTTTCCGGAGAATCAAATATCAAAAGTATTTTTTTTCCGTCGGGCGAAGAGATATAACCGTTTTTTGTTTCAAGAGAGCTGCCGAGGTTTAAATTTTTAAGCTCTTTGGCAAAAACAGGAATCATTCCCAAAGGGTCGGCGGTAATGAATTCTTTCATAAATGTGCCGGCGGGAGAAAGCAAAACTTTATAATTTTCTTCCATTTTTGCTCTTACGGCTTCCGGCTCTGCCAGATTCTCAATTTTTTCGGCAAACTCTTTATTCCATAAACGCGGGGCAAAATAATAATAAGCAAGTATAAAATCTCCGTCGGTTTTTAAAGTTGAGAGACCTAAACCGCCGTCTTCAATAAACGCATGCGAAATAATATCCGCCGATTCCAGGGTTTCTTCTTCTTGCGGACTTTTAACGACTACAAAAGTTTTTCCGGATAAAGGAGAATTTTGAAAAAGCCGCAGCTCTTCTTTCAAAACGGAAGGAAGCATTTCAGAAATGTCTTCTCTGAGTTTTATCTGCGAAAGCAATAAAGCCGCCGCTGCAAAAAAAAGAAAAATCGCGGCAAGATAAATTTTTTTATGGCTGTTGATAAATGAAATATCAAATGGCACTCAAATTTCCTAAAAAAATTACGAATGACGGGTTATAAGCGCATGTGTTTGGGCAAAGCCAAAACATTTTATAAGTTTTTACTCAATTCGCAAATTCAGTTTTATCGTCTATTTTTGTTTCCGTAAAAGTTATCACGGTTTTATCTCCCGAACGTTCCGCGATAACAACTTCCCTTACCGCGGCAATATCATCCGCGAAATATATTTTAATGTCTTGTATCATCTGTTTTTTTGACTGGTTTTTAGGATATAAAATTATGCCTTCTTCAAAATGTTCGACCGTATATACTTTGGATATTTTGTCCGTGTCCATAGAAACAAAAGTATAAAGCTGATTTGCCATTTCTTTTGCGGCCGGCTGTTTTGTTATATCTTTAGTTTCTTTTACGCCGTCTTTATCTTGCCATGATAAAGTTTTGCCTTCGGAAATTATAAAGCCGTAAGAATAAGGCGTTTCGTATTCCCAATAAAGTTTGTCCGGCCTTTGAAAATAAAATTTCCCTTCGCTTGTCAAAGGTTTATCGGCTATGGAAACATATTTTGCCATATAAAATCTGCTTTCTATAGCGCTTACCGAAGAAAACGCGGACAAATCTTTTTCAGGCGCGCTTTGCGCCGCGCAAAACGAATATGTGAAAAATATTAAAAAAAGCATTAAGGACGCAGCCGTTAATATGGATTTTTTCGTCGATAACGCTTCCTGCAATGGCGGCAATGCCGCAGTAAATATTTTATTCAAAATAAGGTTCCTATGGTATAAGCGCTTTGACAATAATCCTCAAAAATTTTGGCATGGCAAAAAATGCAATCGCATTTATAATGAAAATGAAAGCAAATGCTTTTGTCATATCAGTCCATTCAATTTTTAATTTACCGCTTTTTTCAAAGTAAGTTTAAGGGATAAAGCAAAAGACGGCGCTATTATTGTAAAATTAAGTCCGCCCGCATTATTTGTAAAGATGCAGCTGCAATGTATGACGGCAATTCGTTTAGCGTCTCTGTCATTTTTTACTCAGTAAGTTCGAAAATTCTGAGTTCTCCGCGCGCTATACGGGCATCATTTATAAAAAGTTCAACCTCCACTACATGCAGCTGAGCTATCTCGTTTGTTTCTTTTATTGAACAAATTATTTCATCGCCGGATTTCGCGTCCGAATAAAACTGAAAATCCCTGACGCTTGCAAGAAAACCTTTCGAAAGTTTTTTGCCATCCGCAGTTTTTTGAAAAATATCGGCTGCCGCGAAAGACTGCGCCGCAATTTCTATAAGCGCAGGCCTTGCCAAAACTCCGTTTTCATTTAAAAATATGCATTCTTTACCGGCTAAAAAAGAAGTTTTTGCCTGTTTTTCGCTTTTTTCCAAAACTTTATCGACAAGCAGCATCGGCGGCTTATGGAGCATAAAATCTTTTAAATTAAAATCTTTGAGATCCACCTTTATTCCATATCCTTTCTGAAATTTACATTTGTTTTTATGCTTCTATCCAAATTTGCCGTCCATTGGTTATATTTAGGATGTATCGTGTTTTTTTGCGGATTATAGCTCATGTTTTTGCTGTCTTTGTGGGTTATCCGATAACCGTTATTGTTATAAGTAATTTTGACGATAACCTGATGTCCTCTTGTGTCTAAAGTCGCGGTTATTTCATTGTCGCCGGTTTTAACAGGTATCCAGCCGCGTTCTTCACAGCCCTTTATTATGGCTTTGTGAAGAGTTTTGACATCTTTTACGGCTAAAGCGGTATTGACAATATCCGCCGTTCTGCTGGCCGCAAAAACAGCCGAACCGCAGAAAAACAACATAAACGATAAAACTAAAATTTTTTTCATTTTCATCTCCTTTTTGGAAGCTGAGAAGTTGGGAGGCTGAGATGCTCAGAGGAGCTTTCTAGAAGGTGAGAGGGTGGGAAGCGGAGAAGTTGAGAGGAGCTGTGGTCGTTTCTTCTTTGTCGTTGCCCTTGTCTTTGCCCACCTTCCCAACATCCCATCTTCTCATCCTCTGCCTTTTCTGTCTTTTCCCAACATCCCATCTTCTCACCTTCTGTCTTTTATTATAACATCGACTTTTCTTTTAGAAGCTGAGAGGAGCTCCGGCGGAATAGATATTAACAGTCATGAAAAAAACGATCGAAAACGCAAACAAAAATCGTTTTATTTCAGACATTTTTTAACTCCTCCGTTATAGACTCCTTTACATATTTTGCCATTCGCAGATCGCCGGCTTCATAATTAAAATCGCCTGCGTAAACGGCCGGAAGCTGTTTGTATACTATAGGGCTGTATGTCGGCATATATTTCCCCGGAGGAAGCATTTCTTCAAGACCTTTTATGGCAAAAGGGACAACATAAGTGTCCGCCGCTATCGCCAAGGCAAAAGCAAGCGAACGGAACCGTCCGGTTTTTTTCTGCCTTGTGCCTTCCGGAAAAATCGCCACGTGAAGCCCCTGATTTAACTTTTCTTTGGCAAGATCAATTATCTGTCCGGCGGTTTTATTGTCAGAATTTATATAACCTGCGCGCTCTATAAATTTTCCGTAAAAAAGTATACGGAACGGCCATCCTTTTGCTATGCAGACGAAATTGATTATGTTAAATGAATGAAAAACAAAAGTGTCATACGTAGAAGGATGATTTGCCACAAGCACGGAAGGTTTTTCCGGCAGCGGACATTTTATAATTTTTTTATTAAACCCCGAAGCGAAAACTATCGCCGCCTGAATAATTTTTCCCTGCGCGTACAAAAAAATTCTAATCTGCTTTTCTTTATAACCCGTCAGAAAAAAATAAATATACGCGGCAAAGCCGGCTATAAACAGCCACGCATAAACCGTAACGGCAAAAAAAGACGCATAAATTTTTTTTAAAAAATCAGCCATTTTGTTTCATCAAATCTTCAATATAGTTATAAAGATCGTTAAGAGTCATTATTTTTCCGACTTCATAATTTGTTCTAAGTTTCATTTTAAAAGCCTGCTCCAAAACTATGACCATATCGACCGCGTCAAGACTGTCCAGCCCCAGATCCGTAAAAAAATTAGCTTCCGGCTTCATAACCTCAGGATCAAGTTCAAACTCTTTGCAAAGCGCTTCGTTTACAACTCTGATGATCTCATCTCTCGTCATTTTTGATATCTCCCTTTAACGGCAAAGTGAAAAGTGAAGAGTGGAAATATTGTGTTTCGGCTCTGCCGAAACCTATCTATTAGGTTTTCGCAAAGCGAAAACACATTATCTTCACTCTTCACTTTTCACTCTCCACTCTTTTCATTTATTGTATTTCCTCACAACCAAAGAACAATTAGTCCCTCCCAGGGCAAAACTGTTCTTCATAAAAATATTAACGTTAAGGTCTTCGTTTTTTTGCATATGCTTTATGCCGGCGCATTCCGGGTCGACATTTTCAAGATTGAGCGTAGCGGCAAATTTATTTCTGTTCATCATATCTATCGTCGCTATAAGTTCAAGGCTTCCGCTTGCGGCCATAGTGTGGCCTATATGTCCTTTCAAACTGTTGACCGGTTTATTGCCGCCGAAAACCGAAGCAATGGCTTTACTTTCTTCTATATCGCCGGCAAGCGTGCTTGTGGCGTGCGCGTTTATGAAATTTACGTCTTCCGGATATAATGCGGCATTTTTTAAAGCAAGATCCATGCACTCTATTATGCATTGCGCCGAAGGATGGGAAATGCTTTTTGTTTCCGTATTCGTGCCAAAACCTATTATCTCGGCATAAATGTTTGCATTTCTTTTTAAGGCGCTTTCCAGAGATTCGACAAAAAGCATGCCGCATCCTTCGGAACATACTATTCCGCATCTGTCGGCGTCAAAAGGGCGTGAAGCAAGTTCCGGCTTATCATTATATTTATGGCTTGCGGCATTCATTATTGAAAAACACGCTGTCATGATCGGATGATATTCGTCGGTGCCGCCGCACAAAGCTTTATCGGCAAAACCGCTTATAATGGCAAGATATGCCATTCCGACATTTGCAAGTCCGGTTGCGCAGGCCGCAGAGTTTCCAAATCCCGGCCCTTTTATGTCGTATGTCTGCGCGATATTTGCCAAAGGCGAATGATTCATGACCTGAAACACCACGGTTGTTTTGACGGAATCCATTTCTTTCTTTTTATATTTGTCGGCAAAATTTACCCACGTTTCCATACTGCTTATCGTCGAACCTAAAAATAAAGAAGTGCCTGCAGGCGCCTCTTTAAAACCCGCCGTATCCAAAGCTTCTTTTACGGCGGCAGCGGCATATAAT
>WRNH01000010.1 GCA_009776745.1 Endomicrobiia bacterium | reverse complement strand
TATTCAAATCGTCAGTCGCATCTAAGCTTCTGCCTGCCTGCGCTTCCGCTGCGGCAGGCGCGGCGGCGGCTTCTTCCGCAGACGTCTCTTCCGCGGATGCGCTGAATAATGAAGCAAACCGATTTCTGATATGCGCGGATAAAACGCCGGCATAGACGCCAGGTTTCTTTATTGAAATAAAAAACTTTTCAAGCAAAGGTCTTTTGACTAAAAATGACGCGAGTTTATCCCCTCTCAAAGCTTTACCGGCGGTTTCGGCGCGTTCAAGTTTTTGGATTATAAAAACTTCCAGCGGGATCCGGTTTTTCACATTGTTGTCGCTGTCGAAAAAATTATTTTTTATATCTCCGTAATCGTTTCCAAAAAATGCCGCTATAGTATCGTCGGAAATATTATCCTCAAGATTTAAAGATTTTATGAGATTGGACAGTTCAGCTTCTTTATTTTCTTTTTCCGTCTGCAGATTGCCCAATGCGGAAATTCCTACTCCGCTTCCGCTCCTGCCGGTCTTCTCTATCCGGCTGCCAAGTCTGTTGATCTCATTTTCCAGATCTATGACCTGCCTGACTTGATCCGGCGTAATTTCCGCTCCGGGTTTGAGCATTCCGGTTATAAACTTCATTCTTAAATCGGCGGGAAGATTTTTAGCTATTTTTTCAAAAATTCTAAAATCAGGTCTTTCTGTCCCGCTTTCAACCATAGAATTTTTAGCAATAATATCAGAGCTGCTCTTATCATAAGCCAAGCCGCCGAAAACCCCAAGCGAACCGACAGCCGCCATGAATGATCCGTCTGGCACAATGGGAACGGCAAATAACGAAGCCGCTAAAGATAAAGCGATAAAAACGGCAACGGTAAAAAATAAATTCTTTATGCCGGATGTTATGTCGGCTTTAGGTTTAGCCTCATATGTCTGCGCGCTTTCCTGAGGCATGCTTGCGACGGCAGTTCTTTCGGTTTTGTCGTACAAAACGTTTATCTGCCTGTTATCTTTAGTGAAATTGAAAATTATATTTCCGTTTTCTTCGCTAATCTGCACGCTCATTCCTGCAAATTCGGCATCATTTTTAAGCACATCCTGAACTGCTTTATTTACTTCATTCCAATTCCGGTCAAGCGCATCGGATATCGCCTGAACCGACATTTCAAGTTTTTTAAAGTCGGGAAGCTGCGTTGAATTCAGCACCGCAAGAGTCTGAAACAAAATTTTACTCTGCTCTTTTGCCATTTTGTGGTATATTTCATCGGCAGCCTGAACGCCGCCGGCGACATTGGGAGTTATCGTTATGAAAGATATTCCGTTTTTCACAAAATATTCGGAAACTCCGTCAGTATGAAATCCTCCGGTGACCACGGCGCAAACATTTTTCGCGCTTTCCATTGATTTTATAACTTTCTCAACGCCGTTTCCGCCAATATCTTCATAGGTCAACTTTGCGACATTGCGTATTGCGTCAATGTTTTGGAAGAAATATCCGTTTCTTTCTATATTGACCGTATAAAAAGCCTCGCTAAGCCCTAAATACCCGTCCAAAAGATCCATTTTCTTATTATCAATATATTTCACCCACAAACGCCGAAACTCTTTCTTATTGGCCTCGTAATACTTATAATCTTCCGGAGTTATTTTACTCGACAAAAAGTCTTCAAGGTACTTATGAAACCCCGTTACAAACACAACCTCTTTTTCGCTTATATTCGTTGAAAATTTTTCATTTATCTCGCCGACAAGCCTTTTTTCTTCCGCAATCAGCTCCAAAGGGTTTATTTTTTGTCCGAGTTCCGCATAAAAAAGAAACTTTGTGAGCTGCGGAAAACCCGCTTCAAGATTTATATTATATTCCCTTGAAATTTTTATAATATGCACATACAATTTGTCCATTTCGGTAAAATTACCCGTATTGTCAACTATCGCCTTATATGTCTGATAAGGCAATATTTCTTTCAGCCTTGATATGAAGGCTCCGAGTTCCATGGACACTCTTTTGTAGTCTAAATCTTTTTCCCGCGAAAGCAAAGTTCTGTACGCGTCTATATTTTCATGCTTATAAATGTCAATGCCGAGCTTGTTGGTATGTTTATACAGCAAAGCAAAATATTTTCTCTCGCTGATCTTTCCGTCGGCGTACTGCTGCGACAATGCTGAAAGTTTTTTCTGGTCTTTGTTATAATACGTTTCCCTAAGTACGTTTACGTCTTCTTTCATGCTGTTTAAAATCAGCGATATATTGTCCTGAGACTCAAGAATCTTACCGAATCTTTGAAGATTCTCCATGTATTCGTTTTTATTTTCCAGACCTTTGATCACTTTTGGACGTCCGCTTAAAGCCGAATAGTACTCTGCGCCCGTCAATCTTCCGCTTTGAAGCATCGAATCCAGAACTTTTTCCCTCAATACTTTATCTTCAATAGCGGAAAGCCATGAAGTGTCAAGCTCTCCGTACGCGCCTTCGAGATACACGTTTTTAATGTTATATCTTTTGTCAAACGTATCTATTATTTTGCTTATATTCTTCTGCACTCCAGGATGAGCGTGGAAATCCTGTATGTTGATCACTACGGTATCGCTTCCGGCAAAACTCGCTCCGGTAATCTTGCCGTATGCGTGCGGAAGACTGAAATCGTCAAAGATCTGGTTAAACTGATTTGCGCGTCTGGAATCATCAATAACGGAAGCAACTGCCTGTCCGTATACGGACGTTAAAAGAAAACAATTAACGACAATCAGCGATATTATTTTTACCGCATTCATTTCTTTAAGCCATAAGGCGGCAGCTGCGCATATTCGCCTTAGCCTTGTCAGCTCTTTAATAAATCTGTTAATTGTTTTCATTTTGATCTCCTCTTGCATTCCGCAATAAAACGGAAATTCCCGTCTTTATTTTAGATAAAGACGGGAATATGCAAAATTCATATTTATAATAAATTTTCTTACTCTTACCGGAATCCCTCTGGGAAGAATCGGCATCAATATTAAAAACAGCAATAAATACCATATGGCATTATTGCCGGGACCGCACCTGCCGTAATGTAAATTCATAACCGACGGCAATAAATTATTTTTAGCAATATCCTTATTTATGACGCCGCCTGACTGCGGGACAGCATCAAGAAATAATGTCCCGGACGATTTTTTAGCGTTATTTGAAGAAGCGGATAAAACGCAAAAAACCGGTTTTTCAGTTTTTGCCGCATTCTCCTCTTTATTGTCCGACATCATATTCATGTTTTTATTAAACAAATCATTTACCATTTGAACGGGAACATTGACGACATTATAAATTTTCCCAAGCCTGTCTCCAATCTGCAAAACGGTTCCGTCGCAATTTAAAGAATACTTTTCCCCGAGCAATAACGGTATATTTGCCATATTCATAAAAATAGCAAAAACAACGGCAAACGCGACTTTAGCCGCCATTGGTTTTTTAAATGGCACACGGAAAAACGCTTTCATCCTTTCCATGATAAAAGTCTACTATTTATTCCTCTATTTTTCAATGCTTTTTTATAATTTTTATGATTTTTTATAATTTATTTATATAATTTTCACATTATCTTAATTTTAATAATTTTATATAACTATGGGTGTCGCTAAAGACCCCGTGTATTTTTTTTAAAAATCCAAAAACTTTATTTAATTCCGTTTCTTACTATTTTTATGTCGGCGCCGATTTTTTTAAGTTTTCTTTCAAGAAGTTCGTAGCCTCTGTCCAAATGATATATTCTGGAAACTGTACTCCGCCCTTTAGCGGCAAGTCCCGCTAAAACCAAAGCCGCGCCTGCGCGCAGATCGGAAACCATTACGGGAGCTCCGGAAAGCTGCTCTACGCCTTTGATATTTACAAATTTACCGTCAATCGTTAAATCCGCGCCGAATCTTTGAAGTTCGGCAACATGCAAAAATCTGTTTTCGAAAACGTTTTCTTTTACGCACGATTTGCCTTTAAGCAGACACATCAATGCCATCCACTGCGCCTGTACGTCCGTAGGAAATCCTGGATAAACTTCGGTGCTGATATTGCGCGGTTTTAAATCATTGACCCATTTTGCAGAGACCGTTTTTCCGGTCTCTTTGATTTCCATCCCGCATTTTTTTAACTTGTCAATTACCGCTTTCAAATGTTCCGGACAAACATTTTTCAAAAGTATTTTCCCCTTTGTAATTGCCGCCGCGATCAAATATGTAGCGGCTTCTATTCTGTCGGGAATAACCGAATGTTTAACGCCGCGCAGTTTTTCAACGCCTTCTATTACTATTGTTTTTGAACCAGCTCCGGAAATTTTTGCGCCCATTTTATTGAGCATATCGGCCAAGTCGACAATTTCGGGCTCGCGCGCCGCATTAACAATTTCAGTTTTTCCTTTTGCAAGCGCGGCGGCAAGCAGAATATTTTCAGTTGCCCCTACGCTTGGAAATCTGAATTCAATTTTATTGCCTTTTAAACCTTTTCCGGCGGCTGTCTTAACATATCCGCCCTCAACTTTTATTTTCACGCCCATTTTTTTAAAAGCTTCAAGATGAATATCGATAGGCCTTGCGCCGATCGCGCATCCGCCGGGAAGAGAAACATCAACCTTATTAAGGCGTGCCAAAAGAGGCCCCATGACCAGAACGCTCGCACGCATCCTTCTCACCAAATCGTACGGAGCAATATGTTTATATTTGCCTGAAGCCAAAATTTTTACTTTTGACCCGCTTTTCACTGTCCTTTTGCCTATAAAATTTAAAAAAGCGAGCGTAGTATTGACATCGGCCAGCGAAGGAACATTCTCGATCGCGCACGGTTCATCAGTCAAAAGCGTCGCAAAAAGAATGGGAAGCGCCGAATTTTTCGAACCTGAAACCTTAACTTCTCCTTTAAGCTTTTTACCGCCGTTTATTACAATTTTATCCATTTGTATTCCTTTTAGAGCGTGTTCACACAAATTACGCGCATGTGCGTAATTTGTGTGAACACGCTCTAGCTGCTTCTATAAATTCGCCTTAAGAACTCTCGGCAAATGAGAATAATCATTAATTATTTCAGCGTCTTTAAAACCAGCCGACATAAATATACTTTTGATTTCTTCCGCGTAATTCGCATTTAATTCAACAAAAACGCATCCGCCGCCGTTTAAATACCGAGGCGCTTTTAACGCTATTTCTTTATAAAATGAAAACCCGTCGCTACCGGAAGCGACCAAAGCGGTTTCGGGTTCAAATTTCAATTCAGGTTCAAGATTTTTGTATTCGCTTTCGGAAACATAAGGAGGATTTGAAACTATGCAGTCGAATTTAACGTTTTCAAGAGTTTCAAACATATCGCTTAAAAGAAATTCAATATTTCTTACGGCGTTCAACGCGGCGTTTTCTTTTGCCGTCATCAAAGCGTCAAAACTTATATCAACGGCAAAAATTTCTTTAAAATCCCCGAGTTTTGATAAGCTGACGGCAATACAGCCCGAGCCGGTGCATAGATCCAAAACGCTTTCAACTTTATTCTTGCCCGCCGTTTCCAAAACTTTCTCGACAAGAATTTCCGTTTCAGGCCTTGGTATCAAAACATCTTTATTTACTTTGAATTCAAGACCCATAAATCCGCATGAACCGGTTATGTACGCCGCCGGCTCGCGCTTGGCGCGTCTGGAAATATATTCTTCAAATAATTTCGTTTCATGCTCGCCGGCTTTTTGATCTCTCATCAAAGGAAGCTGCGAACGTTTCACTTTAAGGGCAAAACTTAAAAGAACCTCCGCGTCGGACTTTGGTTCCCGCAAATTATTAGCTTTCAAAAACTCTTCGCCGCTTTGAAGCAAAGTATAAATATTTTTAGAATTTAACATAATGATAACTCCGCCGTCTGATGATAACAGGATAATCCTGCAGCCTCGATCAAAACGCCCGGGGATAAGCGGATCAGCAATTTGCCTTTGCCAGTTTCGCTTCCGTGTCAGCTTCTACAAGCTTATTTACAAGTTCGGATAAATCCCCGTCCATAACTTCAGTAATATTATAAACGCTGTAACCTATTCTGTGATCTGTTATTCTGTTCTGGGGAAAATTATAAGTCCTTATTTTTTCCGATCTGTCGCCGGTGCCTACCTGTTGTTTTCTCTCGCTGGAAAGCTGCTTCTCGTGCTCGATAAGTTTTTGTTCGTAAAGTTTTGCCCTTAAAACTTTAAAAGCTTTCGCCCTGTTTTTTATCTGGCTTCTTTCATCCTGGCACGCGACCACAAGACCCGTGGGCAAATGCGTTATCCGTATTGCGGAATCGGTTTTATTAACATGCTGCCCGCCGGCGCCGGATGCTCTGTATGTATCTATTCTTAAATCTTCGGTTTTAATTTCAACGTCAACTTCCTCTGCTTCCGGCAAAACGGCCACGGTAACCGCGGAAGTATGCACTCTTCCCGAAGCTTCTGTTTCAGGCACGCGCTGCACTCTGTGGGCGCCTCTTTCAAATTTCATATAACGCCATGCTTTATCGCCGTTTATTTCAAAAATCACTTCTTTATATCCTCCAAGCCCCGTCGAATTTGAATCTATAACTTCAAACTTCCAGCCTTTTCTTTCGGCAAATCTTGTATACATCCTGAACAAATCTCCGACGAACAAAGCCGCCTCTTCACCGCCCGTTCCAGCGCGTATTTCGACAATAATATTTTTATCGTCATTCGGATCGGCAGGCAAAAGAAGCATCTTGATTTCCGAATCGATTTTATCTTTTAAAGCGGTCAATTCATCATATTCGCTCTGCGCCATTTCCCTTATTTCATTATCGTCGGATTTTTTCAGTTCTTCCGCGCCTTCAATGTCGGATATGAGTTTTGAATATTCTTTGTATTTTTCGGAAAGAGGCATGAGATAAGAATGCTGTTTTGTAAGTTCGCGGTATTCTTCCTGATTATTCATAACGGACAAATCGCTTAACTTTTTTTCAACTTCTTTAAACTGCTCGTCCAATGATTTTAATTTTTGTAAAAACATGATAACAGATACCTCGTTTTATCATACCGGTGAAAACGGACATAACGCTGCTCTTCAGTCCATTAAAAAAATATGACAGAACCCGGATTTATATCAGGTCCTGTCATACGATTGGTTTTGCAGTCTACTTTTCTTTTTTTGTATCTTTTTCTTTCTTTACCGCGGTTTTTGCTTTTTTCGGAGAAGTCGTAAGAATTTTTCCCGAACTCTTTCTCGGCGCAGGAACTTTCTTTGCGGCTTTCTTTCTTACAACGGTTTTTCCTTCCGTCTTGGCAAAACGTTTCTGGAACTTTTCAACTCTTCCCGCCGTGTCGATCAGCTTCTGTTTTCCGGTAAAAAACGGATGGCAGTTTGAGCAAATTTCGAGTTTAATCACGGGCTTTGTCGAACGGGTTTTAAAAGTATAGCCGCACGCACAAGCTACTGTGCATTCTTCATATTTCGGATGTATTGCGTCTTTCATTTTCTAAACGTCTCCTTTTTATTTTAAAATTAATCGGTTAATTATGCAAAATTTTTACTTTTTAGTCAAATTTTAACTGCAATTGCAAATCAACTGCAACAACAAAGTTTTGTCTTTTATTTATTCGTGATTTCCCCGATTACGGCCTTCGGGGACAGGCTCCATTCGTAATCGGGTCTCTCTAAAACCCAACTTTTGTCATTGCGGGCTTGACCCGCAATCTATGGTTCACGACGATATTGCGGCTCGGTGGCCGCAATGACGACACTGAAAATACAGGTTTTTCGAGACACCCAATTCGTAACTGCCGCTTTATAACCCTTCCAAACTTGAAAGTTCCATCTGTTTTAGAAAATCTTTATTTGATTTTGAAGTAAGCATTCTCTTTGTAAGCTCTTCCATAACTTCTATGGAATTCATGGAGTTCATCCACTTCCTTAAAATCCACATCTTATTTTTCTCGTCTTCGTTTAAAAGAAGCTCTTCTTTTCTCGTACCGGAGCGCAATAAATCTATCGCAGGAAATATTCTTCTGTCGGCAAGTTTTCTGTCAAGATAAATTTCGCAGTTTCCGGTCCCTTTAAACTCTTCAAATATAACGTCGTCCATTCTGCTTCCCGTTTCAACAAGAGCGGTCCCTATAATTGTAAGACTTCCGCCTTCTTCAATATTTCTTGCCGCGCCGAAAAATCTTTTCGGACGCTGCAGGGCATTTGAATCCAATCCTCCCGACAATACTCTTCCGCTTGACGGAATCGCGGTATTGTAAGCCCTTGCAAGCCTTGTTATCGAGTCCAGCAAAACTACGACGTCTTTGCCGTTCTCAACCATTCTTTTCGCTTTTTCTATCACCATTTCTGCAACCTGGATATGTCTGTCCGACGGTTCGTCAAATGTCGATGAAATGACTTCGCCTTTAACGGAACGCTGCATGTCGGTAACTTCTTCCGGCCTTTCGTCTATCAAAAGTACCATTAAAATTATACCGGGATTATTTTCGGTAATGGCATTGGCTATTTTCTGCAATAAAACGGTTTTTCCAGTTCTTGGAGCGGCGTTTATCAAAACCCTTTGCCCTTTTCCTATAGGAACAAGCATATCTATTATTCTTGCCGGAATTTCTTTCTGGCTTGTTTCCAAAACTATTTTTTCGTCGGGATAAAGCGGAGTAAGATTGTCGAATAGGGAACGCTCTCTTATATTTTCAAGATTTTCCTGGCCGTTAATGGATTTTACCTGCAGTAAAGCGAAAAAACGCTCCTGCTCTTTGGGAGGACGCACATATCCCGCGACGGTATCGCCTTTTCTTAAAGCAAATTTCTTTATCTGCGACGGAGATATGTAAATATCATCCGGACCCGGCAAATAATTATAATCGGGTGAACGCAAAAAACCGAAACCGTCAGGCAGTATTTCCAAGACGCCTTCGTCGTAAACCAAATTATTTTCTTTTGTCTGGGCTTCAAGTATCTTGGCGATAAGCTCCTGTTTTCTTAAACCGGCTACGGAATCAATTTTCAAATCTTTCGCAAGCTTTGAAAGCTCCGTCATTGTTCTTTTGGATAAAACCGACACATCCATGGATTTTTCTTTTTCCATTAACTCCTCCAGAGTTTTGTACTGATGACAACATTTAATATGATAGTTATTTTTTTTAAGAAAAGCATAAAAACAGAAACGACGGTTGATTTGTTTGTTTAATTTTCCTATGGGTTAAATTTGATTATTGACGAATGCTAAGCCAAAGAATTATATACTATTTTATTTCTTCTGTCAACAATTTGCATTGAAGGGCGCCATGTGAAATAGAAGAATATCGCAAGAGCAGAGAGAGATTTGCGTATAATAAAAGAGCAGTCGGAAATAAAAAAATAAAATTTTTTAATGACAAAGGGTCTCTCTAAAAATCCCGCTTTTGTCATCAACCCACTTGAAAGGTGTTGATGACGACACTGAAAATACAGGTTTTTAGAGATGTCCCAAATTATCCGTAATTTTAATTAGCAACTGCCGTTTTACATCCTGCGCATCCGATCCAGCAGTGTAAACACAGCTGTTCCTTCGGCAGTCCGATCGCGGTTACCATATCTTCAATAGCCTGAAATTTTAATGAAGTTACATTTAAATCTTTTCTTATCCATTCAACCATTTTCGCGTATTTTCCAGTTTTGGGGTCAGCATACTCGCTTATATCTTCGATGTCTTTGCCTTCAATGGCGGCAATAGCCCTGCGGGTTACAAGTTCGCTGTTTGTTCTTGTGGAAGCATTAAAAATGCACGGAAACAAAAGAGGCGGACACGCGGGGCGCACATGAAGCTCTTTTGCGCCTGCTTTCCAAAACTTTTCAACCGTAACATTTTTAAGCTGGGTTCCCCTGACGATGGAATCTTCCAGAAGAACTATAATATTATCCTGTATGATCTCTTTTATCGCGATAAGTTTCATTCTTGCGATAACATCTCTTGTTGCCTGCGAAGGCGGAGTATAACTTCTTCCGTATGTCGGAGTGTATTTTACGAGCGGCCTTCTCAAGGGAAGCTTTGATTCGATCGCATATCCGATGGCATGCGCTATGCCTGAATCCGGAACGCCGACAACCATATCGGCTTTTAAACCCTTATCCCGCTTTGCCAGCAGTTTTCCGCTTTCCTCCCTGACAACTTCAGAGTTTATTCCTTCATAGTTTGACGCCGGAAAACCCGTGTACATCCACAAAAAAGCGCAAACCTGTTTCCTGCCGTTTCCGGGATTGATAACTTTACATTCCAAATTTGAGGAATCGATAAAAACGATTTCTCCGGGATTAAGATCTCTTATAGGCTCAAAATCCAAATTGAAAAGAGACGCTGTTTCCGAACATATCGCCCAGCTTCCTTCCTTACGCCCTAAAACAAGCGTGCTTCTGCCGAAACTGTCTCTCGCGCCATAGATCCCGTCTTTTGTTAAAATCAAAATAGACGCGGAACCGTTTACGCGTTTATGCATTTTCTCTATACCTTCTTTGATATCTTTTCCGGAAGCAATGATCTTAGCAAGCAGTTCCGTAGCGTTTACGGACTTTTTGCTTACTTCGCTAAACGACATTCCTTCACTGAGCATCTTGCGCGCGAGCATGTCTATATTATCGACTTTTCCGGTGCTGACTATGCAAAACTCTCCGAGATTGGATTTTAAATATATCGGCTGTTCGTCAAGATCGCTGACTACGCCTATTCCCTGCTGCCCGTTAATATCCCTGATATTTTCAAAAAAGCGCGTTTTAAAGTTTGCGCTGCTCATTTTGTGTATATATCTTTTGAACTCTTTATCGCAAACCGCTATCCCGCCGTATTCGCTGCCCATATGCGTATGATAATCTGTCCCGTAAACCAAAGTTTCAGCGCAGTTTGTTTCCGAAACAACGCCAAATATCCCGCTCATGACCCCTCCCCAATTAACAACTTAACTCTCAACTCTTTGCTTTTTTTATATTATATTAAATTATACTCTCTAAAACTGAAATATTTGTTCCCTGAAATAATTATATGGTCTAAAAGGCTTACGTCTATCGTTTTTAAAGCCTCTTTTACCGCCGCGGTAGCGTCTATATCGTTTTGGCTCGGCTTAAGAGTTCCGCCGGGATGGTTATGGGCGATTATAACAGCCGACGCTTTATCGCTTAGAGCCGCTTCCGCTATTTTTCTCGGTATAACCGCCGATTTATTCACCGTGCCGCTTTCTATTTCTTTGCATTCTATTACTTTATTTCCGGGATCAAGCAAAACGACATAAAATTTTTCTATTTTCTCGCCGCTTAAAACGGTTATTAAATAATCGATAACGGTTTCAGGAGAACCCAAAACCTGCGACGATTTTACGTCAAGATATGAATAATAACCCGCCATCTCTCTCAAAAAAGTCAAAAATATAGCGCTGTGGCGCGAAAGCCCGGGAAATCTCATTAAATCTTCGACATCCGCGTCAAGAACCTGTTTGGCGCTGCCGAATTTTTTTATAAGCTCTTTTGCCAAAGGTTTAGTATCTATTCTTTCAATGGCAAAAAATAAAGCGAATTCAAGTATCTCATAATCGGCGAAACTGTCAAAACCGGAAGCCAGAAATTTGTCTTTCATGCGGCCGCGGTGTCCGAAATATTGAGGTTTTGGCTTATTGTTTATATCCATTTGTCACCGGAAGCTGAATATCCTTTAAAGAATATTTCAATAATTTCGTGCCTAACGGAAGCTGGCGCCTTTTATATTCCGCAAGACTTATCATTTTAAAAATCTGCTTTTCTTCTTCGCTTAAAACAATCTCTTCTTTGCCTTCGAAAGAGTCAGCAAATTTATCTATAATGCCGTCTAAAATATCGTAAGGAGGCAAAGAGTCGGAATCTTTCTGGTTTTCCCTGAGTTCCGCGGTCGGCTCTTTTTCTAAAACGCTTTTCGGGATCGCTTTGCTAACCGAATTGCGCCAATCGCATACTTTATACAAATAAGATTTCGGCAAATCGCAGATAACGGCATATCCGCCGGCGCAATCGCCGTAAAGAGTGCAGTAACCGGACGCGATCTCGGATCTGTTTCCTGAAGTCATAAGCAAAGCGTTAAATTTATTCGAATATGCCATCAGCAAAACTCCGCGGATGCGCGATTGGAGATTTTCTTCGGCCACATCAATTTTAACGCCTTTAAAAATTTCCGAAAGATCATTTTTGAAGGACTTAAATGTTTTTGAAATCGGGATTTCCAAAAGTTTAATATTATTCATTTTGCACAACAGTTCGGCATCGTCGCGGGAACGTTTGGAAGTAATATCCGACGGCATAAATATGCCGGTAACGTTTTCGGCTCCGAACGCGTCTTTTGCGATCACGGCGGTCAGAGCCGAATCAGCGCCGCCGGAAACTCCTAAAACAAACTTTTTAAAACCGTTTTTGACCGCGTAATCTTTCAGCCCCAATACCAAAGCGTCATAGACCTGCTTTTCCATGGGAATTTCTTCTATTTGAACCTTTGTATTCAAAACAAAATCCGCAAATATCAAATCTTCTTCAAACTGCTTCGCGCTTGCCTCAATAAAACCTGCTTTATTGACTGCAAAACTTGAACCGAAAGAAACAAACCCGTCCTGCGCGCCGACTCCGTTTATGAAAGCGATATTTATGGAAAATTTTTCGGCATAAGCCGTTATTTCTTCGGTAAGTTCTTCGTTAACCCCGATATAAAAAGGTTCATTTGCCAGAACAAGAAGAGTTTCGGCCTGAAGTTCCGCCGCTTTCTTAAGAGACTGTTCAAGTTCTTTGGCTCCGGAATATATACAGCACGAAAAACCTTTAACGCTCATCTGCAAATCATTTCCGTTGAAATATTTTTTTTCCCTGCCGAAAAGAATTTTAAAAGACAAAGGCTCGATCCGTCCTTTATCAATATATATAACCGCGTTCTCTCCGCCGAAAGAACTTCCCAAGACAACCGGAATATCCAGTTCTTTTGCAAGAACGCTTATCTCTTTTTCGCAAGCCTTCAAAAAATCTTTCCTTAAATACAAATCGCCGGCAAAACCTCCAGGCAAAGACAATTCAGGAAAAACCGCCAGTTCAGCCCCATTTTTCTTTGCTAAAGCGGCATACTCCCTGATCTTTGCCGAATTAAACTTTATGTCTCCGGCTATTGTGTTTATTTGCGCAATTGCTATTTTCATTTTTCTCCCGCTTTGTTGTTATAAATCTAAAATGTAAGCTCCAACTCATTATTGCTCTGCCTTTTGCCGTTTACTCCTCTCTGCCGTTAAAACGCCTGTTTTGTTTTTTTATGGAAACGCGTTTCTTTGCTTCAAGCATTTTTTCTTTAGCTCTTTTTGAACGTTTCCGTTTTTGTCTTCTTATTTTTTCTATTTCCCGACGCTTTTTTGACTTTATTCCCAAAATCATCTCTTCAATTTTTTCCGCAAGGAGCCGCCTTGCCAAAAATCTGTTTAAAAGCTGCGTTCTTTCCCTGCTGCATTTTACCTCTATACCCGTAGGAATATGCTTTAAAAAAACGGCGGTCGATACTTTATTGACGTTCTGGCCGCCTTTTCCGGACGACCTGATAAACTTTTCTTCAATATCGCTCTCATTTATATTTAATTCCAGAAACTTTTTTTCAAGCTCTTTCTGTTTCGCGGGGCTTACGCCGAAATCAATCATATATTCCTCATGACAGACTCTATTTACAGCTGCAAAACTTCCGATCTTCTAATTGTGCAGAGACGTCCGGTTCTAAACTGCTGCCGTTACGTCTACTCCTTCCTTCCTTAAATCCGCTATAAGATTCGCCGGCGTAGTAAATTGATAAGCTTTTATGCCGTGTTTTTTCGCGGCATCGACATTAACCTGCATATCGTCCGTAAAAAACAGTTCTTCCGGAGGCACGCCGTAATATTGTATTATCTTTTCATAAATTTCGCCGTCAGGTTTTCGCGCGCCCATTTGATACGATAAGTGAAAGCCTGAAAACAAAAGAAAAATCTGCGGATAGGCGCCTTTTAAAAATTCAAAGTGAAGTTCGTTTGTATTGGAAAGCATCGCGAGTTTATATTCGGCGGCCGCCGCGGCGATTATTTCTATTGTGCCCGATATTGGAGTAAACATATCGTTCCAGATTACCGTAAACTCATTGTAGCTGCCCGAGTAATGAGTTTTTTTGGCAAGCTGTTCGTAAAAATCAAACGGAGTTATTTTTCCGGTTTCTAAGGACGCGGCGAGATCCCAGTATTCAAAAATAAGTTTATTGATATCTTCGCCTTTTTTTGAAGTCTTTTTTGAAAATGCCGAAGTAAATTTGGACAAATTAAAATCAAAAACGACTTTGCCCAAATCAAAAATCACAACGCTTATTGACATTTTTATCCTTGGGAATTTTATATTTGTTAATAATACCGGCAGCAAGACACGGCAAAATTACCGTTTCCGCGCATCCGTGCATCCGCACCGCTATCCTTTAATAGCTCCGGCGGCAATGCCTTTGACTATGTGTTTTTGCATAAGCAGATAAATAATAACGATAGGTATTGTTGCTATTGTAAGTCCCGCCATAAGAAGCGGATAATCCGTTATAAACGTCCCCTGAAAAACCATCAAACCTCTTTGTATCGGCATTTTTGCTTTATCCTGCAATACGACTAATGCGAGAAGAAATTCATTCCAAATTGAAAGCGAGTTCATGATAACGATCGTCGCGATCGCGGGCTTTGCCAAAGGAACCGCAATTCTCCAGTATATTCCGAAGCGCGAACATCCGTCTATCAAAGCCGCTTCCTCAAGCTCTTTAGGCAAATCGTCGAAAAAACCCTTCAAAAGAAATATCGCAAAAGCAAGTCCGCTGCTTATATAACACAAAAGCAGACCCAATCTTGAATCAAGAAGCCCTAAACTTTTCAAAAGCAGATAAAGAGGCACAAATGAGCCCGGAATCGGTATCAGCAAAGTGGCTATAAGCACATAAAAAAGCACGTTTTTCCCCCAAAACTCAAGCCTTGCAAAAGCGTAGGCCGCCAGAGAAGATATCAACACCACAAAAAACACGCCCACAACAGTATAAAAAACGCTGTTTAAAAAGTATTGTCCGAAATCGGCTTTTACAAAAGCGGTGACATAATTTGACCAGTTCCACGTTTCCGGCAAAAGCGTAATTTTGGCAAATATGTCCTCCTGGGTTTTCAGCGAAGAAGAAAGCATCCAAAATACCGGAAAAAGACATGTAACGGACACAACTGCCAGAATTACGTGCGTTACGGTGTCTTCAAGATTTTTTTTGATTTTAAAAATATTCATTACCGTCCCTTATTTGCTGTTATAATTTAATTTTTTTGACGCATATATCTGGGCAAACGATATTACAAGCAATACCATCGCGAATATAACCGCCATCGCAGTCGAATATCCGAATTCGCCGTTGCTCATATATTCGTATATTTTAGTTATTGGAACATGCGTATGCCCCGCGGGGCCGCCTCTTGTCATGGAATATATAAGGTCAAATATTTGCATTGAACCTAATATCGTTAATATCGATACTATGGTAAAGATGGGGATCAGCAAAGGAAACGTAATATTTTTAAACTGCTGCCACGCGTCTGCGCCGTCAACCTCCGCAGCTTCGTATAATTCCTGCGGGATAGTCTGAAGGCCGGCAAGCAAAATGATAAAACCGTATCCGAAACCTTTCCACATATGCACAACGGCAACGGAAGTCAGCGCCGTCTTTATTTCAGACAGCCACGCAAAATCCTGAAACTGAATAAATCCTATATTTGCAAGAAAATGGTTAAGAATGCCGAAGTTGCCGTCATACACAAACTTCCATATCAAACCTACGACAACTCCCGATAAAACCGGCGGAAGAAAAAATACGGTTCTGTATATGTTTTCGCCTCTTATGTTTCTGCTCACAAGAAGAGCCAAAAGTAGCGCAAGACCGTTTTGAAGAGTAAGAGAAAGTATCGTTACATATCCGGCATTCCACATTGACTTCCAGAATGCAGGATTATGAAACAATATGTGCTTGTATTGAGCCAAACCCACAAATATCATATCCTTATCTATACCGTTCCACTGGAAAACGCTCAGCTGAAACGTTCTAAGTATAGGATATAAATTGAATACTAAAAATAAAATCAGCGCGGGTACGACAAAACTGAAATTGCTGATTTTTTCCTTCGGGGTTATTTTCATTTTCCTGCCTTCATCTGCCTTTCTTTTTCATCCTGAACTTCTTTTGCCGCCTGCGCCGGAGTTCTTTCTCCGATTATAACAGACTGCAGGTTGATATTTATAAAATTAGTCACCTGCCAGCTTTCAATTTTAGGCAATGAGTCGAAAGTATTCACAATATTTTCCGAAAAAACTCTCAATACAGGAGGAAGATCCGAGGCCGCATTTTTATTTGAAGGAATGTTCAATGTTTCTTCCGCAAGAAACACCTGCGACTCGACCTGAGTCATCCATCTCAGAAAATCTATCGCTTTCTGTTTATTTTGAGATTTCTCGTTAACAAACAAAGACGAACCTTCCCCTCCGAACATCAACAAAGGATATTCGGCATCCGTAAGCGCCGGAGGAGGCATAACGCCGTAATTAAGATTCGGAGCCATCGAATGATACACATTCACGCCCCATGAACCGTTGAAAGCCATCGCGGCTTTTCCCGTGGCAAAACTTCTTTCGGCGTCTTTATTTACCATTGTCACGATTCCCGACGCGAAAAGCTTGTGCTCTCTCATTTCGGAAAAAAGCTCAAATATTTTTACCCATCTCGGGTCGGTATAAGAAATCTTCCCTTCAATCGTTTCCAACACGCCTTCTTTGCCGAAAAGATTCCACTGGTAAGACTGAGCAAAAGCTCCGATAAGCCAGCCTTCTCCGAATCCGCTTGTGAAAGGCTGTATATTGGCCGCTCTTAAAGCTTTTCCGGCTTCTATAAATTCAGGCCATGTTTTCGGAGGGTTTTCAGGATCAAGCCCCGCTTGGGCAAATAAATCTTTATTGTAATAAATCATTAATGAATTAACGTCAAGAGGAACAGCATATATTCCGGATTTTACATCCCATTCATTTCCGAACTCAAAAGTATTCTGAGATAATGCTTTCGGGAAAAATGTCTCTTTCCATTCGTCTGTTTCCATTTCTTCGGTAAGATCGGCTATAAATCCGGCATTTATATATGCCGCAGTTTCTTTTTTGTCAGCCATCGGATTGAAAACATCCGGCAAGAGGTTTGCCGTTGCCGCCGCTGAAATTTTATTTTTATACACGTCGGTAGGAGCGTATGTTTCAAACGCGACTCTTATTCCGGTTTGTTTATAATACTGTTCCGCCAATTTCTCAAAAGCTTCCTGCCTGTCCGTCATCCAATGCCATATCATTACATCCGCTTTAAACTGCTTCTTTTCTTTACCGCAGCCCGTAGTAAACATCACGCAGGCAAACGCAAATAAAACCTGCATAAGAACAAACAATTTAAATTTTGACATTAACAGCCTCCAAAAAAAATTTATTTTTGATTGTTATTTAAACAAGAATGTCAAGAGTGTATCAAATTTTAACGGCAATTACAATTCGTACTTCTTATGATCAAGTCTATTTCCATTTAAGAACGGGCTTTCTTGCAGCTTCAACTTCATTAAGCCTTTTTACGGAAGTATTTACCGGAGCGTCTTTAACTTTTTGCGGCTCGTTTACGGCTTCTTCAAAAATTATCTTATCAAGCGTTTCAATAAACTGATCCAAAGTTTCTTTTGACTCGGTTTCAGCAGGCTCTATCATAATGGCTTCTTCAACTATCAAAGGGAAGTATACCGTCGGGGCATAATAACCGTAATCCAAAAGCCTTTTGGCTATGTCTACGGTCCTTACGCCGTTTTGCAAGACTGATTTCGGCGATAAAACAAATTCGTGCATGCATCTGTTTCCCGCAGGAACGTTTATCTTTTCTTTAAATTTCGCAAGCATATAATTTGCATTGAGCACGGCCTGAACCGAAGCGTTTTTAAGCCCTTTGCCGCCTAAAGACTTTATGTACGCATACGCTTTCACGAGTACGGGAAAATTCCCGAAAAAAGCTTTCAGCTTGCCGATGCTCTTCGATTTTTTATAATTTAAAACAAATTTTGAATTTTTATTTTCAACTCTCGGCACAGGCAAAAAAGGTTCCAGAAACGCTTTAACTCCGACAGGACCGGATCCCGGACCGCCGCCGCCGTGCGGCGTCGAAAATGTTTTATGGAGATTTATGTGCATAACATCAAAACCTAAATCTCCGGGGCGCGCCATTCCCATAAGCGCGTTTAAATTCGCGCCGTCATAATACAGCAGCGTGCCGTTTTCATGCGCGATCTTTGAGATCTCGGATATCTCTTTTTCAAAAACGCCCAAAGTGTTCGGCACCGTAAGCATTATAGCAGCGGTATCGGGAGTTAAAATTTCTTTAACTTTCTGAGCCGAAAGAGTTCCGTCATTTTCAGATTTCAAAGGGATCGTTTCAAAACCCGCATAAGCCGCAGAAGCCGGATTTGTTCCGTGCGCCGAGTCCGGAACTATCACCTTTGTTCTTTTTTGTTTTATCGATTTAAAATATTTTGCGATTATTAAAAGTCCCGCAAATTCACCTTGAGCTCCTGCCGCCGGCTGCAACGAAAAATAGTCCATCCCGGAAACTTCGCATAAATCTTTTTCAAGATTATAAATAAGTTCCAAAGCTCCCTGAACCGTTTCCGCAGGCTGCAAAGGATGTATGTCATTGAACCCGTCAAGTTTGGCAATTTTTTCATTTATTAAAGGATTGTACTTCATTGTGCAAGAGCCGAGAGGATAAAAAGTTGTGCTGAGCGCGTAATTTTTTCCGGACAGGTTGGTAAAATGCCTCAGCAAATCATTTTCGGCGACGCGCGGCAAGCCTATATCGCCGTTTCTTTTATAATTTTCAGGAATATTCAATTCGATTTCAACATCGCAATTAACGCTGAAAGCCGCTTTGCATTCCGATGATATTTCATTTAAAAGTTTTTCCATTTATTTACCCGCTTTTTAACGGCAATTACGAATAAACCGCAAAATGTCTTTTCGCGTCTTTGATTCGTAATTGGGTTTCTCTAAAAACCCAATTTGTCATACCCGTGAAAACGGGTATCCATGCTGCTTTTAAATATGTCCGACGATAACGACAAAATGGATTCCCGTTTTCACGGAAATGACACCGCTTTAGATAGGTTTTTAGAGAAACCCAATTCGTAATTTTTTCTAAACCTTCGCCAGTATCTCGACAACTTTGTCAATTTCAGCTTTTGTCCTCTGCTCCGTAACGCAGAACATCAAACACCCTTTAAACTGTTTTCCAAAATCCGACAAATCAAGCGGCGGCAAAAAGCCGTTTTTGATAAGCGCCTTATTAAGCTTTTTTATATCTTTTTGCGTTTCTGCAACAAACTCATTAAAAAAAGCGAAGCCTTCAAATTTAGGTTTAAATCCTTCAATGCCCTTGATCTTGTTAAACGCATATCTTGCTTTCGCAATATTCGTTTCCGCAAGCTTTTTTAATCCTTCGCTTCCCCAGCCCGAAAGATAAACGCATCCCGCCAAGGCGTTCAATGCCGCGTTTGTGCATATATTAGACGTGGCTTTTTCCCTTCTTATATGCTGCTCTCTGGACTGTAATGTCAAAACAAAACCTCTGTTTCCGTCTTTATCCGTCGTTTGTCCGACAATTCTGCCCGGCATTTTCCATTCAAGCTCTTTTTTTACCGCCATAAAACCAAACGTCGCTCCTCCGAATCCCATGGCATTGCCTAGGATTTGCCCTTCACCGACGGCAATATCAGCGCCGTATTCGCCGGGAGCTTTAAAAACGCCGAGAGAAATAGGATTTACGACCGCTACAAAAAGAGAGTTGTTTTCTTTTACAGCCGAAGACAGCGCTTCCATATCCTCGACAACGCCCAAATAATTCGGGGACTGTATTATCACCGCCGCGGTATCATCGTCCAATGCCGCGCAAAGCGTGCCTTTTTCAATATTTCCGCCGGACGATAATAAATTAAGCGTTACGATTTCAGCTTTTGAATTTTCAAGATATGTCTTTATAGTTTGTAAATATTCGGGATGCAAAACCGAAGAAACGAGAATTTTATTTTTTCCGGAAACTCTTAAAGCAAGCAGCGCCGCTTCGGCTGCCGCCGAAGCCCCGTCATAAAGCGACGCATTAGACGTGTCCATCGCGGTTAAAGCGCAAATCATGCTTTGATATTCAAATATCGCTTGAAGAGTACCTTGGCTTGCTTCGGGCTGATAAGGCGTGTACGCAGTCCAAAATTCGCTTCTGCCTGTTATTTCTCCGACCAGAGAAGGAATATAATGATCATATATTCCAGCTCCTCTGAAGGACGCAAGTATCTTATTTTTTGACGCAAGCTTTTTAAAAGCGCTTAAAAGTTCCTGCTCGCTTTGCCCTCCTGAAATATTAAGTTCTTTTGCTTTACAGTTTTCAGCAATAACATTAAAAAGCTCTTCGGTATTTGCAATACCTAAAACTTTCAGCATTTCCTGTTTGTCTTTTTGGTTTTGTGATATGTAATCCATGTTTATGTTGTATTTATATACTTTTGTGATAATCTTCAGCGCTCAGCAAATCCGCAAGCTCGCTATTATCGGTAAATTCAACGGCAAAAAGCCAGCCGTTTTCATACGGCGACTGGTTTATAAGCTCGGGCGCAGACATAAGATTCTCGTTTATTTCGACAATTTTTCCGCTCATAGGCGAATAAATGTCAAAAGCCGATTTAACGGATTCAATCACCGCCGCGGGGGCAGCCTTTTTTACATTTTTACCGTTTTCCGGAAGCTCAACGTGAACAACATCGGTTATTTCATGCTGCGCAAAATCAGTTATGCCGACTTTTGCTTTGTTTCCTTCAACCTTTATCCATTCATGTGTTTTTGTGTACTTCAAATCCTGCGGAATGTTCATTTTACCCTCACTACTTTATATTTAACGGCCATTATATTTTAGCATAATTAAAGATCAGATAAAAGATAATAGATAATAGAGAATAGATAAACGACAAAAGACAATAAAGCCCTTTATCTATTATCTCTTCTCTATTATCTATTCTCTGCCTTTTTTATATTTGAGAATAAAGACTAACCATTTCAATAGCCGAAACTGCGGCATCCGCGCCTTTGTTGCCGGCTTTTGTACCTGCTCTTTCAATTGCCTGCTCAATGCTGTCTGTAGTTAAAACGCCGAAAATTACCGGAACTTTGCTCTGCATACTTACGGAAGCAATGCCTTTTGAAACTTCCGCCGACACATAATCAAAATGCGGCGTGGCTCCTCTTATAACGCATCCGAGACATATTACAGCGTCAAATTTGCCGCTTTCGGCTATTTTCTTTGCCGTTGCCGAAATTTCAAAAGCGCCCGGAACCCAAAATAATGAAATATCGGAATCTGCCGTCCCGTGCCTTTTAAGAATGTCCTCTGCCCCGCCGACAAGCTTATTGGTTATAAACTCGTTAAACCTCGAAACAACCAACGCAAACTTTTTTCCTTCCGCCTTCAACTGCCCGTTAATTACTTTCATGCTTCCCCCATTTTAACGACAATTACTGGCATCTCTAAAAACTCTGTCTACACCATGTCATTCCCGTGAAAACGAGAATCCATGTTTGCCATAGTCGTCGAAAAAAAAGCAACATGGATTCCCGATAGAGACACTCGGGACAAACAGGTTTTTTTAGAGGTACCCTTACGAATTACACTGTCTTTAATATGTGCCCCAACTTCTCTTTTTTCGTCTTAAGATATTTTTTATTTGAAGGCGTCGGCAATATTTCAACGGACACCCTGCCGGCAACTTTCAGGCCGTAGCCTTCAAGCCCGACGATTTTTCTTGGGTTATTTGTCATAAGCTTTATGCTTTTAATGCCGAGTTCCGACAAAATCTGCGCGCCTATCCCGTAATCGCGCAAATCCGGCGCAAAACCCAAAGCTGCATTGGCTTCGACGGTATCCAAGCCCTGTTCCTGCAAATGATACGCCTTTAATTTATTCGCAAGGCCTATCCCTCTTCCTTCCTGATGCATATACAAAACAATGCCTTGTCCTTCTTTTTCTACGGCGCGCAAAGCGGCTTCAAGCTGATCGCCGCAGTCGCATCTTAGCGAGTGAAAAATATCTCCGGTTTCGCATGAAGAATGAACTCTCGTCAAAACATTGTTTTTATTTTTTACATTGCCTTTCACAATCGCCAGATGTACGTCTTTTGTTATTGTATCTTCAAACAATACGGATTTAAAATTACCGTATCTCGTCGGAAGTTCTACGTTTACAATTTCTTTTATAAGTTTTTCAGTCTGACGCCTGTAATTTATTAAATCTTCTATAGTCAAAATTTTGAGTTTATGTTTTTTTGCGAACTTTACAAGGTCAGACATCCTCGACATTGTACCGTCATCGTTCATTATCTCGCAAATTACGCCAGCAGGGTAAAGTCCGGCGAGTTCCATAAGGTCAACAGCGGCTTCGGTATGTCCTGCCCTTACCAAAACGCCGCCTTCTTTATAGCGCAAAGGAAATATATGCCCTGGCCTTGCAAAATCTTCAGATTCTGAAGTTTTATCGATAAGCTTGCGTATTGTCATCGCTCTGTCATAAGCCGAAATACCTGTTGTCGTGCCTATGCGGTAATCCACCGAAACGGTAAACGAACAGCCTTTTTTTTCCGTGGGATTGTCGACCATATTTTCGATTTCAAGTTTTTCAAGCCGGTTATCTTTCATCGGCGCGCATATAAGTCCGCGCGCGTATTTTGTCATAAAATTTATCATTTCGGGCGTGGTTTTTTCCGCGGCGCAAATCAAATCCCCTTCATTTTCTCTGCCCGGATCATCAACAACAATAATCATTTTTCCTGATTTAATATCTTTTACAGCGCTCTCAACGCTTGCAAACATTTTATTTTTTTTCATTATTGAACCCTTATAAAATGAGTAATTAGTATGGATTCCCTTTCACGGGAATTGACATGGCCTAGACAGGGTTTTTAGAGATACCCTTACTCACTACTCATTGCCTTTAAAAGCCTTTCTCCTTGAGCATCTCCAAAGAAATACCGTCCGTTTTTTTTCCTTTTGTAAATCTTTCGACATATTTTGCCAAAATATCCGTTTCTATATTTACCAGACTGCAGGTTTTTTTAAATTGCAAAACCGTGTTTTTAAAAGTTTCCGGAATTATATAAATCTCAATATTTTTTCCGCTTATCCGCGCTATCGTAAGGCTTATGCCGTCAACGGCAATTGAACCTTTATCAATGCAATATTTTAAGTTTTCTTCATTCAATGAAATTACAATTTTATAAAACCGCTCCTGCTTTTCGATTTTTTCTATTTTGCCGGTACCGTCAACATGTCCGCTTACGATATGCCCGCCAAGCCTTGAAGAAAGAGTCAAAGCCCTTTCAATATTTACCTTTTCATCAGGTCTTAGCAATGAAAGCGCAGTGATTTTATCTGTCTGCGAACTGTAATCTGCGGCAAAACTCCCGTTTTTTACAGAAACCGCAGTCAAACACACGCCGTTAACGGCAATACTGTCTCCTGTTGAAATATTATCAAGCTTTGTCTCTATAATTATCTGCGACAAAGTCATTTGCTTTACTGTTCCTAAATCTTCTATTAGCCCTGTGAACATCGAAAACCTCTTTTAACGGCAGAGAATAATTAGCAGTTTAGGTATGTTTTCGCAAAGCAAAAACGTCGCAATTGCCCATTACTCAGCGTCTTTTGGAAATTATTCCCGTTATAAGCAAATCCCCGCCTATTTTTTTTACTTTCATATTTTTGACTTTCAAAGCGTCTTTTATCTTTTTTACTCCGGTTCCGCCGGTTACGGAAACCGCGTTTTTTCCGCCGATTATTTTAGGAGCGACAAACAAATAAATATCGTCAACAACTTTCGAAAACAATGCCGAAGAAATGATTTCCCCTCCGCCTTCTATCAAAATGGTCTTAAGCCCGAGAGAATTTAATTTATTTATTATAACCCCAAAATCTTTCTTTGCCGCTTTAAAATCTATCGGAACAAAAAGACATTTCAAGGAAACGTGTGTCATGGGGACGCAGCGGCTGACATTAACGTCAGCTGCACACAATATTATCACAGCGGCGGAGTCTTCAAAAAGTTTATGGCTGTGCGGGATTTTTAAATTCTCATCTATTATGACTCTCACGGGATTGCGGCCTTTTCCGTGAGACGTAAGATAAGGATTATCTTTTAATGCCGTATTTGTTCCCACAAGAACGGCATCATAACCGCTTCTCAGCTTATGCACAAAACTTCTGGATTTTTGCGACGTTATCCACTTTGAATCATAATCAACCGTAGCTATTTTACCGTCAAGAGTCATCGCGGCTTTAACGGTCACTTTAGGTTTTTTCTTTAAATGTTTTAAATAATCTTTTATCAGAATTTTTCCTTGTTTGTTCAGCAGTCCGCGATAAATTTTGACGCCGGCCTTCTCAAGAGTTTCTTTGCTTCCTGACACATTATGGTCTTTCACGGCGAAAAAAACTCTTTTTATACCAGCTTTTATTATCGCCTGAGTGCATGGCGGACGTTTGCCGTAACTGTTGCACGGTTCAAGAGTCACATACATATCAGCGCCTTCGGCTTTTCGTCCGGCTTTTAACAAAGCGTTTATCTCCGCATGATTTCCGCCGAAATATTCATGCCGGCCTTCCGCGATTATTTTATTGTCTTTAACTATTACGCAGCCGACTAAAGGATTAGGATAAACATTGCCTGTGTCTTTCTTTGCAGCCTTTACGGCTTCTTCCATAAATTTTTTGTTCATAAATAAAAAAACCTCAAAGCTTGCGGCTTCGGGGTTTGTAATTAAATTTTTATCTTTATTACATCATCTTCTCTCATCCGGACTGTACCGTCGGCATCAGAATTTCACTGATTCAGTCGGCGTATACCGCCGAGTCGCAGGCTTGAAATTTCGTTTCTTTTTATGAAACGGCATTTTTCACTGCCGGTAAGGAATATGGAGCAAGCGCTCCCTTCACCTTCCCCGAAGACCTAAATATTAAACATTTTTTTATATAATATGTCAAATAAAAACAGACTTATCATCTTATTTAAAAAATTTATTTTTTCCTTCTTTTAGCATCTGGGCGCTTTCCGAATCTTTTTTTAACTGGTCTTTTTTCGCTTTTTTCTCTACATAATCGACTCTGCCAAGCTCTTTCCTATAATTTTCCATGGAATACGGAGAATCAAGCCAGTGGCGTATTCCGGGAAGTTTTACAAACCAGCTCTTAAATTTTGTCCATGCAGTATTTATAATTTTAAGTATTTTATTCACTTCAGGTTTTTGTTTAAATTTATTAAACGCCTGCTGCACCTTGCCGGCAATAAGCGGTTCTTCTTTTTTTACAGCTGTCTCTTTTTTCACAGCGGCGGCATTAACATTGTTTGTGATCTGCGCAGCTTTATTATCAAGTCTTTTCATTTCAGCCGAATCGGCATTTTTTTGAGCCTGATAAGTATCATTTTTATTTACGTCTTCCATGTCCACATCTTCATCGTTTTCGGAAATCTCGATCGCAGCATTGATCCTGTCGGCTTCCTCGACTAATTCAAATCCATAAGGATTATCTTCGGAAGATTTTTTAGAATTTCCGGCAAAACAAATATTCACTCCGAATGACAGCAGTAAAAGAAAGCACAATAAAAATTTAAATTTCATGTTAAAATCCTTTTTTTAATAACGGAATGCAGATTGCGGCGTAATAATAATTCCGCGTAAAATGCAGACACAACATCTCCATTCTGTTATTTTTTCTCTCTTGTTATCAAATATTTCAGCGCAAAAGGAGTTACAAAAGTCGTAAGCATTATGACAACAACCAGAGCACTGTAATCATGCGAACCGAAAACATTGTTTTTTAATCCTATTCCTGCAAAAATAAGGCCTACCTCGCCGCGCGGAACCATTGCAACGCCGATAAGCAGTTTATTTATTCCTTTTTTAAATACTACAAAACCTGCCGCCGCTTTACCTGCAACCGCGACTATAAACAGAACGCCTGCCAGCAAAAGAATCTGACCGTTGCCCGGTATAAAAGGATTAAACGTAGACACGTCGACGTTTGTGCCCATTAAAACAAAAAATATCGGAACAAAAAAAACGTAGAGCGGCTGTATGCCTTTTCTTATCTCTTCTTTTTGCGGCGTGCTTGAAAGCACAAGTCCAGCTGCAAATGCTCCTACAATCGGAGCAAGCCCGACTTTGGACGAAAGCGCCGCAATCAGCAGACAGAAAGCAAAAGCCATAACTAAAACGACATTTTCTTGTTTCATTTTAGTTATGAATCTGAAAACAGTAGGCGCAATCAAAAGACCGGCGCCAATGGCAAGAACCAAAAATAATACCGCCATACCGCTGACCTGAGCTATAGTCCCGAACGTAACCGTTCCGCCGGTAACAAGCTTTAAAACAACGGCCAATATCGTCAGACCGATCACGTCGTCTATGACGGCGGCGCCGAGAACGATTTTTGCTTCACGGCTTTCAATTTTCTTCAAATCCATAAAAACTCTTGCCGTAATTCCTACGGAAGTAGCCGTCAGCACGGCGCCGGCAAAAATTGCCTGAGTGCTTGAGAGCCCGAAATGTAAAAAGGTATAGTAACCGAAAAAATACGGAAGTATAACGCCAACAAATGCAACCGCCGTCGCCCAGCCGCCGGCTTTTGCAAACTCTCTAATATCGGAAGAAACGCCGACTTCAAAAAGAAGAATGATCGCGCCAAGTTCGGATATGCTTGCAAGAACCGGCGTTTCGGTAACCAATGCAAAAACGCTCGGACCTATAATTACCCCTGCCAAAAGCTCGCCGATTATGGCGCTTTGCCCGAACCTTACGGCAATTTCCCCGAAAAGTTTTGCCGAAACCAAAATCACCGTCAGTGAAATTAAAAAACCGAATATTTCATGCATTAAAAACTCCCTATGAAAACGACAGTTAGTAATTGTTGTGCGGAGTTTATCCTTCGCAAGGCCGCAGGAGGCATTCCTTAATTACTCACCGCTAACTGCTCATTGCCGTTTTGTATATTTTATAAAATAATTCCGCTCTTTTCTCTCATTTCATTTCTGAACTCTTCCGGAATTGCTCCGCCAAGTTTCTTCACTATATTTGAGTCATCGGCGGCTTTTTCGTAATTTCCCGTCATAAGGTGCACTGCGGCTCTGTGAAAATGCGCCGGAATATAATCTTTATCGGTTAAAATCGAAAGCGTAAAATAGTAAAGCGCTTTTTTATAATTTCCTCTTATGGCGTAAATAGTTCCGAGATAGTCGTAAGCTTCATAATTATCGGGATATAACTTTACACAATGACTAAATATTTTTTCAGCTTCATCATGAAAGCCCGTTTCAAAATACAATATTCCGAGTTTATTGTAAACAAAAAAATCTTCGCCGCATTTTTGTATGCATTCTGCATACTCTTTTACTGCAAGGTCAGTCATTCCGGCCTCCTTATACATATCCGCCAGACTGAGATATGACTGCTTGCTGTTAGGATATAATCTTTTTGCTTTTTTGAAATTTTCTTCTGCTTTATCAAATTTTTCTTCAAAGCTGTAAAAAGAACCTAACGTAATATGAAGCGAAAAATCGTCGGGAAAAAACTTTAATCCCTCCGCAGCCATTTTATGGGCTGTTTCCGGATCATTCATATGTTCATAATATATATTCGCGGAATGCATATATGCTTTATCTTTATTTACGTCATATCCCGGAATATCTCCATAAAGTCTCAAAGATTCATCGTATTTTCCGGTATCCTTCATTATGCATGCCAATGAATATTTGGAAAGATTTGCTTCTTTATCAAAAAATAACGCCAGATTTAAATCTTTTTCAGCTTCTTTAAATATTCCTTTTTCTCTGTACCAGTCCCCCCTGATGGAATACGCGTGAGCATGTGCAATATCCGCGGGATAGTTATTTATTATATCGTCACATAATGTTTTTGTATTGAACCATTTTCCGGCTTTTGTATGCGCAACAGCGCACATTGTTACCAATATGGCGGAAATAACAGCGGCAACCGCCGCCTTCATATATTTTTCTTTAACGGCATTATAAAGATATGCCGCGGCCGACGCGGCAATATAGGCGAACCCTATCAGCGGAACGTACGTATATCTGTCGGCAACCGGCGATATTCCCGTAGGCAGTATATTTATCACGGGAGAAACAGTGATAATAAAAAAAGCAAAACCGAAAAAAACGGTTTTTGTTTTTCTCAAGCTGTATAATACAAGCACGGCTATGCCGTATAACAAAGCAGGCGAATACAGTATATATTTCGGAGGAAAAGCATCTGCGTCATAAAAATAAGGATATATCGCCGACAATTTTAACGGAATTAAAAACTTTACGATATAAAACAAAACATTAAAATGCGCGGCAATAAAATTCACAAACAAATAATACGGGCTCATATCTGATTTTTGACCGGCAGTATAGTACAAAAAGTATGTGATCAGTGAAAAAATTACCGCTGCCGCGGCATAAGGCAAATATTTGAGAATAATTTTTCCATTAAACTTTTTTCCCGACATCCAATCGCATAATATCAAAACGGCAGGTAAAGTTACGGCCATGGTTTTGGACAAACATGCGCATAAAAATAAAACCAGCGAAGCCGTTATCATTAAAACTTGTTTCTTTCCATGGGATGAATATGCCTTCAAATATATCAACCAAGAACTAAAAAAGAAAAACGCGTAGAGCGTGTCTTTTCTTCCGGAAACCCACGCGACGGATTCAACATGCATGGGATGACATGCGAATAAGAAAGCCGTTATGAATGAAACAATAAAATTATTTTTAGTTAAACGTAAGAATATAAAAAACACTAAAAGGGTATTCAAAAGATGGAGAATCAAATTATCGGCATGGTAAAAATAAGGATCCGCCCCGAAAAAGCGGTATTCTGCGGCGTAAGAAAGATTAACAAGAGGATGATACAGCTTAACATGCGGTTTGAAAAGCAATGCCTGCAAATTTGCCGGAGACAAAGATTGTATTTTCCAATTTCCCGTAATCATTACCCTGTCGTCAAGATTTACAAAACCTGCGCTTAATACGGGATAAAAAGTCAGCACCGTGACAAACATTAACGTTATCAGGATAAAAATTTGATATTTTTTCATTTCAATTATAATATAACTCCGTCTTGTTTTTTATGTCTTCAAAATAATTATGAGGCATGGAGTATCCAAGACTTAACGCCTTTCGCGCGTCCGCGGCCGACTGCTCATAATTTTTTAAATTCAGATGCGCTGCGGATCTGTGAAAATATGAAGACGAATACGAATTATTGACGGAAACCGCAAGCGTGTAATAATAAAGAGCTTTTTTATAATTTCCGGCAAGGCTTTCAAGATTACCCAAATAATCAAAAGATTTGTAGTCGTCGGGATTATTTTTTACTATTTTTAAAAATATTTCCTTTGCCTTATAATAATCTTTAAAAACAAAATAAAATTCTCCAAGCTTATATAAAAGTTCTCTTTTCCCCGCGCAATTTGATATCCCGTCGCGGTATTCTTTCTCAATAAAAGTATATTTTCCTAAAATATCATATATTTGGGCAAGATGAATATACGAATTTATATTTCCCGGATACAAACGTTTTGATTTTTCAATATTCTCAATCGCTTTATCGTAATTTTTATCGTATATATAAAACATTGCGAGAGTATCATATAAAGAAAACACGTTAGGATAACGTTTTATGGCGTGATTAATAACAAAAAACGCTTTTTCTTTTTGATTTCTTTCATAATAAATCTGCGCGGTAAGCATGTACGCTCCTTCAAGATTATAGTCGTCGGAAGGAAGCAAACTGAAAAGATACAGAGCGTCATTATGCTTTTTTTGAGATAACCTGATTGTTCCAAGCGTGTATAAAGCCACATTGTTATTCGCTTCCAGATATAAAGCCATTTCCAAATCTTTCTCCGCATCTTTGATGCGGTTAATCTCTATAAAGGCAATTCCTCTATCCGCGTATGCCCTCGCGACTCCGCCAGGGTAATTTTTGATTATATCATCAAATAATGTCATTGTATTTATCCATTTTTCAGCTCTGGAATGAGCGGTAAAACACATTATAACAAAAACTGCCGAAACAGCGGAGATGAGAACGGTCTTAAAAATTGTTTTCCTGAAAACGCCCAATAAGTAAAATATTGCAGCGGCGGCGATATAACCAAACCCCAAAAACGGTATATATGTATATCTGTCGGCAACAGAAGCAACCCCCGTAGGAAAAATGTTTATGACAGGCAGTATCGTAACAATGAAAAAAACGAATCCGAAAAACACGGATTTAGTTTTCTTCAGAGTATACATTATTAATACCGCTATTCCGTACAACAATGCAGGAGAATAAAGAATATATGGCGGAGGATTTGCGTTTACGTCATAAAAATAAGGATATAGCGCCGACAATTTTACAGGGATAATAAATTTTATTATGTAAAACAGTACGTTAAAATGGGCGGATACAAAGTTTACAGACAGCGTATACGCAGTTAAATTCGATTTTTGATTCGGCGTATAATACAACATATATGTGCTTAACGCGAAAACCGCGGCCGCTAAAATAAACGGAACATATCTTAACAATGCTTTCTTTTCAAATTTTACGCCGTAAAGCCAATCGGACAATATTAATACTGCCGGCAGCGTTACCGCCATAGTTTTTGACAAACATGCACACAAAAACAGTATTAAAGACGCAAGTATTGCATATGTATGCCTTTTCCCTTTATACGAATACGACTTTAAATACATCAGCCACGAGCCTAAAAAGAAAAATGCGTATAAAGTATCTTTTCTGCCGGACACCCATGCGACAGGTTCAACATGCATCGGATGACACGCAAACAGCAATGCCGTTATAACTGACACGGTAAAATTGTTCTTAGTCAGACGGAAAAATATAAAAAATACGAAAAGAACGCTCAAAAGATGAAGGATTAAATTATCGGCATGATAAAAATACGGGTCATATCCGAATAGGCGGTATTCAATTGCGTAAGAAAGATTAACAAGAGGATGATACAGCTTAACATGCGGTTTGAAAAGCAATGCCTGCAAATTTGCCGGAGACAATGAACGTATTTTCCAATTATCCGTTACCAGCCCTTTATCGTCAAGATTTACAAAACCTGCGCTTAATACGGGATAAAAAGTCAGCACCGTGACAAACATTAACGTTATCAGGATAAAAATTTGATATTTTTTCATTTTGCTTCCTTAAAGACCTTAAGGCCCTTAAAGTCCTTAATAAAAAAAATGAAAGATGTTATTTTTTCTTCCACGGAGAGCCGCATGGAAAACTTTCCCGACAGCCCAGCCTGAGACAATCCGGGCCGGCGTCGGAAAAAAGTATTGGCGCTTCTTTTTTGACAAGATTGAGCATTCTGCAGGACATCTCTCTTATTTCCCACTGCGCCCTGTTGCAGCATCTTAAAGAAAAAAAGTGCCTTAATTCTCTGGCGTTCATTGTCATAATGATCTTTGTCGCGGAAGCGTTCGGAAGAATATATCTTGCGTCTTCCGCAGGAATGCCGGCATCAAGATATTCTTTATAAAGTTTTTCGGTACTTTTAAGAAATTCTTCGTATTTTTTTAAAAGATTTTTATCTTTTTTTATTGTGCCGGGCGTAATAAACTCTACGCCGGTTTTAAATTTGACGTAACGCTGGCTTTGCACGGAAAAAGAGGCGATCCTGTGTCTTGTAAGCTGGGCAAGCAAAGCTCTTGAAACGCCTTCCGCGCCAAAAGTAAACGAAGCATGCTCCAAAACGGAATGATGACCCGAAGAAATGATTTTACCGAGAAGCTCTTTTATTTTTTCTTTAGTAAACTTTTTCGATATTTCATCAATGCCTGAAAAGCTATAGCACAATCTTCCGGCTATAGCGCATACTTTTTCCGGATCCTGCGTAAATTTTAAAAGTTTAACTTTCAAAGGCTCCGCCTTTTCAAAAGTGGAAAGTGAAAAGTGGAGAGTGGAAATGTTGTGTTTCGGCTTTGCCGAAACCGAATTAACAAGTTTTCGCGAAGCGAAAACACATTATCTTCACTCTTAACTCTTCAATCTTCACTCTATTTTTAGCTGTTCTTTCTATAGTATTCCTGCAGCGATCCCACTGACCAATCGCCTTTTTTCTTTGCTTTGATACCCTCAACGCTTGCTTTTGCCGCGGCAAGAGTCGTAACTATGGGAATGCCGTACATTATAGCATTTCTTCTTATCTGGTATCCGTCTTTGCGGCTTTTTGCGCCGGAAGGCGTATTTATTATAAAACTTACTTCCTTATTTGTAATTATATCAACGATATTCGGCCTTCCTTCCGCTATTTTCGAAACCTCTTTTGCAGGAACGCCGTTTGCGTTAAAAAATTCAGCCGTATGTTTTGTCGCCAAAATCTCAAAACCCAAAGCCGTAAATTCTTTTATTATGGGAAGGGCAACTTCTTTTCCCCTCGGACCGATGCTTACAAGAACAGCGCCGCTGTCCGGAAGAAGAGAGCCAGCCGCAAGCTCGGCTTTAGCAAAAGCTTTGCCGAAATCAGCGTCTATACCCATAACTTCGCCGGTACTTTTCATTTCAGGCCCCAAAACCGTATCTACATTGGCAAACCTAGACCACGGCAGAACAACTTCTTTAACCGTAGAATATTTAACTTCTTGTGACGGGCCGTTCAATAAATTTTTAGGCAAAAGCTCCGATAACTTTTTCCCTATCATAATTTTTGCAGCGAGTTTCGCCAAAGCTATGCCGGTTGCTTTAGAAACATAAGGAGTTGTCCTTGAAGCGCGCGGATTTGCCTCAAGAATATATACAATCTCGTCTTTGACCGCAAACTGTATATTCATAAGCCCCTTCACGCCTATTTCTTTGGCAAGATTTATCGTATGTTTTCTTATATCGTTTAATACTTTTTCGCTCAATGTATTTGACGGAAGAACGCACGCAGAATCTCCGGAATGGATGCCGGCTTCTTCGATATGTTCCATTATACCGGCGATATAAACGTCTTTCCCGTCGCATAATGCGTCAACGTCAACTTCAACGGCATGGTCAAGAAATTTGTCTATAAGAATAGGTTTTCCCGGGCTGACATTGGCGGCTTTTGAAATATAATTTTCAAGAGCTTTCTCGTCATACACTATTTCCATCGCCCTTCCGCCCAAAACGTACGACGGTCTGACCATTACGGGATAACCGATCTCTTCGGCAACTTTCTTTGCTTCTTTAAAACTCGTCGCTGTACCGGACTGCGCCTGAGGTATTTCCAGTTTTTCAAGCACTTTGCTGAAAAGCTTTCTGTCCTCAGCCAAATCAATGGATTCGATAGGCGTGCCGAGAATTTTAACGCCTGCTTTATCAAGTTCATTGGCAAGATTTAAAGGCGTCTGTCCGCCGAATTGCACCACGACGCCCATGATTTTTTCTTTTTCCGCGATATTCAAAACATCTTCAACAGTCAAAGGTTCAAAATACAGTCTGTCGGAAATATCATAATCCGTTGAAACCGTTTCCGGATTGGAATTGACCATTATCGTTTCATATCCTTCTTCTTTGAGAGCTAAAACCGCATGGACACAGCAATAATCGAACTCTATTCCCTGCCCTATTCTGTTCGGGCCTGCTCCGAGTATCATAACTTTTTTCGGATTATCCGCAACCGTAACTTCATCTTCGCTTTCGTAAGTTGAATAGTAATATGCCGTCTTAGCGTCAAACTCGCCGCCGCATGTGTCCACAAGTTTATATGAAGGCAAAATACCGAGTTTTTTTCTTAATTCTCTTATTTCCTCGGGAGATTTTTTCGTAAGATACGCAAGCTGTTTATCTGAAAAACCGTACTGTTTGGCTTTATAAATAAGTTCTTTCTGATTTTCCTTTTTTGACTTTAAAACCTCGGAAAATTCATGTTCAAAATCCAAAATTTCCTTAAGCTGATATAAAAACCACTTGTCGATTTTCGACATATCGTAAATTTCATCTATGCTCATGCCGAATTTCATTGCAAGCCTCACATTGTAAAGCCTGTCGCAATTGGGTGTGCCGAGTTTATATTTTACTTCTTCGACGGCTTTCTGACGAAGCGCGCCGCCGTCGTCATAATAAGCTTCTAGTTCCGCATCTCCGGAATGCCCGTCGGCTCCGTATCCGCTTCTTCCAACTTCCAATCCTCTTACGGCTTTCTGAAGAGCTTCTTTAAAAGTCCTTCCCAAAGCCATCGTTTCTCCGACGGATTTCATAGCCGTGCCGAGAGTCTGGTTAGCGCCGTTGAATTTTTCAAAAGCAAACCTTGGAACTTTTACGACGTGATAATCCACGGTGGGCTCAAAAGACGCGGGTCTCGGCGAAGTCATGTCATTTTGAATTTCATCAAGGGTATAGCCGACGGCAAGCAAACTGGAAACTTTTGCTATGGGAAAACCGGTGGCTTTTGAAGCAAGCGCCGAAGAACGGCTCACGCGCGGATTCATTTCTATAACGACCTGCCTTCCGGTCTTCGGATCAACGGCAAATTGTACATTCGCCCCGCCGGATCTCATGCCAACGGCTCTCAAAATTTTAAAAGAATCGTCTCTCATTTTCGCGTATTCTTTTGCCGTCATCGTCATTGCAGGAGCAACAGTTATAGAATCGCCCGTATGTACGCCCATCGGATCAAAATTTTCTATGGAACATATAACTATGCAGTTATCCGCTAAATCGCGCATAACTTCCATTTCCATCTCTTTCCAGCCCAATACCGACTCTTCGATAAGGATCTCGTTAATCGGGCTTGCCTGTATGCCGTTTGAAGCTATTTCAATAAACTCGTCTTTTGTAAAAACCATTCCGGAACCGACTCCGCCCAAAGTAAAAGACGGGCGGACTATGCACGGAAAACCTATATCTTCGGATATTTTTAAAGCCTCGGAAATATCATAAGCATATCCGCTTTTGGGAAGATCCATGCCTATATCCTGCATAATTTTGCGAAACATTTTTCTGTCTTCAGCCGCTTCAATAGTTTTAAAATCCGCGCCGATAAGTTCGACTTTATGTTTTTCCAAAATGCCTTTTTCAGAAAGAACGACCGCGAGATTTAACGCAGTCTGCCCGCCTAATGTCGGAAGAATGGCGTCCGGTTTTTCTTTTTCAATAATTTTTTCAACGATTTCGGGGACAAGCGGCTCAACATATGTTGCGTCCGCAAATTCGGGATCGGTCATGATCGTCGCGGGATTAGAATTAACAAGAACGATTTTATATCCCTCTTTTTTCAGCGATTTTATCGCCTGAACTCCGGAATAATCGAATTCGCAGGCTTGGCCTATCACTATCGGGCCGGAACCTATGATAAGTATTTTTTTAATATCCGTTCTCTTAGGCATTTTTTTTCACCATCCCGAAAAAAGATTCAAACAAATATGAAGTTTCAGACATTGCCGCCGACGGATAATACTGCACTCCGAACACCGGAAGCTTTTTATGCTTAAAACCCTGCGCCGAAGAATCAAAAAGATTCGTATGGGTTATAATAAATTCTTTGCTTTTTTCCAGAGAAGAAACGTCAAGCGTATATCCGTTATTCTGCGCCGTAATTTCAATTTTTCCTGTTTCCGTGTTTTTTACTGGATGATTAGCACCGTGTCTTCCGGTCTTATGCTTCTTAAATTCTGCGCCGTAAGCTTTGGCTATAGCCTGAAATCCCGCGCACACGCCGAAAACAGGCAAAGACGGAGATTGTTCAATTATTTCTTTAACGGCCGCGCCCGTCTCTTTTGAAACTTTTCCAGGGCCGTTAGAAAGAAATAACCCGTTTATTCCCGACTCTAAAACTTCTTTTGCCGTCACATCATAAGGAAAAACTATTATTTTAAAACCTTTGGATGCTATGCTTTTAAGAAAACTGTTTTTGCATCCGTAATCAATAATGCCTATAGTTCCCTCATCGCCCTGGCAATACACATATTTTTCTTTGCATGATACTTCCCGTATATATTTACCGTCGTCAATTTTTAATTCTTTCGCTTTTTCAACAAGCTTTGAAGGATAATCCCCAAAAAAAGAAATAACGGCTTTTAACGAGCCGTTATCCCTTATATGTTTTGTTAATGCTCCGGTATCGACTCCCTCGATACCCGGAGCATTGTTTTTTAGCATCAGCTCCTGCAGAGAAAACTCCGAAAGATGGCTTGAAATGACCGCGCTGCATTCTTTGACGATCACTCCCGACGAACAAACTTTTGCCGATTCATTGCCGTCCTTACTGCATCCGCAGTTGCCTATGTGCGGATGATTAAAACAGGTAATGCGCCCGAAAGATGAAGGATCAGTAATAATTTCCTGATATCCAAACACCGAAGTGTCAAATACAACTTCTCCAGCCGCTTCGTTTTCCGCTCCGAAAGATACGCCTTCAAATACTTTTCCGGACTCAAGAGCCAAATATCCTTTTTTTAGAACCATTTCACGCCCTTCCTTACTTCTATAGTTTCTTCCCTCTTTCTCCCGAGAGATATTAAATCGATCTGAGCGCCGACAAGTTCTTCAAGGCGTTTAACGTACTTTTGCGCGTTTCTAGGAAGTTTTTTAAAATCCGTAATGCCTTTTACTTTGCCTTTAAAACCCGGCATTTCTTCATAAACCGGTTTGCATCCCGCCTGAATTGTCCTCGATGCCGGCATTTCTTTATAAATTTTGCCTTTATATTTGTACGCTACGCATATTTTAATTTTATCTATCTCTTCCATACAGTCAAGTTTTGTAAGAATCAAATGTTTTATCCCGCTTACTCTCACGCTGTGTCTGACAATGACAGCGTCAAACCATCCGCAGCGTCTGGGTCTGCCCGTAGTCGCTCCGTATTCTCCGCCTTTTTCTCTGAGATATTCGCCCATATCGTCAAAAAGTTCGGCGGTAAAAGGCCCTTCTCCGACTCTTGTAGTATAAGCTTTTACCACTCCGAGAACTTTATCTATATTGCTTGGCCCGACTCCCGCGCCAGTACCAACGCCGCCGGCAATAGGGTTTGACGAAGTAACATAAGGATACGTTCCAAAATCAATATCCAGAAGAGTTCCCTGGGCGCTTTCAAAAAGTATTTTTTTTCTTTTCTTAATTGCTCCGTCAAGCATTAGGCTTGTATCGGCGGCAAAAGGCTTCAAAAACTTTGAAAGTTCTTTATGGTCTTTCAATATTTCATTTTTAAGATTTTTTATGTTGATGCCGCTTTTTTCAAGTATAGGAGCTTTTTCAGCAAGATTTTTTTCGAGCAGATCTTCAAAAACTTCTTTTTCGATATAATCTGTTATTCTTATGCCTATCCTTTTAACTTTATCGGCATAAGCAGGCCCTATTCCCCTTTTTGTAGTCCCTATTTTGATCTGTCCT
>WRNH01000009.1 GCA_009776745.1 Endomicrobiia bacterium | reverse complement strand
AACTTCAGCCGCCGTTCTGTTATTTGCGGTAGGCGCTATGATACTTTTTTTCGGAACAAGGCTTGGAATGACAGACCCTTACAAAGGGAATGCCGCTGTTCTCAAAAAGCATGGTTTCCCGGTAACCAGTTTTACGAAGACGCTTGCCACTATAGATATTGAGCAATATGCTTCCGTTTTAAATCTTGAAAATTTTGAAATGGACGTGCCGTTCAACGAAGGATTGTTTAAAGTTGCATTGAACGATTATAAAAATCCGGCAAAAGGTTTGGCGCAAATGGTTCTGGACTTGAAAAAAGCCGCAGAGAAAGAAGATAGAAAAATCAAAATGAGCGAGCTTGTAAATAAAATCGGCGAAGACGAATTGAACAGATTTGTAGAAAAAGTGCAGAAACAGACTGCTAAAAATAATAAAGATTTCTTGAAATCTCTCGGGTTAATGGCAGTTGGAATAGGTGCCGCCGTACTTGCTTTTATTGCTCCTATTCCGACGCTGATTGTTCTTGTAACGTTTGGTATTGCTTATCCTTATGCCAGCAAATACGGCAAAATGCTGGGAGCTTATATCGCGAAAGTCCAAAACGGGATGGGGAATGTTATATTCGGTGTTAATCCTATTATGTTCGTCGCTATTACTGCTTTTGCCTTGCCGTTGGTTTTTTTTGGATATTTTATATTCAGAGGCTACAATGAACAGAAAAATATAATTAAAGACAACAAAAAGAAGATATCTGATATGAGAAACGAAATAATAGCGCTCAATAAAGCCGTAAAGCAGACCGGAGACAAGAAAAATGAATACATGGAATTGCTGCTTGCTTCTTATACAAAACCGAAAGCCGATCAGCTTTTTAATATTCTGGAAAAAATATTGGCTGCCGATACGGAAGCCACCGGTACTAAAAAAGAAAAATTAAACGAATTTGCAAGCCTTTACTTTCAGCAGGCGGCCGCAATACAGGCTGTCAATGATAAGCTTGCGCTTGCTAATCTTAACGTATCGAAATTTGACAAAATAAGCGAAGGATCTGAATTAAACGAGACATATGCCGCGCTTCAGCAGGCGTTCGGAAACGATATCGTTGCCGGATTAAGAGCCGATATTGAGGCTTATGAGGCCGTTGCCGCCGCTGCCTATGAAGGCGGCTTAGAAGCAGAAGTATTGCCGTCAGTCATAGAAACAGGCACTGAATCTGCGGAAGAGTCTTCCGTAGATTTTAAACAGTTTGTAGAGCTTGTTTTGTCAACTATAACTCTAGGAAAAGCTATAGAGAAATGGATCAATGACAATATTATATCCGGCAGCAAACAGAACTCAATAGCTTCCGGCATACAGTTTTTTGTAGAAAATTATAGTATTTCCCTTGAGACAAGAACGCAGGTTTTGTCTATGATGAAAGAAGATATCGGAATAAAATCGGTGATAATGCAAAGATCCGAGAGAGATTCTCTTCCTAATGATTATGACAGAATCAAGCCGAACACATCCGTTCCAGTAATATACAACGGAACTGTGTATTATGTGACGGTTGAGCATTATGTTCCTAGAAGCATGGAAGGAAATGTGGAGGTTTTCAGATTAAATCCCGTGATAAAATGCGTTGTATTAAACAATGCGCAGCTTGATTCCGAAGTGCCTGAGTCGATGAGAGAGGAAATGTACAATCAGGCCTATATCTTGTCGGCCAAACATTTTGCGGCGGATATTAACGGAAACGTGCAGAAGCTGCAAAGGAATTTAGGCGTAAGCGGAGCCGGAATGATAGTTTACAAGGGTGTTTCTTTAGATAATAAGCTTCTTCAGGATAACGGAATTACGGTCGAAGATATAAGCGATTCCGGAATTTTTGAACTCAGAGACGGTAAAATAGCGCAGTATTTTGATAAAGACGGTTTGATAAGAGAGAAAACGGGAGAGCTTTTGGCCGAGATCTCTGCCAGAAAGGAAAGAGGCAAAAACTGGCAGATGCCGGGCAATGAATACGGAGGTATCGTAGATACCGAGCGCTCTCCGAGATTTACGGATGCAAGTTCGACGGCTAAATATACGGATAATGAACAATCAAAGAATATTTCTCTGTTGAGAGTAGTAAATGCCGATATAAAAACCGCGATAGAAGTTTTGTACAGCCAAATAATAGAAAGAAGCGCGGAATCTTCCGGAAAAGAATTAAGCAGCGTCGTCAGAATAAGGAATATTCTCAATACCGGAAACAATGTGAAAAAAATTGCCGATTTAAAACTGTCCGATCTCATTAATAACGACGGAAGTGTGAATGCGGATTTAATACGTAAAGCGTATCTCATCGGGTTCAAAGGGATTTACGCGGACGTTACGGGACTCTCTTCGGAGAACGCGGCCAAGGTAATAGACGCGGTAAAACAAATTTCCGACAGGTATGGGATAGACGCTCAGAATTATATAATTTTTGACAGAAATAATTCCGCAAAAAACGCTTCCATGATATCTGAATTTGAAGCTTCTATTGCCGGCAGTTCGATAACGGCAGTCGTAACGGTCGAAGGCGAAAGCACTGCGGTCGACGTTGAAAGAGCCGTTGGAAGGTTCAGCAATATTGCCGTTGAAATGGCGGGAATGGACAACGGAGACGAGCTGGTTTCGGTGCAAGGCAGAGTTGTTACGGCGTTTATGAGAGATACGACGGGAGTTTCAAAAGACAAATCAAGAGTGAAGAGTTCCGCCGGCAGATATAAAACCACATATGACAGAGCGTTTAAGACGGTTGCCGCAGGCGCCGACGATGTGTATAAATATAAGTATGAGTCTGAATATATCCTTAATGGCCTCGACTTAAATAATATCGGACTGCTTAGAGATTTTATGACTCAAAAGCCCGATAAAGGCATAAATTTTAAAGGAATGACGGAAGCTTTGAAAGCTGCAGGGATAAGGGAAGACAGCGTTGCGTATAAATATGCGGCGGATATGGAGGAAACCGGCACGGAGGAGAGTTACGCTTCCGCGAAAGCTTATATAAGGGCGGCCGTTGAAAAATATCTTGAGAAAGAGTATGCGGGCATGAAAGGAGTAGATATAGGTTATTACCTTGACAATGTAAACGTAAGCGACAGAAAAACCATAAGATCGCTGATGCTTTACATGGCCGTTAACGGACAAAAGCTGGACTCCGCAACAATAAGCGAACTTCTTTCCGTGCAGAAGCTGGCGATGAGCGGCGAAGAAAGAAAAATCTCGGAATTATTGGCGGAAGCAGGAAGCCTGATAAATGAAATACTTTCAGATCCGTTAAGCGTCTCGCCGGAAAAGATGGACGAAGCCAAGAGAGCGTTTACTCTTGTGAATGATTCAATGTCCGGTTTTGCGGTTGCCAAAATGATCAATAATGTTAAAAACGGAACAAAAATATCGGCTTCCACAGTGAGAAGCATGCTGCAGGCGGCATAATAAGCGGTACGCAAAAAGCTTTTGGAAAATGTATAAGATGCCGAACACGCTCTGGATTGAAAGTCCCATAATAAAAACCGGATATTTTAAAAATATAATTTAAAGTATCCGGTTTTTATTTACCTGCCTTAAAAACAGCAACAAACTTTCTTATATGTCGGTTAATTTCCACAGACATGTTTGTTTACATTTGAAAGAAAATTTGATAAAATTAAAATATTGCGGTATAAAAATTTATAAGATAGAGCAAGGAGCGGCAAAGATGGCATTTGAAAAGAAAGCGGTTGTGGAACAGTACAAAACTCATGCAACGGATACGGGTTCGCCCGAGGTTCAGGTTGCGCTTCTTACGTCACGAATTAAGTATCTTTCCGACCATTTCCAAAAATATCCGAAAGATTTTGCGTCAAGAGTCGGATTTTTGAAAATGATCGGGCAGAGAAGAAGGCTTTTGGATTATATCAAAAAGCATAACAAAGAAGGATATTTATCTTTAATTAAAAAACTTGATCTTAGAAAATAAGACAAAATAAAAAAAGTCCCGGCAGCTCAAAGGATGCAAAAAAACGCCGATAACGGCAGAATTAAGAATGAAAAATTTCAATTATTCATTGTTGACTGCCAATTGTCAATTGCCGTTTTAGCGTTTTCTTGGATCTTTTGCGCGGAATATACCGGGCAATGGAGCGTAAAGTGGAGTATTTTAAAAAAGAAGTAGAAGTTGCAGGAAAGAAGTTTATTATTGAGTCTGGTAAAATGGCAAAGCAGGCGAACGGTTCCTGTTTGGTAAGGTCAGGCGATACTACGGTTTTGGTTAATGCCGTAGGCTCAAGAGAACCGAAGCCCGGCATTGATTTTATGCCGTTGACAGTTGATTACAGGGAGAGGACTTTTGCCGCCGGAAGAATTCCAGGCGGTTTTTTCAAAAGAGAAGCAAAACCAAGAGACAGCGAAATCCTTGTAAGCAGGCTTATAGACAGAAGCATAAGGCCGCTTTTTCCGGAACATTGGAGAAATGATACGCAGATTGCGTCAATTGTGCTTTCACACGACGGAGAAAATGACGCCGACATAGCGGCTATATTGGGAGCGTCGGTCGCTTTGACTATATCCGACTTGCCTTTTTACCATCCCATTGCTTCGGTAAGAATTGGAAGAGTAAACGGGCAGTTTGTAATAAATCCGACAAGAACGGAACAAAAAGAAAGCGATTTGGATTTGGTCGTGAGCGGAACCGAAGACGCTTTGACTATGGTTGAAGCCGGCGCTTTGGAACTTTCAGAGCCGGAAATGCTTGACGCTTTAAATCTCGCCAGAGAAACTATTAAATCTATTTGCGCCTTCCAAAAAGAATTGCCTCGGAAAGAAAAAATGCAGGTTGAGGAACCTCAGACCAATCCGTCTTTAAAATCAGATATTGAAGCCGAAGCGATTGCAAAAGCCGAAGAAGGCGTCACCATAAAAGAAAAAAGCGAAAGAGATATGTTCTGGGCGGCATTTAAAAAAGACATAACAGCAAGAATGCTTGAAAAATATCCCGAAGAAACGGCCGCGGCGGCTGATATGATTCTTGAAGATATTTTTTACAGAAAAGCAAGAGAGCTTGTTTTAAACAAAAAAGTACGCAGCGACGGAAGAGGCGTTGAAGATATAAGACCGATAACGTGTGAAACGGATATTCTTCCAAGAGTTCACGGGTCAAGTTTGTTTACAAGAGGCCAGACGCAGGCTTTGGCTACCGTAACGCTCGGAACTCCCGGCGATATGCAGATCATGGACGAACTTGCCGGCGAATATAAAGAGCGTTTTATGCTTCATTATAATTTTCCGGGTTTTGCGACCGGAGAACCGAAGGGCGAAAGATCTACAAGCAGAAGAGAGATCGGTCACGGCGCTTTGGCAAAAAGGGCGTTAAGGCCTATTCTTCCAAGCGAAGAAGAGTTCGGATATACAATAAGAATAGTATCCGATATTTTGGAATCAAACGGTTCTTCTTCAATGGCTTCGGTTTGCGGCGGTTCGCTTGCATTGTTTAATGCCGGCGTTCCCGTAAAATCAAGCTGCGCGGGCGTGGCTATGGGGCTTATGAAAGAAGGCGACAATTATGTTGTTTTGACTGATATTATGGGAATGGAAGATCATCTGGGAGATATGGATTTTAAAGTTGCGGGTACCAGAAAAGGAATTACCGCGCTTCAGATGGATATAAAGGTTACAGGACTTACGACCGAAATCCTGGCGCAGGCATTAGACCAGGCAAAACGCGGAAGAATGTTTATATTGGATAAAATGGATGCCGCCGTATCGGCTCCTAATCCGGATATATCAAGTTTTGCGCCTCAGATGGTAAGTTTAATGATACCAGTCAAGAAAATAGGCGAACTTATCGGTCCCGGAGGAAAAAATATAAAGAAAATCCAGGAAGATACGAACGTTAAAATTGACATAGAAGATACAGGAAAAGTGGCTATTTCCGGAACGGATGCCGAAGGCGTTCAAAGAGCGAAAGAGATGGTTGAGGCGATAACCGCAGAAGTTGAAGTCGGAAAAATATACAAAGGAAGAATAGTCAAAATAATGGCTTTCGGCGCGTTTGCAGAAGTTCTTCCGGGAAAAGAGGGATTGATACACATATCCCAGCTTTCCGACGGACATACCAAAAAAGTCGAAGATGTCGTTAAAGAAGGCGACGAAGTTACGGTCAAAGTTGTTGAAATTGACAAGCAGGGCAGAGTAAATCTCAGCATGAAAGCTGCAAGACAATAATAAAGGCAGTTGTGCAGCCTCTGGCGGGGCAAAGCCGCGCATAACAATTATTCGCTACTGCCGTTAAAAGGGTTTATCATGGCAAATGACATTAAAGACAAAGTGAAATCTCTTTATGAGATAATGAAAGATGAAAAAATCGAAGAATTGGAAGTCAATTCCAAAGATTATAAACTTTGCATTAAGAGAAAAAACCCTGATGAAGTAAAACAATTTGCTGCGGCAGCGCCTGTAAAAACGCAGGCGGCTGCGGCTGAAGTTCAGACTGAACAGCAGCCTAAACATGAAGCGGCAGTTTCGGGGGAAACTATAAAATCTCCGATAACGGGAGTATTTTATAAATCTCCGTCTCCGTCGTCTCCCGCGTTTGCAAAAGAGGGAGATATTGTTGAGACCGGCAAAACATTATGTATTGTCGAAGCTATGAAAGTTATGAATGAAATAAAAGCCACGTTCAAAGTTAAGATCGTGAAAATTTTGGCGGAAAACGGAAAACCCGTAAATTCGGGGCAGGATTTGTTTGAAGTTGAAAAAGTCTAAAACGGCAAATAATAATCGGATCTCTCTAAAAACCTATCTAAAGTGAAAATTGTATTTTTAAGGGGTAAAATAATGGCTGATATGATTGACAGAGTAGGATTTGCGGCGGGAGAGGTTTGGAATTATTTGCTTGAAAACGGAGAGTCGTCTCCTATAAAGATTAAGGCGAATTTAGGCTTGTCGAACACAATGCTGTATCTTGCTTTGGGCTGGCTTGCAAGAGAAAATAAAGTCAATATTGTGCAGCAGGATTACAGCTACAGAATATCTCTTAAATAACATAAGGCAAATGATTTTCTGAGGCCTCTCAGTTCAGTTTTTGGTATGCATTACAATTCCAGAGGACAGAAAAAGTGGCTAGAGAAAATAAAACAAAAAATAAAAAACAAAAAATGAATAATGCAAACAGAAACAGGGAAGTTGTCGCCCTGTTTTTTGTTTTGGCGGCGTTTGTATGCGCGTATGCCGTGATAGTGCCTGACAGTTCCGGCATGATAGGCAAAGGGTTTACAAATATAATGTTTCAAATGTTCGGCACCGCTACTTATATTCTTCCTTTCATATTTCTTTGGTTTTTTATAGTGCAGATAAGCAAATCCCTTGAATTGAGAGGGAGAATGGATTTTATATGGTCGGTTTTCTGTATGATCTCGGGAGCGGTTTTGTTTTCATTCTCGGGGCTTTTGTTTGAAATCAACACCTACGGCGGCTGGATAGGAGATAAGTTATTTCCTTTTTTTGAGCAGCTTTTGGGCATAACGCTGGGATTTTCGGTCACGGCGATAATTTTTATATATTCCGCGGCAAAACTTTTCAGAATTTCGTTAAGCTCGGCAATATATCATTTTATCAAAGGGTTTACGGAAGATTCCCAAAAAGATAAAAACGCTAAAGAAAAACTTAAGCCTAATGTTTTGGAAAGAAAGCCGGAACCTCCCGTTGTCAGGACGGAGGAGCCTACGGTTGTTTCAAAACCCGAACCCGTTAAGCCTAATATAGTCGGCAAAAAAGAAAAAGATGAAAAGGTCGTCAAAGAAAAGGCGGAAAAAGAAAAACATAAACCGGAAAAAATCGAAAGCAAGAGTTTTGACTACAAGCTGCCTTCGACGAATATATTGAAAAATGATCCGGCTGTAAGTTTTGAAACAAATAAAGACAAGCTTCTTGAAAGAGCCGAGCTTTTAAGAAAAACGCTTGCGGATTTCGATATTGCCGCTGAAGTAAAAGATATTATACCGGGCCCCGTAGTTACGCGTTATGATTTAGTTTTGGCTCCGGGCGTAAAAATACAGGCGGTTTCAAATATTATTGACAATATATCTCTTACGATGAGGACATCGTCAATAAGAGTCGTGCCTATACCCGAAAAAGCCGCCGTGGGCATAGAAGCGCCAAATCCCGAAAGCGTTATAGTGGGGCTTCGCGGGATTTTGGAAAGCCGCGCTTTTGAGAATTCGAAATCGCTTCTTTCTCTGGCGCTCGGAAAAACGACCGACGGAGAAGGCTATGTCGCAAATCTGGCGGCAATGCCTCATTTGCTTATTGCCGGAGCTACCGGCTCGGGAAAAAGCGTCGGCATCCATACCATAATACTTTCAATTTTATATAAAGCGCGCCCTGATGAAGTTAAATTTATGCTGATAGACCCGAAACGCGTTGAAATGCCTATTTACAAAGATATTCCGCATCTTTATAATCCGTGCTCTTGCGCCGCAGACGCTGATATTATTACAAACCCCAGAGAAGCCGCGTCGGCGTTAAAGAAACTTGTAACCGTCATGGAAGAAAGATATATGAAGTTTGCCGGAGAAATGGTCAGAAATATTGAAGATTACAATAATAAAATGATCGAGGAAGGAAGGGAAAAAGAATTCTATATTGTGGTAATAATAGACGAACTCGCGGATTTGATGCTTGTCGCGCAAAAGGAGATCGAAGATTCCGTGCAAAGGCTTGCCCAAATGGCAAGAGCAGTAGGGATCCATTTGATACTTGCGACGCAAAGGCCGTCGGTAAATGTTATTACCGGAGTAATCAAAGCTAATTTTCCGGCGCGGCTGTCGTTTCAGACAACGTCAAAAATAGATTCCCGCGTTATATTGGACGCGCTTGGAGCCGAAGATCTGATCGGAAAAGGAGATATGCTGTTTTTGCCTCCGGGAGAAGCAAGACCGGCGCGTTTGCAGGGGGCGTACGTATCGTTAAAAGAGGCGGAAAAGATAATCGAGTTTATAAACGGTCAAAATTTTCCGAGGATATACGAGCCTATAGCCGTTGAAGTGTCGGGCGAAAAACTTGACCTTATAGAGGAAAAAAGCTTGAAAGATTTGATTCCGGCGCTTACTCTTATTAACGAACGCAAAAGAGTTTCGCAGGATCTGCTTAAAGCGAATTTCGGAAGTTCTGCCCGCGCGACTAATATATTGAGCGTTCTTGAAATGAAAGGTTTTATAACAAAACCCGAAGGCACTAACAAATGGCAGATAAATTATGATAAAATAAATGAGTATCTGGACATGAATTCCTAAAAGAGGTGCCAAAATGAAAGAAATCGGAGAATACTTAAAAGAAAAACGTGAAGCAAAAGGGCTTTCTATCGATGATGTTTCAAAAGAAACCGGAATAATAGCGATGCTGCTGGAAGGATTGGAAGACGGAGATACCGCGCTTTTTATCAATTTGGAAAATTATGACGATATTTTATCTTACTATTGCGAATATCTGGGGCTGCCTAAAAAAGCTCTTGTAGCGCAGAATAAGATACTCAGAATGCATGAGCAAAGAGGAAACCCTATCGATACGTCTGCTGCGACAGCCGGTTCCAGAAATGCAATGAAAGATCTTATGCCAGTCCTTAAACTTATAAAAGACCGCCAGAGGGTATCGCTTGATCTTTTAGAAATAAACTTCGGTTCTTACTCTAAGGCAAAAGAACTGCTGCAGTATTTGCAGGATAACGGTTATATAGTCAAGCGGAGCGGGGCTTCGGATTGGCTTATAAATAATGAAAAAATTAACGAACAGTTAAGGGGGTATTAAAATGAAAAAGATAAATATTTTTGCATTTGCCGTTTTAACGGTTTTTTCTATGAATGCTTTTGCGCAGACAAATGAGATAAAATTGAACGATGTGCTGGCCAAGATGGAAGCGGTCGATAAAAAAATGGACGCCGCTGAAATTACTTATACCCAGGAAATATTTTATTCTGCGACAAAAGAGACGCAGAATATTACCGGTAATCTGAAATATAAGAAACCGAACAGTATTTTTATAGTCCAGAAAACTCCCCAGGAACAAAGGATTTATATCGACGGCAAAAAGATTACGATATACACTCCCGAAAATTCGCAGGCCGTGGTAGATAACTGGAAAGACGTTATCAACGGAGATTTTACGCCGACATCAATGGTAAACTTCGGAAGCAATTGGAAGACTATACGGAAAGACAATTCAATAAATTATATCGGAGAAGATGAAAAAAATCATATCATCGAAATAGTTCCGGCGCAAAAAAATGAGTGGAACATGCAGCTTCACGTGGACAAAACAACTATGCTCCCCGCAAAAGCGGTCGTTACGGCCGCGGGACTTGTCGTAAACGTGAATATCGGCGAATATAAAGTAAACCGGAATATTAAAAAAGACGTTTTTAAATTTACAGCTCCGGAAGGCGTAGAAATTATAGAACTTAACTAGGATATTATTAATGAAAGAACTCGGGAAAATTTTAAAAGATAAACGTGAAGAACAGGGCTTGGATTTAGACAAAGTCCACAGAGCGACAAAAATTCAGGAAAAATATATTTCGGCTATCGAAGACGGCGATGAGACGGTGTTTTCCGCGGAAATTTATTATAAAAGTTTTGTTAAGTCTTATGCCAGATATTTGGGGCTTAACGGAGATGATTTGCTCGCCCAATATGAAAAAAGAAAAAATGAGAGCGAAGGAAACGAGGACGGCGGCGGTTCCGCAAAAAATGAAAAAAACAAGAACGGTTTTATATCAAAAAAGCCTAAAGCAAAATCTGCCAAAGAAAGCGGCGGCGATTTAAAAAAGTTATTTATTACGGTTTTTATAGCTTTGGTTTTATGCGCGGCTTTTTTATATATGAATAAAAATATTTCGGCATTCACCGAAGAAAATCCCGACAGAATTCCTGCCATAGAACAAAAAAAAATGCAAATTCAAAAGATGCAGGAACTTCGCGAGCAAAGAGAACGGGAACTTAAAGAGCGGAACATGCCCGTGGAAATATCAGCTGAAAGTAATAAAAAGGATACGGAAAACGGCGCGAATGAAGCGCTGAAGCCTTTTCCTCAAAAGCATGAACAGATCGTCGCGCAGCCGGCTCCAAAATCCGAATCCGCCGCTATACGGAATGTAAACGAGATTCAGACAGCGGCAGTTCCTGCCGTAAAACAGCAAAATGACAAGCAGGAACTTGAAATCATTGCTATTGAAAACGTATGGATAAGAGTTGAGGGCGACGGCAGGGAATTTTTTCAGGGAACTATAGTCAAAGGAACGAAGAAGACCTGGAAAGCAAATGACGAATTTAATGTCAAAATAGGATATACTCCCGGAGTTGACGTTTTTTTTAACGGCATTAAAATTGATGTTGACGCAGGCGCAGTGCAGGATGTTAATACCGTAGTCTTAAAAAGACAAAGTTGAAAGTGAAAAGTGGAAAATGGAAATAAAGACAGGAAAAATTACGAATCAGCGGAAAAAGCAAGGATAAGCCTTGTCATTATGGGCGGAAGCGAAAAATCCGCAAAGCAATACGGCGCTGTTAATTCCGGTTTCCGTTCTCCTCTTTCAGCTTCGCCTGTAAAGGTTGCGGTAATAACTTTAGGCTGCCCGAAAAATACGGTAGAAGCCGAGTATCTGCTCGGGATTTTAAAAAATAACGGTTATCTGCCAAGCGCCGGTTTAAGCGATGCCGACGCTGTAGTTATACATACTTGTTCTTTTATTCACGACGCAAGGGTTGAGTCCGAAGAATGCATAAAAAATGTTCTGCTTTTAAAGAAGAAGAAAAACATTAAGGTTTATGTTACCGGCTGTCTGCCGCAGCTTCTTAAAGAAAAAATAACTGAAAAATTTCCTTTGATAGACGGTTATACGGGAACGGGAGCTTTGGATAAGCTTCCCGCTTTGATTTTAAATAAAAAAGCGGATAATCCGCTTTTGGCAAATGATTTGCTTTTGCCCGGCGGATTAAACGATTCAAAACAAAGGATCCTGTCTTCTCATTTGCCTTCAGCTTATTTAAAAATTGCCGAAGGGTGTGATCATAGATGCAGTTTTTGTATAATTCCGGATTTGAGGGGAAAATTTACAAGCCGTACAATAGATTCTCTGTACGCGGAAGCAAAATCTTTGGCTCAGGCCGGCGTGAAAGAGCTTATACTGGTAGCTCAGGATACGACTTCTTACGGTTTGGATATATACGACGCATTTGCTTTAGATAAACTGCTTGCAAAGCTTGCAAAAATTGATTTTAAGTGGATAAGGTTAATGTACGCTTATCCGTCAAGCATAACGGATCCGTTTCTGGATGTTTTTAAGGAGTACAAAAATATATGTAAGTATATTGACATTCCGGTGCAGCACATAAGCAGAAAGGTGCTTTCCGCGATGAAAAGACCGTTGAACACAAGACGGGTAATTGAAAAGATAAAAAATAAAATTCCGGACATCGTTTTAAGAACGTCAATTATAACGGGTTTTCCGGGCGAAACAAATAAAGACGTAAAAGAGCTGACAGATTTTATTAAAACGGGATATTTCCAGTATGCGGGAGTATTTGAATATTCCGATCAGAAAGAAGCCGCTTCTTCAAAATTAAAAAGGCATATCGGCCGTGAGCTTGCAGCGCGCAGAAGAGTTGAAGTTGAAAAAGCGCAATATGATGTTTTTAAAGCAAAGATTGACGCTTTAACTGCGGAAGTTAATCAGTCCGGCGGCTCGGCAGCCCGAAAAAGACAAAACGGCAGGACGGAATTTCTTGCAGAAAAATGCGTAAAGCATGGGAAAAAGTATTTGATTTCCGGCAGAAGCGTTTTTCAGGCTCCGGAAATAGACGGAAGCACGGAAATATTATATGATAAAACTTTAGAATGCGGAAAGTTCTATAAAATAATAATAAAAAATAATGACGGATATAAAATAAAAGCTGAAATTGATGCGTGAGGCATTGCGGAGCGCTTAGTCCGGATTGTTTGCGGCGATTGCGAAGTAAGGCGGGTCAGCCTGCCGCTGGATTTATAAAAACAGCAATAAAGGTATATAAATGAATTTGCCGAATAAACTTACTCTGACAAGAATCTGTCTGGTGCCGCTGCTTATTGTTTTTATTGAACTGCATACTTTTTGGTGCAGTATTTTAGCTTTGATTATTTTCTGCCTTGCGTCAATAACCGATCTCATCGACGGGCAGATTGCCAGAAGAAGCAATACGGTTACGCCGCTGGGCATTTTTCTTGATCCGCTGGCGGATAAGCTTTTAATATCGGCGGTTTTTATATGCTTTGTGGATATCGATATTCTGGGTATTCCGGCATGGATGGTGATTGCCATTATATCAAGAGAGTTTATTATAACGGGATTACGTTCAATAGCGGCCGTAAAGAATGTGATCATACCGGCCGACAAAGCAGGAAAATTTAAAACCACATCCCAAATATTCGTAATTATTCTTGTTTTGCTTATACTTATAATTCAGCAATATTTTCTGAAATTTTACGGAATTACGCCGAAATTGATAATTACTTTTGACGGAGGCTCTTACCGTACGCTTGCGTTGGTACTCCAAAACACTCCTTACTGGGCAACTCTTGCCGCGACAATAATGACGATTTATTCCGGCGTGCATTATATATGGAAACACAGAGAGCTTTTAAAAGACAATGCGTAAATTGATTTTATTTGTTTCATCGGTCTTTGGAGCGGGATACATAAAATATGCCCCGGGAACTTTCGGCAGCCTTGCCGGAATTTTGCTTTGGTATTTATTTATTCCGCAGGATTATTATTTTCAGGCTGCTGCTGCAGTATTTATGTTTTTTGCGTCCGTTTTGTTTTCGTCGCTTGCCGAAAAAATCTACAATAAAAAAGACGATCAGCGCATAGTTATTGACGAAGTTGCCGGAGTATGGCTTTCCGTGCTGTTTTTGCCTAAAACCGTTTTTTTCCTGTCTTTGGGATTTATTTTGTTCAGGGTTTTTGATATTTCAAAACCGTTTTTTATTAAAAAACTTCAAAAAATCAAAGGCGGCCTCGGCATAACCGTTGACGATATGGCCGCCGGATTTATTGCGAATATAATTTTACAGGCTGTTAACGTGATTCTAAGATGATAAAAACGGATAAAATAATTTCAGGGCAAATAGAAGCGAACTGTTATATCGTTTACGACATCGGCACATTGAAAGCGCTTATTGTAGATCCCGGCGAGGACGGCGATAAAGTTATAAGCGAAATAGAAAAAAAAGGCTTAAAGCCCGAGATGCTTGTAAATACGCACGGACATTACGACCACATTTTTTCCGACGAGCAAATACGGGAAAAATATAAAATTCCTTTGGCGGCGCACAAATATGAAATTCAGATGCTTGCAGACCCTTACGGCAATGCCTCCGCAATTTTCGGTAATCCCGAATCCGTAAGAACTCCGGAAATACAGCTTGAAGATAATCAGGAAGTAGAGCTTTCTTTTGCAAAGTTTAAAGTTATTCATACTCCAGGGCATACAAAAGGCGGGATTTGCCTTTTGTTTGACGGGTTTCTTATTACCGGAGATACTTTGTTTGCCGGAACAATAGGCCGCACGGATTTTCCCGGAGGCAGCTTTGACGAGCTTATGAATTCTCTTGAAAAAATAAAACGCCTGGATCCTTCAACCGTTATTTATCCCGGGCACGGAAGCCGTACTACGCTGGCAAACGAATTGCGGCATAATCCGTATATGAAACAGCGAACAGGGACTCTCTAAAAACATCATCCGCGCCGCGCCGTCCACACCCTAGGCACTCGAGGGTAAATTCCAACGGGAATCTGCGTTTGCCGTTATCGTTGGAAAAAGCAATAACGGCCTTCCGGAATGACATACATGGGTTTTTAGAGAGACCCCGGCGCTATTGTTTCGTTTTTTTTGGTACCAACTATGGATATAAACAAAACATTCAATGACTTTATCAGCTATATAACCGTCGAAAAAGGCTTGTCTAAAAATACGGTTTTGGCGTATAAGTCGGATTTGAATAAGTTTTTTGAGTTCTGTAAAAAGAAAAATTTTGATATTGAAAAGATGCGCCATAATGATATAACCGATTTTTTGTGGGAGATCAAAACCGAAGGATTAAAACCGCGTTCAATTTATAGAATGATGGAATCTTTGAGACAGTTTTATAAGTTTTTAAATATTGAAGATTTGGCAAAAAATAATCCGACGGCTTATATCGCGGCGCCCAAGATACCGGAAGATTTGCCGGGGATGCTTTCTTTTGACGAAGTTGAACGTCTGTTAACGTCTGTCGCCGCCTCGGATGAAATGAATATAAGAAACAGGGCAATGCTTGAACTGCTTTACGCGACAGGCTTGAGGGTCTCGGAATTAATTAACTTGAAATTCTGCGACATTAATATTGACGACGCTTTTCTTAAGGTTTTGGGGAAAGGCTCAAAAGAAAGATTGATTCCGTTCGGGTCAAAAGCAAAAGATTTTTTGAACGTTTATTTAAGAAAAAGAAAGCCTGCGGCCGGAGTTGAAGAAAATGTCTTTATTTCAAGGCTCGGAAAAAAATTATCCCGTATAGAATTTTGGCGGCAGCTTAAAAATATAGCAAGAAATGCCGGCATCAATAAAAATATTACTCCTCACACTTTAAGGCATTCATTCGCAAGCCATTTGCTTGCCGGCGGAGCGGACATACGCTTTGTTCAGGAGATGCTCGGACACAGCTCTATTTCAACAACGCAGGTATATACGCATCTTGAGAACAGCAGACTTAAACAGCAGCATAAAAAATATCATCCCCGATAGAGGCATGCCGCGGCCATTGCCCTGCGCGGATTTACCGACAAACTCACTCATTGAAAAATATTTGTTTTTTTTATACAATCAACCAACATGAAAAATACTAAAAATTTAATAACGCTTGCGTTAAAAGAAGACGGAGTATTTAATGACATAACGACAAAGTCATTAATTCCCGCCGCCAAAAAAGCTAAGGCCGTTTTGATCGCAAATAAGCCGGGCATATTGTGCGGCGTTGATATTTCTGCCGAAGTTTTTAAATCTATAGATAAAAAGTGTAAAGTAAAAACAAAAAAGAATGACGGCTCAAAAATAAAAAAAGGCGAGCACGTGCTTGAAATTGAAGGTCCCGCATACGCGATTTTGACCGGAGAAAGGACTGCTTTAAATTTTTTACAGCATTTGTCGGGCATTGCTACTTTAACCGGTGAATTTGTCGCCGCCGCAAAGAACGGCAAAACAAAAATTTACGATACCAGAAAAACAATCCCGGGATACAGAGATTTGGCAAAGTATGCCGTAAGATGCGGAGGCGGAGTTAACCACAGAATGGGGCTTTCCGATATGGTTCTTATTAAAGATAATCATTTGTTTCTTACTAAAGATTTAACTTCAAAAGTAAACCAGCTTAGAAAAAAATACAAAAAAATGCTTATAGAAGTCGAATGCGAAAATATCGACCAGGTCAAACACGCTCTTGAAGCAAAAGCTGACATAATAATGCTTGATAATACCGGTCTTGCCAATACAAAAAAGATGATAAACCTTATAAGAAAAAGTTCAATTGGAAATTATAAGCCTGAAATTGAAATTTCAGGAGGCATAAATTTGAAAACGGTAAAACAATTTGCAAAACTCGGCATAGAAAGAATTTCCGTAGGTATGATGACCCACTCTGCTCCCGCCTTGGACATTACGCTTGAAACTACGATAAGTTAAAAAGACGGATAGCGTTTCGCTTTTAGAAAACACGCAATTACCCGTTACACTGTGCCGTTAAAAGGTAATAAATGCATCATATTGTTAAGCTTCTTTTAGGCAAAAAATATATTTCAGGAAACGAAATAGGCGGAATTTTAGGCATATCCGCAGACGCGGTACATAAGATGATAAAGAGTCTGATAAATAACGGTTTTATTATTGATTCTTCGTCTAAAGGTTACAGACTTGCAAAGAACGCGCCCGTTTTCAATAAAGAAGATGTTTTTAGCAGTCTCCCGCGCGATCTGTCCGTATGTAAAAAAATATTTCATTTCAAAAAAATTGATTCCACGCAAATTAAGCTAAAAAATCTTGCCGAAAACGGAAAACCCGAAGGCATTATTGTCATTGCGGACGAGCAAAGAGCCGCTTACGGCAGAATGCGGCGTCCGTGGAGTTCCGCCGCGGGCGGTTTATGGTTTTCGATGCTTCTTAAACCTAAAATTCTTCCGGAAAAAGCCCCTTTGCTTGCTTTGCTTACAGGTATAGCGCTCAACCGGATTTTAAGGCGCGGATACGGCGTAAAAACAAAAGTAAAGTGGCCTAATGATATTCTTTTTGGATATAAGAAACTTGCGGGTATAATAATCGAAATGTGCGCAGGGCAAAACGGTATAAACTGGGCAGCCGCGGGGATCGGTATAAATATGGATAATTTTCTTCCGGAAGATTTAAACGACGCTGTTTCCTTGAATTCAATTTTGGGAAAAAGTACTGACAGAGCAAAATTTTTGGCTCTGTTCTTGACGGAATTTGACATAATTTATAAGGAATTTCAAAATGCCGGCTTCAAAAAATTTGCCGGAGAATATAATAAAAATACCGCCTTTATGAAAGAAAATGTAATAATTGACAACGGATTTGATATAATAAAAGGCGTAAATAAAGGAATAAATGAAGAAGGAAATCTTATAATTAAGACGAAAAACGGTTTTGAAGAAATATTGTCGGGAACTCTTAGGCGCATATAGGCACGCTAAAGCGCGTATTTATGCATAAAGGATGTAAATAATATATGATAAAAAAAATATTCGTCTCTGCCGCGGCGGTGTTTGCCGCAGGTATATTTTGCTTGGCTTATTCACAGAGTCATGAAGCCGTTATAAAACTTGATTCTTCGGAAGATATAGAGAAATTTCAAAAAATATTGAACGATGATGGCTCAAAAAATTCTTCAAACGATTTGGAAACGGCTTTAGTCGGCGATACAAAAAACGGAAAGAAAACTGAAATTCTTGAAACGGAATTTAAAGTTTTTATCCCGCAGGCAAAAGAAGACGGCGTTAACGAAGCAAGCGGTAAAAGTAGCGGCAATGTAAAATGGCTTGAGTCCGATGAAGATATTGCAGAATTTAATGAGATTATTAAAAAGGCTGCTGATTCATCAGCCAGATAAAAATCCTAACGGGAGATAAAGTATAAATGAAAAAGACAGCAGTTATCGCGTTGGCGGCATTATGTTTTTTTTCATGTTTCGCTTATGCCAAAAAACCGCCTTCGTCAAAAAAAAAGCATAATAACAATGTGAATATTGACGCGAAAGAAACAGCTATTTGTCCGGCGCCGACGGCTTTTCAGGATGTCAACAGAATGATGAAAAGCCCGGGCTATTGGATTTCAAAACTCAAAGATCCCGATAAAGTAATTCTTACCTTAAAAGAAATTGAAGCCGTCAACGCGAAAACCGGCGGACAAAGCATATATTTGACGGATATCCAGTATTTTCAGAGTATTTTTTACCGCAGAACCGCCGCGGCAAATCATACAAAAATGTTAAATATGTTTTCAAAATATTATGACGGAAACTCGGATAAGCCGGTAGGCAGGGATCATTTTACCGAATTAGATAAAAATATAAGCTATAATGCTTTCGCTTCCACCGTAAACGTGCGTTTTGCAATGACGGTGAGTTATGCTGAGCTCAGGGCTTTGCCTTCGTATGAACCTCTTTTTTCATCCCTTGGCACTCTGGATTTGGACAGAATGCAGATAACCCAGCTGGATTTGGCGTCGCCTGTTGCCGTGCTTTATGCTTCTCTGGACGGCGAATGGTTTTATGTCGTATCCGAAATAGCAGAGGGCTGGCTTCACGCGGACACTATAGCTTTTTGCAAGCAGGATGTTATCAAAGATTATAAAAAATGGGACAGGTTTGCCGTCATACTTTCACCGAAAGCCGATATTTATAAAAATGAAGACATGACCGAGTTTTTTGATTATGTCAGTATGGGCACCGCTTTGCCTATCGCGGGGATAAAGGGTGAAATTGCCGAAATAAGGATCCCGAAAGCTAAGAGTGATAAAACATTGGGTTTTCAGAAAGCGTATATCAATCTTTCGGATATATCCGTCGGTTATATGCAATATACGCAGAGAAATGTAATACAGCAGGCTTTTAAACATCTCAATTCTCCTTACGGCTGGGGGGGGATGAACGGCGAACAGGATTGTTCAAGTTTTATAAGGCAGATATTTGCGTGTTTCGGCATAAAGCTTCCGAGAAATTCAACCGGACAGATAGAATCTGCGGGTATTTTCGCAGGAAGTTTTGAAAAAGGCGAGCCGGAGTATCTCAGATCCCAGAGGATTATAAAAAACGGCATGCCGGGATTGACTATTTTATATTTTCCGGGGCATATTATGCTCTATGTAGGCAGTGAAGGACCCAGTCCGTACATAATCCATTCGATTTGGGGCTACGGCGAGGAAACGGAAAAAGAATCCAAAACATACCTTATCAACAGAGTTGCCATCACGTCAATGAGGATAGGCGAATCGTCTAAGAAAGGTTCACTGCTTCAGAGAACAACTCTTATGAAGATAGTGAAATAACAGTAATGTCACGGATGATTTAATAAAATGAAAATGGATTTTTTAAGAATTTTAAAACTTATTTTATATGCCGTTTCTTTTGCAGAGATCCTTATTTTCAGTTATCTTGCCGATAAAAGCGGCAATAATATAAAGATGATGCTGATAACTTTAGCTTTGCTGGTTTTAAATGTCGTTATTTACAAATTGGTTGATAAAAACATGAAAAAACGGAATAGCTATAATCAAAAATACAAAAAATAAAGGAGTTTTATGGACATACGGAAAAAAGCGAAAATATATAAAAACATGTTTTTGATTTCCACATTTTGCGGCCTTGCGGGGGTTTATGTGCTTTTTAAGTACAGCAGCCATCTTATAGGATATATTCTTTGCGGAATATGGTTTGTTCTTGCAGTTTTAGTGCGTATTTTGATAATGAGAGACAAAAAATATTTTAAAAATAATAAAGTTTAAAGGAGAGTCTGAAAATGGAACTGTTTAAAGCGGCAAAAGAAGCGATGTCTATGAGAAGCAAAATCAGCGAGATGGATAAAAAACTTAAATCCATTGTGCTTGACATTGAGTACAAGGGAATAAAGATTAAGGTAAACGCGAAAAATGAATTCCAGTCTTTTGAAATGCCGGAAGATTTACTGAAAGAGAAAAAAGAAAAAATAGAAAAGCTGGTCTTGGAAGCTTTTAAATCCGCTTCCGATAAAGCCCAGGATGTGATGGCCGAAGAATCAAAAAAATTAATGGGAAATATGAAAATTCCCGGAATGTAGTACGGCGGATTAAAAAATATAAAATATAAAAAAGTAAAATATAAAATATCAACTGCAAAAAACGCTTCGTTTTTTTTACTTTTTATATTTTATATTTTATTTGTCTTTGTATAAGTCGGGGCGTTTTTGGCTGTAAGGCCGCCTTTGACTTTGCGGTAGTAATCATATGTCATGGCGTTTTTTGAATCGTCGATAATTTTCATATCGGTAATTTTGCCTATAAAAACAACGTGCGTATCCATATCAATTTTTTTTACCGTTTCCGCTTCATAAACGGCAGCCGCAAAATCTAATACCGCAGGGATTCCCGCTGCTGAAATTTCATGGCTGACCTTTTCAAATTTATTTATGCTTCTTCCGCTTTTAAATCCGAATTTGCCCATAAACTCAAAGGGAGCGTCTTCGGATAATGCCGTAATGGCAAACTTTCCAGATTTTTCTATAAGCTCATAAGTAAAATTTTGTTTTGAAATGCTTATTGCAAATTGCACGGGGTCTGCCGTTATCTGAAAAACGGTATTGGAAAGCTGCGCGCTCATTTTTCCTTCGGCTGCCGATGAAATTATGTACATCCCGTACTGTATTTTTTTTAATGCGTTTATATCCATTTTTTTCTCCGTTTTTGCAGAGGCAAAAAGTTGTCCTTTTTTTGCCGGTTACTTAAATATTCCGCCGGATTCTTTGCACCATAAAAGCATATCCATATGCCCCATTGGGATTTTTGATTTCTTGCAGAAATCCTGCATCTTTTTTTCCGTTTCAATATAAGTTTTCTTTGAAAGCGTTTTAGGGATGCCGTTAATGGCGCCAAGCATTTTAAGATTTTTCAGTATGTGTCTGTCTAAAATCGCCAAATCTTTTCCTATGCCGATGTTTCTCAAAAAATGTCCGGCTTCTTTATAGCCTATTCCTTTTATATTTTTGATGATCCATTCTCTGAGTTCGTAAATGCTGCCGAAAGAGGAAAGTTTTTCTTTGATTTTCATTTTTCCGCTGATCGTAAAAAATTTTCTTGCTTCCACGACGTACTTTGCTTTGTTGTTTCTAAATCTTACTTTGGATATCACATTTGCTATCTGTTTGTCCGTCGAGTCAAAAATCATGTTTTTTTCGGCAAGCTCATTTACCGCAGCCCAGCATGAAAGCGCTTTGCTTTGAGGCGTGAAAAGGCAGAAAACAAGTTCAGCGAAGATCTCTTCTTCGGTTCCGTTTTTCCAAACGTCGTCAAAATGTTTTTCTCTTTTGTTTATGAGATGTTCGGCATTTTTCCAAAAGCGCTTTAATCCCGCGAGATCTTTTGAGTTGTCAGTCGGAGTTTTTAAAAAATCAATTTTGATCAGAGGATTTTTTTTCATGAAAGTATTATAGCATATTTGTATAGGAAGCTGAGAAGATGAGAAAAAATAACAGTTGACAAGGAATACAAGCGTATGCTATAATAAAAATTAAAGTCGGGAAGCTGAGCAAATGAAAAGACTTTTTTGCTGTTGCCGGAGTGTGTCAACACACCCTGAGCTTCTCAGCTTTTATTATGGAGGCAAAATGGAAAAACTTACGGAAAAACAGCAGACAGTCATGGATTTTATTGAAGAATTTTATCTTGAAAACGGCACAATGCCGACGATAAGAGAGATCGCGGCAAAATTCAGTATCACGATAGCGCCCGTGCAAAAGTATTTAAAAATTTTAGAGAGAAAAGGATATTTGAGTAAAAAAGGATCCGTAGCCCGCGGCATAGAGATTTCCGGCCGTCAGAAATTTACGCCGGTGCCCGTTTTGGGCAATGTTCACGCCGGAACATTTCTTGAACCGGTTGAAGACGTACAGGATTATGTTTACATAAATACCGATATAACAAGGAGCAGGGAGTGTTTCGCGCTTAAAGTCCGGGGAGACAGTATGGAACCTTCGGGGATCGTTGAAGGCGATACCGTCGTGATATCCAAAAGCAGTCAAATAGCAAACGGCGATATCACCGTTGCTTTGATCGACGGCGAAGCGGCAATAAAAATTTACAGTAAAACCGACGGCAAAGTATGCCTGATGTCTACAAATATGGCATACCCTCCGGTCTATCCTAAAAATTATAAAATACTGGGGAAATTAATATACCTTTTAAGGGAGTACAAGAACTAGAGTCTGCCGACGCATATGCTGCGGCTGAATCAGCCGTATGTCATTGACAAAACAGGGTTATCAGAGACATGCAATTGGGTTTCTCTAAAAACCCAATTTTGTCATACCCGTGAAAACGGGTATTTAAATGTGTCCGACGATAACGATAAAAATAGATTCCCGTTTTCACGGGAATGACACCGCTTTAGATAGGTTTTTAGAGAGACGCAATTGACAATTTCGGAGTAAATTTTTTGGAAAAAGAAGGTGCAAAGATGACATCGAAAGCGGTGAAGATTTTTTCAGCGTTTGCGGCGGTATTGTTTTTTGCGGCAGAGATTTTTGCGGCCCCTGTTCCCGGCGGTAAGGGAAGCATAGGTTCATACAATTCTCCGATGCAGAATACGAGAACGACCTCAAACGTAAGTTTTCCATATCCGACAAACAGATGGTTCGGCTCAATTTATATCAAAAATCCTTATCATAATTATTCCCTCAGGATGTCAGCCTCACCGTGGTTAGTAAACCTTAATACAAATAGTACGGGGGCGGCGGCCGGAAACGGTTACGTATTAGGCTATCCGCTGCCTGCGTCGACGTCAGCATCAATGGCGGATAGGGTGGTAAATGATTATAATCCGCAATTTATCGCCAGAATAAGGGGTATAAAGCGTCCCGCTTCCGTGCAGCTTCAGACTTCCGAAAGTCTTTTAGACGGTTATTCCGACTGGTCTGCGACTTTCCTGTGCGTTGACAGCGATGACAATACAAAATGGATCAAAACTACGATCGGAAAAGGTTTTGTTTTTACGTATAATGAATTTTCGGAGAATTTAGATCCGACGATATCTTCATTTAATAATACGCCAAGTTACGCGTACGACTTAAACGGAAATGCTCTTTCCGGCACTACGGCGCAGGGCGATTGCATACTGGTAAAAACTTCGCCCGACATTAACGGAAGAGTAGTTTATTACGCGGTTTATGCTCCGGAAAACACTTCTTTTGTAGTCGGCGGATTGAATATCGATATTTCTTTTGATTCTTCGGACAGGTATATCTCGCTGGCGCTTATAACCGCGGGACCTGACGATACTGCGACGAAAAATAATGCGGTAACGATTTTCAATGATTACAGACAGTATGCGTATAATTTTATTACAGATACAAAAGTTTCATATGTTTTTGACAGGCAGAACTCCAAAGTTTCCACGACTTTTAATTTTACAACAACGGCAAAACGCGCCGGATTTCCGGGCGGGACAGTTTTTGCTCTTTTTCCTCATCAATGGAAAAATACTTCCGCGCCGTTAAAGCCGGATACGTATAATTTCAAAACTATAAGAGGGACGATGAAAGTCGGCGCCGGCTCTTCGTTCGTTACGGAAAATAAATTTTACGGCATTATGCCTAATCTCACTTATGAAGTTCCCGATACTTCAAAAAACATAATGCAGAATTATATCAATACCGACAAAAATTTTGACCCGGAAGGCGCGCAGAGTGATACATACTGGGCAGGTAAGGCTTTTGCAAAAGCCGCAAATCTGATTCCTGTTTTTCATCAGTTCGGCGATATTGCCGCCAGAAACAGGATGATCGAACAATTAAGAAAGATATTGCGGATTTGGTATACGTATAACGGGCAAAGCAGCAAATATTTCGGTTATGATTCAAACTGGGGCGGACTTATAGGCCGGAATCCGTCTTACGGTTCCGAAAATTACGCTGACCATCATTTTCATTACGGATACTTTATATACGCGTCGGCGATCCTGGCATTGTTTGATAAGAACTTTGCGGACGCCGGCGAGTATAAAGGCATGGTTGACATGATAGTGAAAAATATTTATAACCCCGCGCACAATGATCTGGATTTTCCGTTTTTAAGAAACTTTGACGTTTATGAAGGGCATTCATGGGCTAACGGAGCCGGCGGCACTAACGACAGAGGAATAGACCAAGAGTCTTCTTCCGAAGCCATGAACGCGTGGGCGGGAATATATCTGTGGGGTTTGGCGTCAAACAATCAGGCGATGACGGATCTCGGGGCATACGGATATACCACGGAGTATGAGGCCGTAAAAGAATATTACTTCGATACTTCCGGAGATATTTACGGAGGAACGCCGTACGCGCATAAAGGCGTAGGCATACTTTGGGATAATTGGGTTGAATATAATATTTATTTTACGCCTGTAATATCGCAAACTATAAAAGGCATACAGATTTTGCCGCTTACTCCTTCGATGCTTTATCTGGGATACGACGCGCCTTATGCCCAAAGTTATTACAGCGAGATGCTTGCCGGTGCAGACTTAGGAGCTAACGCGAATCTTTGGAAAGATATTTGGCTGAGATATAAATCTTTATTTGACGGCGCCGGCGCCGTAAGCGATTTTATAGCCGGAGGTTTTGCCGCCGAGGAGGGCAGTTCTCTGACTTTTTCTTATCAGTTTATCAACTTTTTTAATAAATACGGCACGGTAGACACCGGCGTCCGCGCCGACAATGAATCTTTCTGCGTCATGAATAAAGGCGGACAAAAAAGCTATATGGCGTTTAACCCTTCGACCGATTCGTATAAAACGGTCAATTTTAAAACCGTTTCCGGCGGCGCGCCCGTAGGCAGCATGAAAGTTCCTCCGATGACGACCGCCGTTACGCAGGATTTTACGAATTTTAAATATGACTCGTTAAGGACAATGTATTGCGACGGAAACAATTATGCGCTTATTATGGACGTTTATTCCGACGGCTTTACGATCGTCCCTTCTTCGCCTCCGGCGATCGACGTCACTCAATATAAAATTCTTCCGTTTTCTTTTGAGGTAAATTACCCGTCGTCAACATTAAACGGCGTGAAAAGTTACATTCATCTTGCCGGAGCGGACATTTCGCCTTACGGCGCCGGCAATATAAAAGCAGCCTTTTATAATTCCGAAACCGGACTCCCGGACAAAGCGTATCCCGAACAAAGCATTACAGTTGAATCGGAAAGCGGCGGCATTGCTGACGTAACGATAGAAGCAATTCTCACAAAAACGGGCGTTTACGTTTTGCTGATCCATACCGGCTCAAGCGTTGTCAGCGGGACGCTGCTCAATGCCAAAGACGGTTCAAACGCGTCCGCTGTAATGCAGATATACAACTCTGCGGATAAGTCTACTGCGACGAAAACCGTTAACGGTTTATATGAAATCGGAGTAATGCAGGGAGTAAGCTATATGATCACTCCGGTGTCGGAAAATTTTGCTTTTGAACCCGCAAACTTTTTATTAACGGCTTCGGATTCGGATATAACTCAGAATTTTACGGCTTTTGAGAAATATATGCTTAGCGGCAGAGTTTTGTTTAATGCCAAAGGAATGGGCAATATAAAAGTCAGCGTATATGACGCGGTTTCAGGGAGCACTCAAACAGTGATTACGGCAGGAGACGGCAGATATACCGCCGATATGTATTACTCAAGAAGTTATGTCGCGGCGCCGGTTTCTTCAGAATACGATTTTTTCCAGCCTTCGCTTGCTTTCAATTCCGTCGTCGCTTCCGCGCTTAACGCCGATTTTTACGCGCAGATAGCTGCCGGAAGATTTGTGGCATATCCGAATCCTTACAAACCTTCAAGACACGGCAATACGGGCATAACATTTACGGGACTTAAACAGGGCGCGGAAATAAAAATTTACAATATAGCCGGAGAACTTGTTTTCGATAAAAAAATAACGGACGAAACGTTTACATGGTATGCAGAAAACAATGCCGGCTACAGAGCTGCTTCCGGAGTTTACATTTATCACATAAAATCCGGCGGCAAAACCAAAAAAGGCAAACTTGTAATTGAGAGATAAGGTGGTCAAGGGGACGGGGCAATTGACCACAATCAAATAAATTTTTTCCGCCATATCCATATCATTGTTAAAAAGCCTCCATTTTTTGTATAATTATGCGATGAACGGTAAAGACACTACAACGTCAGTTTCAAATATAATTCAGGATATAAAGGAAAACGGGGATAAGGCGGTTTTTAAATGCCTTAAAAAGTTTGACGGCATTGATTTGTCAAAGGAAGGGTATAGGGTTTCTCAAAAGGCAATAGGCGCGGCTGTAAAAAGCGTTTCGCCGGATTTGAAAAAAGCGATAAAAGCTTCTTATGCCAATGTTTTGGCTTTTCATAAGCAGGAAAATCTTAGAATTAAGAAAAGTTGGAAGATAAGTAAAAAAGGATCGGTCGCGGGACAGTTTTATAATCCCGTCGGATCCGTAGGCGTTTATGTGCCGGGCGGACGTTTTTCTTATCCTTCCAGCGTATTGATGTCGGTTTTGCCTGCAGCGGCTGCCGGAGTAAAGAGAATAATTATAGCCACGCCGCCGAAAAAAATGAGCAGCGAAGTTCTTTTTGCCGCAAAACTTTGCGGAGTTAAAGAAATATACCGCATAGGCGGGGCCGCGGCTATAGCGGCAATGGCATACGGTACTGAAAAACTTAAAAAAGTGGATATGATCGTCGGTCCGGGAAATGCTTATGTGAATGAGGCAAAAAGACAGGTTTTCGGGCAGGTCGGCATAGATTCGCTTGCAGGTCCGAGCGAAGTCGCGATAATTGCCGATAAAAATGTTCCGGTCGATTATGCTGTAAACGATATAATGGCTCAGATCGAGCATGATCCTATGGCAAAGGCTTATTTGTTCTGTGAAAGTAAAGAAAAAACCGAAAAAATAAAAAAAGCTTTGCCTAAAGAAGCTTTTAAGCAGCTTAAAATTGAAGTTTGCGCTTTGGCAAAAGCTATGGATAAAGCTAACGATATTGCTCCGGAACATTTGGAGCTCCTTGTTAAAAATCCGGCGGCGCTTATTAAAAAAGTTAAAAATGCCGGCGCGGTATTTGCCGGATACCAAACGCCTACGGCATCGGGAGATTATTGGGCAGGCCCGTCGCACGTGCTGCCGACTGCGGGTTCCGCAAGATTTTCAAGCGGATTGTCGGTGATGTCGTTTTTGAAAAGAACAAGTTATGTCGAGATGAAAAAAAACAATAAGCAAGCTTATAAAGAAATAGCAGATTTTGCCGGAGCCGAAGGCTTGGAGTTCCATAAAAAGTCAGCGGAAACGAGAGTAAAGGCAAATTATAAATAAAAGACAAAACAAAAATATTGCCTTTGCAGTATATCCGTAATTGCCGTTTTTGCCTTTGCCGTTGATTTGTAATTCGTAATTCGTAATTTGTAATTGTCGTTAATATTGGGAGTAAACAATGAAAGTAGATCTGACGCAAAAAGAAATGGAATATATACTATTTTTAATAAACGAATCGGCTTATGAATTGAGCGACGGGAAAAAGTCCGGAGAATATACGATCGACGAACTTAAACTTATGGATAAACTTGAAAACGCTCTCAGATTTTTGGAAATAAAAGAGTTTGGCTTGAGTACGGCAATGAAAAATAAACATTTAAACTGAGGCCGGAGATATGAAACAAAGAAAATCAAAAATAACAAGAAAAACAAATGAGACTGATATATCGGTCGAAATAAATTTGGATAAGGCTGAGAAACCTAAAATTTCTACGACAATAGGTTTTTTGGATCATATGCTGGAGCTGTTTGCCATGCATTCGGGCATTTCTTTGAAAATTAAAGCTTCCGGCGACACTCATATCGACGATCATCATCTTGCAGAGGATGCAGGGATCGTGATAGGAAAAGCGCTTAAAGAAGCTCTCGGGGATAAAAAAGGCATAGTTCGTTACGGGCATTTTCTTTTGCCGATGGACGAAGCTTTGGCTTATGTGGCTTTGGATTTGTCCGGAAGGTTTTTTCTCAGTTACGAAGCTGAAATAAAATTCCAGAAAACCGGTTTTAATTATGATTTGATTCAGGAATTCTTTTATGCTTTGGCTTGCAGCGCAGGTATAACTTTACATATCAGAATGATAAAAGGCAGAAATAACCATCATATAGCCGAGTCAATTTTTAAAGGATTCGGCAGAGCTTTGGGGCAGGCAACAGCCTACTCTAAAAACAAATGCGTTCCTTCTACGAAGGGCGTTCTTTAACGGCAATTAAAATATAAAAAATAAAAAATGTGTTTTTTGCCGTTTATATTAGGTAAAGACGAGGTAAAAAAATGATTGTAATCCCCGCGGTTGATATCAGGCAAGGGAATTCCGTAAGGCTTAAACAGGGAAAAATTGACGCTGAAACGATACATTCTACGGATCCTGTTTTTATGGCAAAACTCTGGAAAGCAAAAGGCGCGCAAAGAATACACATTGTCGACTTGGACGGCGCTTTTAACGGCATAAGCATGAATGCCGCAATAATAAAAGAAATATGCGGTTCCGTCGAAGTTCCTATTGAAGTCGGCGGCGGAATAAGGGATATGAAAAGAGTAGACGAAGTTTTCAAATGGGGCGCTTCTTACGTGATTTTAGGCACAGTGGCGGTTTATAATCCGGAAATAGTGAGAAAAGCGGTAGAAAAATACGGTCCAAAAAAAATAATAGCCGCAGTAGACGCTAAAGACGGCAAAGTCGCGATAGGCGGCTGGAAAGAGATAACTCATATTGATGTTTTTGAGCTTGTCAAAAAACTTAAAGAATACGGAGTTGAAGAAATTCTTTACACCGATATTTCAAGAGACGGAATGCTTACCGGACCTGATTTTAACGGGCTAAAAAAACTTTCCGGCAGCGGCATGCGCATAATTGCTTCCGGAGGCATAAAAAGTATAGACAATCTTATAAAACTTAAAGAATACGAGAAAGACGGCGTTTTTGCGGCAATAGTGGGAAGCGCGTTATACACGGACGATTTTAAACTTGAAGATGCCATAAAAACCATGGAATCTTTTTAGATAATGAGGAAAAATAAAATGAACGGAATAAAAGTTATACCTTGTCTCGACGTAAATAAAGGGCGCGTTGTTAAAGGCACGAATTTTGTTGATCTCAAAGACGCCGGCGATCCGGTTGAAATCGCCGAGAGATATAATGCGGAAGGCGCCGATGAGCTTGTATTTTTGGATATTACGGCCACTTATGAGGAAAGAAACACTACCGTGGATTTGGTCAAAAGAACGGCTGAAAAAATTTCCATACCTCTTACAGTCGGCGGCGGAATAAGAACAATAGAAGATATAAAAAATCTCCTTAGTGCCGGAGCCGATAAAGTTTCGCTTAATACGTCGGCCGTAAAAAATCCGGATATTATCAGGGAAGCAAGCGCTAAATTCGGCGCTAAGCGCATAGTTATAGCCGTTGACGCGAAAAAGACCGGCGGTAATAAATGGAATGTTTATGTTAACGGCGGAAGAGTCGATACGGGGCTTGATGCTGCAGAATGGTCAAAAAAAGCGGCGGAGCTTGGGGCAGGAGAAATTCTTCTTACAAGCATGGATAAAGACGGCACAAAAGACGGATATGATTTGGAACTTATTAAGGCAGTATCGGACGCCGTAAATGTGCCCGTAATAGCTTCCGGCGGCGCGGGGAAAATAGAACATTTTTCCGATGCCTGCGCATACGGAGCTTCGGCTGTTTTGGCGGCCTCATTGTTTCATTACCGCGAATTGACGATAAAAGACGTAAAAGAACATTTAAAGTTAAAAATAAAAGCAAAGTGAAAAGCAGAGATAGAGCGTTTTCGCGAAGTCGTCATTGCGGCCTCTGAGCCGCAATCCGTATCTTCACTCTCAAATCTTCATTTTGTAATTAAAAAAAGGGGGCAAAATGCAAGGCGTAGAAATGTCCGATATGGTGATGTTTGTTTTGGTAGTAGGCGGTATATTCGCTTTTATATTCTTAATTGTAATTATAAAGTGGATACTGAGTTTAAGAAGAGTCGTGCCTACTAATATGGTTGATATCGTGCAGAGGCGTTCTTATACGATCTCATACGGAAAAAATTCCGGAAACGGCAACACATTTTACAGATTTCCGTCATGGATCCCTTTTATAGGCGTTACGACAATAAGCCTTCCTACTTCGGTTTTTGACATAGATTTGAACAACTATGAAGCGTACGATATGGAAAGGCTTCCTTTTGTCGTGGACGTTAAAGCTTTTTACAGAATTGAAGATTCAAATATCGCAGCAAACAGGATTTCAACGTTTCCGGAGCTTCTCATACAGCTTACCGACATTACCAGAGGCGTTGTAAGAAGTTTGCTTGCGAAATCGAATCTTGAAAATATAATGTCGGAAAGAAGCACTTACGGCGCTCTTTTTACGGGTGAAGTTCAGGAACAGCTCAAAGCCTGGGGCGTAACTCCGGTAAAAAATATCGAACTGATGGATATCCGCGATACCAGAGACGGAAAAGTTATTTCGGATATTATGAATAAGAAAAAATCTAAAATTGAGATGGAATCCAGGACCGAAGTCGCCGAAAATATGAGAAAAGCCCAGGAAGCCGAAATCGAGGCGAATAAAGAAGTCGCGCTCAAACAAGAGCAGGCCACTCAGGAAGTCGGGCAGAGAAAAGCGCAGGTCGTGAGAGAAGTAGGTATTGCCGACGAAAAAGCAAAACAGGAAGTTCAGGAACAGGCTAAGACTACTGCCGAAAAGATGATGGCCGTTGAAAAAGTCAATCAGGTCAAACTTGCCGAGATCAAGAAAGAAGCAAATATCGTTAAGGCGGAAGAAGATAAGAGCGTCACTATTATTTCATCCGAGGCGCACAGGGAATCTTTGGCGATCAATGCGGCGGGCGTTAAAAAACAGCTTGAACTTGAGGCGGAAGGTAAACTTTATTCTAAAACAAAAGAATCCGAAGGTATACAGCTTGAAGGCGCGGCAAGAGCGGACGCGGAAAAGAAAATGCAGCTTGCTTCGGTAGAAGCCCAGATAACTTTGGCGGCAAAAATCGGCGAAAATAAAGGATATCAGGAATACCTTATCAACATAAGAGCCGTCGAAGCGCAGGAAAAAATCGGCGTGGAGCAGGCGCAGAATTTGGGAAGGGCGGATATTAAAGTTATCGCGAATGCCGGCGACGTGAATACAGGCGTTAGATCGGCGATGGATTTGTTTTCTTCCAAAGGCGGGACTGCGGTAGGCGGAATGCTGGAAGCTTTTAAAAATACCGCTACCGGTAAAGCTGTTTTGGAAAAAATAACGGGAAAAAATCATAGCGAAGATAAAGATACTAAACGGCAGATAATAGATAATAGAGAATAGAGAATACGATGTGAATTTAAAGGAGAGCGTTTAAGTGGAAAAGGTAATAAAGGCTTTAAAGTTTGACGAAAAAGGGTTGATTCCTGCTGTGGTTCAGGACTGGAAAGATAATGCGGTTTTGATGGTTGCTTATATGAACAAAGAAGCGGTCAAAAGAACTTTAAAGACGAAAAAAGCGACGTTCTGGAGCCGTTCCAGACAGTCTTTTTGGGTCAAAGGCGAAAGTTCGGGAAATATACAAAAAGTTAAAGAATTTTATTATGACTGCGACGGCGACTGTATCGTGATAAAAGTTCAGCAAATAGGCGGAGCAGCGTGTCATACCGGACACAGGAGCTGCTTTTTTACTAAAGTAACGTCCGCAGGAAACACGAAAATCGTCGGGAAGAAATTGTTTGACCCTGAGAAAGTTTATAAAGGCAAGTAAAAGGTAACAGGTAAAAGGTAATAGGTATTGTGTTTCGGCAAAGCCGAAACCTATTATAGGTTTTCGCAAAGCGAAAACACCAAAACCTTTTACCTTTTACCTATTAATTGGAGTTTATTGTGGCAAAAGTTAAAATATGCGGGCTGGCGAATTATAATGACGCTCTTGACGCTACGAATTTGGGGGCTGATTTTTTGGGGTTTCATTTTATAAAAGAGTCGCCGAAAAAAGTGTCGGAAAAACTTGTTATAGACATAGTTTCAAAGCTTCCTCCGTTTGTGACTCCGGTGGGAGTTTTTGTCAATGAAGATCAGAAAATAATATCCAAAATCGTAAAAAAGTGCGGACTGAAAAACGTTCAGTTTAACGGCGATGAAACGCCTGAATTCTGCAAAGCGGTTCAGGAGGGGCTTGGCGTAAAAGTGTTTAAATTTTTTAAGCTTGAAGGCGATGAATCGGCTTTGCTGAAAATGCAGCCTTATACCGGAAATGCCGATTATTTTGTGATCGACGTTTCTTATCTTGACGGTGAAACCGCAAAATATAATTTTGAACTTGCTTCAAAAGCGGCCGGCCTTAAAATTCCTGTTTTTATTACGGGAAGCATTACTCCGGAAGATGTTGAAAGCGCTTTAGAAACGGCCGCGCCTTTCGGTTTGGACGCCGACACAGGCATTGAGCGGCTTCCAAAAAGAAAAGATTATGATAAAATGAACGCATTTATAAGATATACTCACGGACTGAGATGAAAGGCAGAGTGAAGAGTGAAAAGTGAAGAGTGAAGATACGGAAAAGGCGGCAGCTCAGCAGCTCGACAACGACTGAGTGTAAGGGGGACGGAGGAATTGACCGCGCTGTTTGCGGTAAATTGCTCCGTCCCACTGACACGACCGATTAGAATAAAGACAGAACGGCATATTGTTTGTCTTTGCAGAGACCGTTAAAGGTTTCTAATGAGGTATTAATGGATAATTTTAAAATAGCGAAAGAAACGCTTGATATTGAGGCGAGATCCGTTCGGGAACAAATTAAACATTTGGATTCCAATTTTGATAATGCCGCCGCAATGATAAAAAACTGTAAAGGCAGAGTTGTCGTTATGGGGCTTGGGAAATCCGGACTTATAGGCAGAAAAATTTCGGCGACGATGTCTTCAGTAGGCATTCCTTCGGCATTTTTGCATCCGTCCGAAGGGCTGCACGGCGATATCGGTATGGTAATGAAAAATGACGCCGTCATAATACTTTCTTATTCAGGCGAGACAGAAGAAGTAAAGAAAGTTCTTCCCGTTCTTCAGAGGATGAAAATAAAAGTCATTGTAATGACCGGAAAAATAAACGCTTTGGTCTGGCGCAGCTGCGATTGCATAATCAATTGCAGCGTGGAAAAAGAAGCATGCCCTTATAATCTGGCGCCTACTTCGTCTACTACGGCGATGCTTGCCATGGGCGACGCATTGGCGCTTACCGTGTCGAATTTAAAAGGTTTTAAAAGAGAAAATCTTGCTATGCTTCATCCTTTGGGCGCGATAGGGAAAAAACTTACCATGAAAGTTAATGACATAATGCGCAAAGGTAAACAAAATCCCGTAATTAAAGAAAGCGCGACGGTTAAAGAAGCGCTTTTTGTGATGACGGGGACAAGGATGGGCGCCGCAAGCATAGTTGATTCAAAGGGATTGCTTTCCGGCTTTTTTACAGACGGAGATTTGAGAAGACATCTTCAAAAAAACCAAAAAATACTGAATAAAAAAATATCTGAAGTTATGACAAAGTCTCCAAGAACCGTTACTCCGGAGATGATGGCAGCGGAAGCCGCTAAAATTTTGCAGCAGCACAGCATCGACAATATACCGGTTGTTGATAAAAACGGAAAACCCGTCGGGATTTTGGATTTAGGCGATTTGCTGGCGGAAGGAATATCTTAATTGCCGTAATTGCGGTTTTTGGAGGAAAAAATGGCCACAACAACAGAAAAATCATCAACTGAAAAAAAAGGACTTCCCGCGGGTATTTGGACTAAATGCAAAAAATGCGAAGAAATATTTTTGCAAAAAGACTATGAAGAAAATCTGATGGTTTGTCCGAAATGCGGATATTACGCGAGATTGAATGCGCGCAACAGGATTGAATTTACCGTTGACAAGGGAAGCTTTATTGAAATGGACAAGGATATGAAGCCTGTAGATTTTTTGGGATTTCCCGGATACGGCGAAAAAATAAGCAAATCTTCAAGCAATGACGCAGTTGTGACGGGCGAGGCTAAAATAGGCGGATATTCCGTTATGCTTGCCGTTATGGATTTTGAATTTATGGGCGGCAGCATGGGGTCAGTCGTCGGTGAAAAAATAGTCAGAGCCGTTGAAGCTGCGATAGAAAAAAAATATCCTATGATAATTTTCTCCGCATCCGGCGGAGCCAGAATGCAGGAAGGAATTTTGTCGCTTATGCAGATGGGCAAAACAAGCGCAGCCCTTGCCAGGCTTTCTGACGAAGGTATCGCTTATATTTCTGTTTTGACGGATCCTACGACGGGCGGAGTGGCGGCGAGTTTTGCAATGCTGGGAGATATAAATATCGCGGAGCCGAAAGCTTTGATTGGTTTTGCAGGACCGAGAGTGATAGAGCAGACGATAAGGCAGCAGCTTCCGGAAGGTTTTCAGCTGTCGGAATTTTTGGAAAAGCACGGAATGATTGATATTGTCGTCGAAAGAAAAGACCTCAGAGACACTTTAATAAAATCTTTGAATTTCTTTGTGCAGAAATAAATGTTTTTCAGCTCTTTAAAAGAATATGAGGGGATGAAACCCGGACTTGCAGGAATAAAAAAGTTTCTGGAAGCGGTTGGTGATCCGCAGAATAATTTTAAAAGTATTCATATTGCCGGAACGAACGGCAAAGGTTCGGCAGCCGTTTTAATTGCGAATGCCCTTAAAGAAAGCGGCTATAAGACGGCTTTATATACTTCGCCGCATCTTGTTGATATTACCGAAAGAATAAAGATCGGCGGTAAAAGCATCTCTAAAAGAACTTTTAAAAAAATATCGGAAAAGTATTTGCCTTTGGCGCAAAAATGTAAATTGTCTTATTTTGAATATTTGACGGCCATCGCTTTTATGTATTTTTCATGCAGGAAAGTTGATATTGCGGTAATAGAGACGGGGCTTGGCGGAAGGTTTGACGCTACAAACATAATTAAAAATCCGGCGGTATGTATTATAACTTCAATTGCTTTGGATCATCAGGAGATCCTTGGCAGTACCGTTGCCGGAATAGCTTTTGAAAAAGCAGGTATCATTAAAAACGGCGCAGATGTAATTTGCGGAAGTCTTCCTGCGGCCGCTTTGAATATCATAAAAAAGAAATCAAAACCGTTGGTGTTCGGCAGAGATTTCATAATTGAAAATATAAGATCCGATTGCGCGAAGAGAAGCCAAAGTTTTGATTATATATCTTCCGGAAAGAAGATTAAGAATATTAAGCTTTCTCTTTTAGGAAAACATCAGGCCCAAAACGCCGCCGCTGCAGCTTGCTGTATTGAAGTTTTAAACAGAAAAGGTTTTGATGTAAGCGGTAAGGTTTTAAAACAAAGTTTTTTTAAAACTAAATGGCCGGGCAGATTTGATTTTAGAAAAGTCGTGTTGAAAGATAAATCTTTTGACCTTATAATAGACGGCGCTCATAATGCGCAGGGCATGGATTCTTTTATAGAAACTTTGAAGAGCTGTCATAAGCAAAAAATTGCTCTTTTATTTGCCGTAATGAAAGAAAAAGATTATAAAAAGATCATAAAAAAAATTAATCCGCACGTTTCAAAAGTGATTTTAGTGCGGCTTCAAAACGGCAGGGCCGTTGAAGCCGGTAAGATCGAAAGAGAATTTGCCAAGTACAAGCTAAAAGAAAAAGTTTTTAAAGCTGATTCCGTTGCCGAGGCATTTGGCATGATTTCAAACGGAGAAACGGCCGCTGTTGCCGGATCTCTTTATTTAGCCGGAGAAGTTTTAAAAAATATCAATTAAGGACTATTAAAATGTCAACACAACTTTATCTGGGCGTAGATATGGGCGGAACAAATATCAAAATTGCCATAGTAAACTGCAAAGGCAAAATAATAGAAGAGACTTCCTTAAAGACCGAGCTGAAACAAACTCCCGAAAATGTCATACAATCGATCATAAGCCAGGCTTCGGCTTTAAAAAATTATTCAAAAACAAAAAATATAGGAATAGGCATTGCCGGCGACATAGATTTCACAAAAGGCATTGTGCGCTTTTCTCCGAATCTTCCGAAATGGAAAAACGTAAAACTCAAAGAGATCATGGAAAATCTTACGAATAAAAAAGTTAAAGTGGATAATGACGCAAACACAGCTGCGATAGGCGCTTTTTGGCTTGACGCAAAGGGCAAATCCGACAATCTCGTATGCGTTACTTTGGGAACCGGAGTCGGAGGCGGCCTTATATTCGGCAAAAAACTTTACAGGGGAACAACATGCACCGCAGGAGAAATCGGGCATATAACGATCGACCCTAACGGCTGCAAATGCAAATGCGGCAATTCCGGATGCGCAGAAACTTATATAGGCGCAAAATATGTTTCCGAATACGCGAAAATTTATTTAAATAAACACAATTCGAAAATGATAGATGAAGTGACCGGCAAAGACTACTCTTTGATAACTCCTAAAGTTCTTTATGACGCCGCGGTAAAAGGCGACAAAGCGGCTGTTGAAATATGGCGTTATGTCGGGGAAAAACTCGGGATCTTGCTTGCCGGCCTGCTGAATTTTGCCAATCCCGATACTGTTATTTTGTGCGGAGGCGTCAGCCTTGCCGGCAGATATTTAACTGCTCCGGCAAATAGAGAAATTGAAGAAAGAGCTTTTAAATCCGCCGTAAAGGCATGCAAAATAAAGGTCTCTCATTATACAAGCAAACTTGGCGTAGTAGGAGCGGCCATGCTTGCAAATCAATAGCTTTAATGATGACTCTCTTAAAAAAAATCATTCCTTTTGCAATTATTTTATTTTCAGCCGCTTGCGCTTATTCTTATCAGGTGGATATCTCCGCGGACGACCTTGAGTACGACCAGAATTGCGGCAAAATCACCGCGTCCGGCAATGTCGTTTTGGTTTGGCAGGGTAAAGAGGTAAAAGCAAATTTTGTCGATTTTTTTATTGAAGAAAAGCTTATGCACGCCAGCGGCAATGTCCGCATTGAAGAAGACGGAAACTCTTTTTTTGCCGAAAGCATAACATATAAATATGACGATGAAACGGGCGAAATAAGAGAATCTTTGGCTTATTCCTCCATGATTTTCATGCGTTCCGAGCGCATGGACAGGCAGGGAAAAAATGTTTTTGCCGTGCACAATATAAAAATAGCAAACTGCGATTTGGATGAACCTCATACTTACTTTAAATCCAGAAAAGGCAAAATAACTTTAAATGAAAGAGTAACGATATATAACGCGGTGTTTTATGTAGGAAAAGTTCCGGTTTTCTATCTTCCCGTGGTAACAAAATCTTTAAAAGGCGGAAAAGGCATTTCTTCAAGATTGACATACGGCATTGAACCGGGGTACACAAGCGACGGCTCTTTCTCAGTTAAGAATTTTCTCCAGTATCAGTTTACCGATCAGGCCAAAGGCAAAGCCATGCTTGATTTTTACGGTTCAAGAGGATGGGGATACGGCGGTGAATTCGATTATTTTACCAATAACAGCAGGGGCAGCATTTACGCGTATTATATAGAAGATTTCTCGGCTGGATATAACAGATGGACGGTGCGTCCGTATTATTGGCAGAGAGTCAGCAGGGAATGGACTATACAGTCGCAGGCGGAACTTATAAGCGACCAAAGTTTCAATAATTATTACAGCGACGACTGGAACAGGGTGATGAACACTTTGAATTCTTATTTTTCAGCGACGAGGCAGGGAAGAAATACGAATTTGCTTATAGCGCTGGACAGAGTTGATACTTATGACAGCCTTAGCGGAGATTATGAAACTACGTCGATGACTCTTCCGAAAGTCAGCTTCAATATTTATCCTAAGAAAATAATCTGGGATTTGGTCAATAATTTTACTTTTAACTATGCCAATACGTACAGGCAATACAGTTTCGGTAATTATTTTTATAAAAATACGGCTGACGCGACATATACGGTGTCGAGAGATTTCAGATTCGGAAGAAAGTTCACTTTGAAACCTTCTCTCGGAATGACCGGAAGCTGGGATGACAAAGACAATTATGATAACGAAGATCATACTTTCCTGACGAGGTATTTTGCGACTTTAAACTCACGTTTGAGGGTTACGCGGTGGATGGATTGGAACATGGCGTATAATACGCGCGTGAGGAGCGAAAAAAATTCTTTAAACATAGACGGCAGCGCTAATGATTACGGAATAGAGTCCAATATGCTTTCTTTTACGAATTATATGTATGTAGGCAACAGGACGACCGTCAGGAATTTTACAGCGTACAATTTTATGGATTACAGAACGGGCTCGGCAAACAGATGGACTCCGCTGTCGACTGAAATTATTTACACGCCGAAACATTATATGACGGTATACTTTAAACAAACCCAGTCGCTGGATCCTTTCATGTTCAGATCCGCGCAGCTTGACGCTACTTTGGGGGAACTTGAAAAAATTTATTTCAATTTCGGAGCTTTTTACCAATATTACGACACGCCTTCAATGTCTTACAGAAATCAGGAAATGGATAATACTATAGGGCTGGGGATTTGGATTACTCCCAAATGGCGCCTTGATTACAATATAAGAACCACTTCAAAACTTGATAAAATATATTCCAGAATGAACGAACACGAATTTAAAATATACAGAGATCTGCATTGTTATAATTTTGGCGTTTCGTGGAGAATAAGAGACATATACCACGAAGTTTTTGCCAAGTTTGATTTGAAAACAAATATGCCTTTCTCAAGAACTGCCGATGTCGACGGACAGATTCCGAATTATGAGGATGAGGCGATATTTTATCCGTGGAGATGAACGGCAATTCCGAATTACAAATTACAAATCAACGACAAGTGTCTGGGGGACGGAGGAATTGACCGCGTTGTTTGTGGTAAATTGCTCCGTCCCACTGACACGGCCGATTAGAATAACGACAGAAACGAATCAACGGCAAAAGTGTTTTTTGTATTTTATATAGTGTGAAGTTAAAAGGAGATGTTTTAAAATGAAACTGTTTATCACAGGCGGAGCGGGTTTTATCGGTTCAAATTTTGTAAGGTATATTTTGGAGAAATATCCGGAATATAAAATTATAAATTATGACAAACTAACTTATGCCGGCAATCTTGATAATTTGAGAGACGTGGAAAAAAATAAGCGGTATAAATTCGTTAAAGGCGATATTTGCGACTTTAAACTTGTAAATAAACATATGAAAGGCATTGACGCGGTTATTAATTTTGCGGCGGAAACGCATGTTGACCGCTCGATTTTGAATGCGGACGCTTTTGTCAAAACCGCCGTGAACGGAACATTCGCTCTTTTAGAATCCGCAAGAGCAAACAATATAAAAAAGTTTGTTCATATTTCCACGGACGAAGTATACGGAAGCATTTTGAAAGGATCTTTTACCGAAGAATCTCCTTTATCGCCGAACAGCCCTTATTCCGCGGCAAAGGCTTCGTCGGATTTATTGGCGCGTTCATATTTTGCCACTTACGGATTTCCGTCAATAATTACAAGATGTTCAAACAATTACGGGCCGTACCAATATCCGGAAAAAGTAATACCTCTTTTTGTGACAAATGCTATGGATAATATTTCTCTTCCTTTATACGGCGACGGAAAAAATGTGAGAGACTGGCTTTACGTTTTGGACCATTGCAGAGGCATAGACATAATTCTTCATAAAGGAAAAAACGGCGAAGTGTATAATATCGGCGGCGGGGTGGAACTTACAAATATTGAATTGACTAAAAAAGTTTTAAAAATAATGGGCAAGCCTTTATCGCTGATAAAAAAAGCGGCTGACAGGCCGGGACATGACAGAAGATATTCTATAGATTGTTCAAAACTGAAAAAGCTCGGATATAAACCGGCGTACACGTTTGAAAAAGCTTTGGCTGAAACGATAAAATGGTACATGGAAAATGAAAAAATCTGGCGCAAATTGAAAGATAAAAAATATAAAGAATACTATTCGAAACAATATAAATTATAGTCTGCCCACAGTGTTTTAATATGAGAGCAATAATATAGATTAGTTTTTATTGTATTTAAATTCACATCTTTTTCACAAAATATACTGATTTATTACCAAATCATGTAATAAAATAAGACATAGTCTATATAACGACTTTGTATGCTGTAATGAGGTGTCAATGTTTTACAAAGCGATTTTCTCGTTAAGCATTAACCGGAATAAAGCTTCTTTATTTAAAAAGAGGCTTTGTGTGTTTTTTATATTTGGATGTATGATGGTGAACGGATTTGCGCCGAACAAAGGAGAAGAGAA
>WRNH01000008.1 GCA_009776745.1 Endomicrobiia bacterium | reverse complement strand
GCTGAAAGATTAAGACAGCAGAAGATGGCAGAAGAGATGGATGCGGCAATGTTAGAGCAGAAAAAGAAAGAAGCGGAAGAAAGAAGAAAAGCGAAACTGGCGTCATTTAATTTAAACGAAGCATTATTTGAAATAAACAAGTATGATTTGAGCGAAGCTGCAAAAGAAGAGATAGCGCAATTGTCAAAAGAAGCGAAGGAATATAACTATAAAAAGATAACGATAGAAGGCCATACGGACAATACCGGAACGCTTCAAATCAACCAGCCTTTGTCGATGAAAAGAGCGGAAGTAGTATTTCTAGAGTTTGCATTGCACGGAATACCGAAAGAAAAAATGGAATACGTAGGATTTGCGGATAAAATGCCCGTAGCCGACAATGAAACGGTAGAAGGCAGATCCAAAAATAGAAGAACGGAAGTTTATGTGGAGTGACAGATAAGAGATAAGAGATAATAGATAATAGATACGGCAACGGAGGAAGTTTGGCAGTTTGGCAGCAAAGGGGACGGAGGACTGAGTGTCCGCCGTCCCCTCATAGTTTTTACAGTTATTACCGGCAAAGTGAGGAGTTCAGTAAAGTATTTTTATAATTTTCGCGCGCGAATCGATGTTAGTAAAAAGATCCTTCGCAGCGGCATCGGATAATAAAACTGAAATATTAATGTAGACCGTAAAAACGAAAACAACGGTAAAAACGACATTTAAAATCATTTTCTTGCCTTTTGAAACAATAGTATACAAAGCCATATATGAAACAATGGCCGGAATTATTATTATAATCATATACTCGAAAAAATATCTCTGAATTACGCCGGCAACCGACGCTACGAGAAGATTTATTAAAAAAATACTTAACAAAAGGCTGAAAATAAGACTCATTTCACGCGTTTTTTTCATTTTCCAAACGGCATAAGGCAGCGCGACAACCGCAAACGCCAAAGGAAAAAGATGTATAAACCCTACGCCTGATTCATTTCCAAGCCTGTTGCCTGCCGTTTCGCTCAAAGAAAATAACGGAAACTTCAAAGTCTCATTTATTTCGGGACTTTGAAATACGTGATACATAAAACCGGTAACCAAATCTTTAAATCTGAACGCCCAATGGTAAGCATCCATATCATTGAGCTGATACTTCCATCCGAATTCAAATATTGAATCAAATCTTAAATAATTATATACCGCCAAAAAAGCGCCGTATACCAGACAAGGCGCGATGAAACAAAAACCCTTTTTCACGATATCTTTTATACTGCTCTTTTTTGCATGCTCATCGATCAAAAAAATTATGAAAAACAAAGGAATAAACAATGCATAGTGCGGTCTGCATCCTACTGCCAGAGATAAAACAAGTCCGACAAGGAAAAGCAATATCATCTGTCTGTGTAATATTTTCTCACAAAGCAAATATCTGACAAAAAGATAAATGCCGGCCAAAAGAAAAAATGCCGCTCCTGCTATTGCCACTTCATAAGTACTCGGTTTAATTAATAAAAACAGGGCGTGATTACTCAATCCTATCATCACTAACGACAATATTTTTATATAATGCGGAACGGAAAACTGTCTTGAAAGTTCGTTGATAATCAATAAAAGCAATATCAATATTGAGCATGATAAAAAAGTCAGAAGCAGCTTGTCGGTCAGGTACATGCCGGTCACAAGATTAAAAGGAAAGTAAAATATTATGACGGGAGTCACTCCAAAATAAAAATAGAATTTTCCCTTATAGTAACTGATATCTAAAAACTTGTACAATCTTTTGTCTTCTTCGTAATAACGCGGAAAAGAAGCATAAATGTCTTCCGATTCCAAAAGCGGATATTTTGTTTTTACGGTTAGGTCAAATGTTCCTGTTTTCAAAGGTTCGATAAGCTGATTGTAATAATTCGATAAAACAAAATAAACCGATATGTTTTTTGTAGGCATAAACGGCATATCCGGCCCGAACAGATTTTTTGCTGTCATATAATAAACGGAAAAAACCGCCATAATTGCTATAACCGCAAATATTTTAAAATATTTTGGAAACACATGCGCGGAAAGCGCAAATAATATAATCCCGGCAATTATAAGCAGCAGAATCAAAGTGTAATCCTTTTATTTCCGGCTTTAATCCCGGCAACTCTCAACAGTTCAATATCATCAAATCCGGTAAAATTAAAAAATAAGCTTTTACCGTAAACAAAAAAAACGATAAAGGCCAAAGCGGAAAAAGCAGAAAAATTGGAATTTTTTTGAATAAAATTCTTTAACATATTTAACATAATTTTTTATTGTAATATAAAAATCATATTTATTCAATCGGTCAGCCGCTTGAGCTTCTAAACTTTAAAACATCAACTTTTATTTTTTTGTATAATATCGGAAACTCATATATAGGAGAAAATATTATGTCAAATAAAGTCTATTTTTTGCCTTGGGAAAGGCGGGAAGAGCTGCCTAAGTTTTTAAAAGCCGCGAAAGTTTTTAATCATGTAAAAGCGAGGAATTTTTTAGCTATTAAAATACATTTCGGAGAAGACGGGAATCAAGGTTATATCAAACCGGAATATGTCGCTCCGGTAGTAAAAATCGCCAGAGAAAAAACGGCTTTCCCGTTTTTAACGGACTCTTCCACTATTTATGCAGGAAAACGTTCCGACGCTTATCATCACCTTTTAATTGCAAATAAACACGGTTTTACAATTGAAGCCTGCGGATGTCCGGTAATAATCGGCGACGGTTTAAGAGGAAACAATAAACAAGACGTTGAAGTAAATTTAAAACATTTTAAAACCGTTTCAGTCGGAAGGGACATAGTCCAAAGCGATAGTTTTATTTTTATGAACCATTTTAAAGGCCACGAAGTCACGGGATTCGGCGGAGCTTTAAAAAATGTCGGCATGGGCTGCGCAAGCAAAGAAGGAAAATACGCAATGCATAATTCCGCAAAACCTTCCGTAAAAGCTTCAAAATGCACAGCCTGCGGCACCTGCGTTAAAAACTGTTATCAAAATGCTCTATCTATAACAAGCCGCTCCCACCCTGCCCTGACGAGGGAGAGGATTAAGGAGGGGGTTGTCGTTATGGACAGAACCAAATGCGCCGGCTGCGGACAATGCATAGTCTCCTGCGCTTTCGGCGTTTTCGGGCTTAACTGGGACGAGGACCCTAAAGTCGTTCAAAGAAAAATAGTCGAATACGCGGCAGGAGTTCTGAAAAACAAAAAAGCCTCCTATATAAATTTCTTAAACCACATAAGCAAAGACTGCGATTGCTTCGGTTTTTTAAAAAACCCGCCTTTAATGCAAGACGTAGGAATAGTTGCCGGAACAGATCCCGTAGCGGTCGACCAAGCAAGCTATGACCTTGTAAACAAAGCCTACGGCAAAAACTTCTTCAAAAAAATACACCCGGACGTAAATCCCGAAATACAGCTGGAATATGCTGAAAAAATCGGGTTGGGGACGAGAGAATATGAGTTAATAAACTACTGATTTAATTACAAATTACAAATTAAAAATTACAAATCAACGACACAAAGGCAATTACAAATTACAAATTAAAAATTACAAATCAATGACACAAAGGCAATTACAAATTAAAAATTACAAATTACAAATCAACGGCAAAAAGGGCAATTACAAATCAATGGGAAAAAGGGTGATGTTAATATGAAAGTAAGTAATGTGATTCAAGAAAAATCGTTTGATTTTGCGGTGAAAATTACAAAATTGTGCAAATGTCTCCGCGATGACAAAAAAGAGTTTATTTTATCTAAACAATTACTGCGAAGCGGAACATCTGTCGGGGCAAACATTGAGGAAGCTATCGGCGGGCAGTCATCTAAAGATTTTTATGCTAAAATTGCAATTGCATATAAAGAAGCAAGAGAAACCAAATATTGGATTAAACTTTTATATGCAACAGAATACTTAGCAAAGCAACAAAGCGAGCGTTTTCTCAGCGAAGCAAACGAAATATGCAAAATTTTAAGCAAAATACAAATAACAATGAAGAAAAAGATTCTATAATTACCATTTCTCACCGTTGATTTGTAATTTGTAATTGCCCTTTGTGTCATTGATTTGTAATTTGTAATTGCCTTTGTGTCGTTGATTTGTAATTTGTAATTGCCCTTTGTGTCATTGATTTGTAATTTGTAATTTTTAATTTGTAATTGCCTTTGCGTCATTGATTTGTAATTTGTAATTTTTAATTTGTAATTGCCTTTGCGTCATTGATTTGTAATTTGTAATTTTTAATTTGTAATTGCCTTTGTGTCATTGATTTGTAATTTGTAATTGCCTTTTTTGCCGTTGATTTATAATTTGTAATTTTTAATTTGTAATTGCCTTTGTGTCGTTGATTTGTAATTGACTCTCTCTATGAAAATCACAAAACTTGAAAAAATTCATACTAAAAAAGATACTTTCAAAGTATTTTTCGACAATGGCGAAAATATTTTGCTTTCTGCCGACATTGTAGTAAAATTCGGGATTAACCAAGGCGTTGAGATACCGGAAAGTATTTATCGTGAAATGCTATCCGCGGACAAAACTTACAGAGTGGTTTTTGACGCTTTGACGCTTGTTTCAAAGCGTTCTTACAGCGTAAAATCATTATCTGACAAATTGCTTCTTAAAGGTTACGAAGCTGAAAATATAAAATCCGCAGTTTCAAGGCTTACCGAGTTAGGATACATAAACGACGAAAAATACGCATTGGCCTATGCAAAATATTTGTCTGAAAAAAGTAAAGGGGAATATGCAATAAAACAGGCTCTTGAAGAAAAAGGCATATCAAAAGATTTAATAACCAAAGCTTTGGATTCCCTAAAATCCGAAGCCGAACCGTGCGAGCAGATCATAGAAACAATAAAACGCAAGTTCAAAGATTTCAACCCAAAAGATAAAAATGAACTCCGCCGCATAGCTTCCTTTTTTTTAAGAAGAGGTTTTACTTCGGAAGATATATCTAAAGCTTTGAGAAATTATAAAGGTGAAGGTTAAAATGAAAAAAATTATTTTGTCTTTGCTTGTACTGTGTTTAGCTATTTTTTTTAACGGCTGCGGAAATAATGACAAGGTCAAGAAAAACAACAGCAAATCTCTTACAATCGGCATGTCTATAAGCGGTCCTAACACGTGGGATACTCCGGCGACTGTGTTTATTTATCCAGTTGTCAGGGATTCAAATTTACAAACAATTGACGGTTATGATACAAGCGACGCCATATGGTCAATCGATCCAGAGGGAGCAGCTGAATTTATGGGGGATTACGGAAACGGAAAGCGCCAGCTTATTTGGGATGGCTCAACTGAAAAAGCAACTATCACAGTAGATGTTAAAGGAATGACATGTTCAATTGAATACAGTCTGAAAGAGAATATTTTCAGACCGATCCCTTATCCCGGAATAGGAAATTATCTGTATATGTATGTCATGTATAATAACTCCGATGATCCCAGAGAAGGCGCTTTCATATGGACCAATCAGGCTTATGAGGAGATGGAAGGCGTTGTCAAATGCACCCGCAACGAACGAATAAATCTGAGAGTTATAATGATAGATAAAAACTATATGAACAGCATTAATAGAGTTGCAACATGGACTAGTTTAGACGAAACAAAAGCGTATTTCTCAAATGCAAACGGAAACACATCAACGCTTATTTGTCACGGTTCGGGAACCGCAGAAATAGTTGTCAGTTGCGAAGGATTTACCGCAAAGCGGAAAATTGAAATAAATCCGTAATGTGGGATATATTTTAAAAATAAGCGGGGTTATGAAGAAAGAGAGAAAGCGGTTGTAGTCAAGGGCTTTAGAAGTATATAAATTCAAACATTTGATATAATATTCATACAAAAATAAAAAACAGGAGAATTTGTTATGCCTACGGCATTACTGAGTGTTTCTAACAAAACAGGTATTGTGGAATTTGCGAAAGAGTTAAAATCTTTGGGTTGGGACATTATTTCCAGCGGAGGGACTGCGAAAACTTTAAAAGACAATAAAATTGAATGCAGGGAAATATCGGAAGTTACGGGATTTCCGGAAATTCTTGACGGGAGAGTTAAAACTTTAAATCCTAAAATACACGGCGGGATTTTAGCCGTAAGGGATAATGCAGACCATCAAAACCAGCTTAAAAAGCATGAAATCGGCGCCATAGACATAGTTGCGGTAAACCTTTATCCTTTTGAAGAAACCATAAATAAAATACCTAAATCTGAAAATAAAAAAATAAATCAGGACGTTATTGAAAATATAGATATCGGCGGAGTGGCTTTGCTTAGAGCTGCCGCAAAGAACTTTAACGACGTTATGGTTATTTGTGATTCTTCAGATTATGCGGCTGTAATTGAAAATTTAAAGAATAAGTCCGTCAACAATGAATTCAAGCTTAACCTCGCGGCAAAAGCTTTCCGCCACACGGCTTATTATGACTCTTTGATTTCAAATTATCTGACTTATGAAAAATTTCCGTCGCAGGCTGCCATACCTTTAAAAAAATTGTCGGGATTAAGGTATGGGGAAAATCCTCATCAGGAAGCGGCTTTGTACGGAAACGGAACCGAACAAAATAAACCAGCGGTAATATCCGCAAAACAGCTTCACGGCAAAGAGCTTTCTTATAACAATTATCTTGATTTAGAAGCTGCGTGGAGGCTTGTGCACGAATTTGAAAAACCCGCCTGCGCGATTATAAAACACAATAATCCCTGCGGCTGCGCCGAAGGGGGAAATATAAAAGACGCTTATTTAAAAGCTTTGTCCTGCGACCCTGCAAGCGCTTTCGGAGGGATAATAGCTTTTAATAAGACCGTTGAAGAAGATACTGCGCAGGAACTGGCAAAACTTTTTGTTGAGTGTATAATAGCGCCCGACTATTCAAAAACCGCTTTGGATATTCTCAAACAGAAAAAAAATATCAGGCTTTTGATACAGGAAATACCTTATAAAGAAGAGCAAAACGCTCTGGAATACAGAATGATGTCTTCGGGTATGCTGGTTCAAGACAGGGACAATGGACTTTCTTTGGAAATTAAAAATATGACAAAGCGCCAGCCTACAAAAGAAGAAAGCGAAGCTTTGGATTTCGCGTGGAAAGTCTGTAAACATGTTAAATCTAATGCTATAATTCTTGTAAGAGGCAGACAAACGGCAGGTATTGGCGCAGGGCAGATGAGCAGAATAGATTCTCTGCAGATAGCTCTTAAAAAAATGAAAGAAACCGTCATGGCAATCGACGAAAAAGCAAACAGCCTTGTTTTGGCTTCGGACGCATTTTTCCCATTCCCTGATGTTGTTGAAACATCGGCAAAAGCAGGAGTTACGGCGATAATACAGCCCGGGGGCTCGATCAAAGATCAAGATTCAATAAATGCCGCAGACGAAAACGGAATCGCTATGGTTGCTTCCGGAATGAGGCATTTTAAACATTAGGGCAGGTAATAGTCGTTAACCTTTTACTTATTACTTTTTACTTGCCTTGCAATAAATCTATGTTTTTTCACGTTATCATTATATAATAATTGACGGAGGCATATTATGAAAAAAATAGTAATTTTGGCTTTATGCCTGTTTTTTACGGTTTCATCCTCTTTAGCGCAAGACAGGAAATCAAACAGAGGTCCCGGTAATCGTTTATCAAACTCCGAAAGAACAAAAACCGGCAATTTTTCGGCGCGCCAAAGCGATACAAGAAAGGAACAGCCTGCCCGTCCGGCTCCGGTTAGACAGCCGGAAAGAGCTCCTGCTCCGTCCAGACCCCAGCTACAGTCTCAGCCGAAAGTTCAGCCAAAAAGTTCAAATAGAAATGCTGCGTCAAACGTCAACAGGCAATCTGAGCAAAAAAGGCCTGCCGGCAATAGCATATCAAATATCAACAGACAATCAGTGCAAAACAGACCCGTTTTAAGGTCTGATAACAGGCAGACTGTAAATATCAACAATAACAGATCGGCGCAAAATGCCATAAAATCAAATCGCCCGACATCAAATTCGTTAATCTCTGCTTCCGTGAATAATAGCGCAATTGTCAAAAATGACAATAGAACCAGAACGGGTAACCGTAATTTTATAACTGCCAATTACGGATCGCGCGGCTCCGTAAGAAATTACAACCCGTTAAGAAGCGCTGCATACCGCGCATCTTATTCCCAGCAATCAAATATTACGTACCGTTATTACAAGCCGTACAACTCTCATTATAACGCGCCTTTGACGATACGTTCCGCCATAGGATTTTTATTGTTTCCGTTCGGTTCCGTAACATTCAGGTCGTATTCTTACCCTTACTACCGTTACTATTATCCCGACAGATATTATTATCACTCATATTACTACAGCCCTTTTTATTCGCATTATTATAATCCTTTCTATACGGGAACAAACGTTTATAATAATAATTATTATTACAATACCTATTCATATGAAAACGACAAGCTCATTCCCGACTCGTCAATGCTGCAAAGCGATACCGATCAGGAATACGCCGAATATCCTGAAGAAAATAATGACCTTGAAGGAATAAAACTTCAAAACACCAGATTTACGACGGCAAACAACAACAGTTATATAGGATTTGTCATAAATAACGATTCAAAATATTATATATCGTCCATCTCTTTTAAAATAACGATAAGGACGCTTAATGACTCTGAAACAATAGACGGTATTTTCTACAAATTGGATGTTCCTCTGGAATCGTTCGGAAAGAAGTTTTGCCAGGTGCCTTTAGACGGCGAGCTTCAATTGCCGGATTCATACTCGGTCTTTGCCACGTTGGAAAGTATTACTACGCCTTCGGGAATGACGGTAGACAGGTAAACAACAAACGGCAAAGTGAAACACAATATCTTCACTCTCCACTTTTCACTTTGTAGTTGCCGTTATTGTTATTTTTTAACGCGGGCAAGTAAAACTATTCCTATTGCTAAAAATATGAAGTTCGGCAGCCATGCCGACATGAAAGGCGTGAGAATGGAGTTTTCTCCGAGTGATTGCGTGATTGCCTGTACGCCCCAGTATGCGAAAGACGCGGCCAAAGCCATGGTGAAACTCAAAATTTTTCCGAATCTCGGGCCTATTCCCAGAGCAAAAGGAATTCCTATCATCATCACTATCAGATGGCAAAACACCGAAGCATAACGTATATTAAGACCTATTCTTTCTTTCAGCGCAGTTTTACCAAACATCCGCATCTGATTGATATATTTTTGGAAATAATAAGTATTCATGGTTTCATAACGCATCTTCCTAAATGCAAAATCGTTCGGTTTAAGACGAATTTTAGAATTATATTCTTTGAAATACGCTTCATCCCAGAAATCAGCGTCAAAATCTCTGACAACCCCGTTTTTTAAAATCCATGTTTCATTTTCCCAAACGCCTTCCGCCGCCAATACAAGCCTTTCGATATAAAAATCTTCATTGTATTTTTCAATGATGATATCTTTCATGATTTTGGCTTTCGCGTCCATCTCTCCTACGGTCATCCTTGTGTTGTCAGGGAGGGAAACTATAAGGTTTTTAAACTGAGTTTGAACTTTTATTTCTTCTTTTTTAATTTTCTCTTTTTTTATTCTCTCGTTAAATTCCGTAGTTTGCGGAACAATAAGTTCTCTGGCGGCAAGATCGGCGCCCCCTATCAAAAAACCCAGCAGCATAAACAGCGAAATTATCCGCCACATGTTTATGCCGGCTGCTTTCATTGCGGTTATTTCATTTTTTTTGGCAAGATCTCCGAGAGAAAAAAGAAGCGCGAGAAGAGTGGCCACCGGAAGCACCTGAATTATCCACCACGGGATATTTGAAAGAAGGTGCTGTACAATTATAAAAAAAGGCGTTTTATACTCCATGTAAAAACCGAGTTCTCTGAAGAGTTCGGATATCAGCACTATAAAACCGAAAGCAAAAGCCGTGAATATGAATATTGTAAGAAATTTTTTGCTTACGTAAAGGTAAATCTTTTTCATTGTTTTTTAAGTTCCGTTATTATTGTGACTGAAAATCTGATCCATAAAGATTAAATTTATGCCTTGCTTTGGATCCCCGATTAAGGCATTCGAGGATGACAAAAAAAGGAATTAAGGCCTGCTTTTGTCACTTTTTGACCATTTTCATAAATAAAAATATTCCTGCTGCGGAAACTGCCGCATTGGGAAGCCACATTATATATTTAGGATCGACATATCCTTTTTCTCCTACATTCATTGCGATAATCAAAAGCATATAGTAAAACAGTATTACGCCGAGGCTCATTCCAAAACCTATAGTTTTACCGCCTTTTCCCGACATGATTCCTATAGGTATCGCAACTAAAACAAAAGCTATCGGCGCTATAGCAAAAATCCATCTCAGCCAAAATTCTATAGAATAAACCGCATAAGGCAGGTTTTGCCCTTTATATTGCTTGATCGTTTTAAGTATTTCAGCTGAGGATAACTGCTGCACGGTAGTATTGTTCGCTTTTCTGGCTTCGGCCAAGGGAATAAAAAAAGTGTATGTTTTAAAAGTCGCATGAATCATGTTTTTTATATCGGACGGATTAGCCCTTTGCCAATATCCGTTATACAGTTTCATTTGAATTCCGTTGGCAAAAACTTTTACCGAAGCCGACGACGCGGCTATACGCCACGTTCCCTGTTCCTGCAAAGGATTATTTGAATCGTTCTGTTTTTGAGTCTGCTGATGAACGGGAGAGTTTTTATTTTCCTGTTCAAATTTATAGATGTTTACTCCCGACATCGTATTGTCTATGCTGTTAACTTTGTTAGCGTAAATCTGGTATTCTCCGAGTTTGACTATGCTTTTTTCGTCAAATTTTACCAGCGGGCGTTTCATTATAATTTCCTCAAACAAATTGCGGAAATTGCCGTGCATTGAAGGCGACCAAAAGTGATTGAAAAATATAAGAAAAACCGATATTAAAGCCACAAAAACTATTATTGGCGCGGATAAAGTTTTATAATCTGCGCCGGTAGCTTTCATGGCCGTTATCTCATTATCCTCGGAAAGCCTTCCGTAAGCTAATAAAACGCCAAAAAGTACGGCCATTGGGATGGCAAGCGAAAGGATATTAGGCAGTATAAAGATAAAAAGTTTAATGACAATCCACAGAGCGACGCCTTTTGAAAGAAAAAGGTCTACAAGCTGGAAAACCTGATCCAAAAGGAGAAGCATAGAAAAAACCGCCAATCCAAAAAAAAATGAACCGCGGAATTCCTTTATAATGTACAAGTGCAGTTTTTTTATCATAAATTTACAAAAAATTATATCAAAAAATTATGGAAAAATGAATAAGAATTTAATACAATATTACAGATAGTGTACGATAGGTAATATGTAGCAGGTAAAAGGTAAAACAGGCAACAGGTTTTTTGTTCCGGCCTTTGCCGTTAACTTATTACCTGTTGCCTATTACCTGTCTTTAATCTTCGCTTTGCCGTTAAAAAAATGAAAATACTAAAAGTATTATTACCTATAATTTTTTTATATTTCTCCGCCGTTTGCTCGGCTGATTATAAACCTGCAAAAAAAAAATACACATTAATCGACGAAAAAGACGAAATATACCGGCAGTTTGACGATTATACCGGCAAATTTTCCGATATTCAAAACACAGAACCCTTTGCGGCAGACGCTGAAATTCCGGATTTTGACGATTGGGCTCTTCCCGTATCGGCTCAGGAATTGGCGGGAAAAGAAATTCTTGAATTTCTCGGCGTAAATACGTTTAATAATCTCGGCTACTCTCCGGAAAAATGGCAAAAAGTAAAAACTGAAAAACCTGCTGATACCGCGGCCGACGTATCCAGACCCGCGCCAGAAGCGCTTCCGCCCGGCATTATTACAGAACTGCCTTTTGAGACGCAGCTGTCTCTTTCCGGAAGAAAACTTATCGGCGTCGAATACAGCGCGAGGATGTACGATAAAGAAGAAGACGGAAAAAGAAAAAATACGTCTTCTCTCAATATGGAGCAGGAACTGCAGATGAGGATCCTCGGAAGGGTCGGCAACAGGCTCGACATCAATGTCGATTACGACGACACTGTGGATAAAAAAGATATTTCTCTTGTGTATAACGGGGAACCTGACGAGTTTATACAGCAGGCGGCGTTCGGGGATATTTCGGTTTCCATGCCTACGACGGAATTTACCGGATATTCCAAAGAGCTGTTCGGGCTTAAAGTAGATACAAAATATAAAAATTTTACATTTGACGCTTTTTTCAGTAAAACAAAAGGCGCTTCCGAAATGAAACGTTTTGAAGGCAATACGCAGCTCGAAAGAAAAACCATATCCGATACGTCGTACATAAGGCTGAAATATTATTCCATGAAAGATCCGAACAATCCTTTGGCTCCCGCGATAAAAGCCGGAACCGCAAAAGTTTATCTTGATTACCAGAGAATAGATCCGAGTTTAAATATTTCAATTACCACAAATACGGCGCTTAATTATTTAAGAAATCCCGTTCCTCCGTCTGGCGAGTACAGGGGAAATTTTGTGCTTCTTGTGCCGGGGCAGGATTATACGATCGACTATAACACCGGAATAATTTCATTCAGAAACCAGCTGGCCGGCAATTATGTCGTGGCGGTGGATTACCAGTATATAGACAATACATGGCTCAGCGCGGGAAGTGCCGGACTGCCTTTGATCATCAAAGACGCAAACAATACCGATGATGTTTCCACAGGGCATTCGATGGAGCTGAAAACTTACTATAATCTCGGAGCTCTGAAAATAATACGCGATAACGGAAGAGGAAACTTTATTCTTGAAGTGAAAGATTTAAACGGAGATACGCCTTCCTCTATCAATCCTGGCGGTAAATCCGTTCCTTCATATCCTTCAACTATCAACGTGGACTTTGAAAACGGCGTTTTTAATCTTGTTCCGGTCGACGGCCAGCCGCTAGCCGACGATTTATATACTTTAAATAATCACAGATATAATTTCGTCACGGAATTCCAATATACCGTTAAAATCCTCTCTTTAAGGCCGGGAATAGTTCCTCAGTCTGAAAATGTCGTCATTGACGGCAGAAAATTGACCGCGAACGCAGATTATATAATTGATTATGATTTGGGTATTTTGACGATCATAAACGAGGCTCTTGTACTGCCGACATCCGTGATCGACATTTCTTATGATTATTCTATGTTCGGTTCGGAAGCGGAATCAACGCTGATAGGAGCCAGGGCGAATTGGAACCTTACAAACAATATAAGCGCAGGCGGAAGTTTTCTGTATGATTTCACGGCAAAGGGTACCGTTCTTCCGGACATCAGAAGCGTTCCGACAAGCCTTATGGTTACGGAAGGCGACGTTAAAGTGACGGACTTAAAAATAGACGCGCTTAATATGACGGTAAACGCCTCCGCGGAATACGCGGTAAGTTCCCAGAATGATAATACTTCCGGCAAAGCATTGATAGATTCTATGGACAGCTCCATATATGAGGATACGGCGAGTCTTATTGACGATAACTGGTTTCATGCGGCGGACAAATCTCCTGCAACGCAAAGGAATCTGCGGGAATTGTCGTGGAAAAGTTATAATGTCAATATACGCGACATAAGCCCGGAACTGGAGATATCGGACGGACAAAAACAGCTTGTTTTGGAAGTGGATTATGACGTGACGACGCGTTCGCAAATAGCGATGGGGCAAAAGCTTTCCGTTTCCGGATACGATTTTTCAAAGAAACTTTATATGGAAATCTGGATACGCGGCGACGGGCAGGGCGCGCAGCTCGCCATTGATTACGCGTCAAGCATAAACGAAGACGCCGACGGAAACGGAATGCTTGATACCGAAGACAAGGATAATAACGGAATATTAAGCCCGTGGGAAGATACGGGGCAGCCGTTCCATAATATAGACGGTACAATTTCTTATATAGGCGCGCATAACGGAAGGCTTGATACCGAAGATTTGAACGGAAACGGAATTCTCGATACTTTTGAAGCTGTTGCCGGAGGCGTGGATTTAAGCACGGGCGCCGTCATGTATGATGAGAACGGCATTGCCCGCAATTCTGTCAATTGGACGGGATGGAAAAGATTTCAAATCCCGCTGGATATGTCCGCTCCGGGAGATTGGCAGAATATAAGAATGCTTCGTTTGAGAATTATCAGAAACGGCGCAGGACAGTCGGGAAAAATCGTTATAGGGAAAGTTTCAATAGTGGGAAATAAATGGGAAAAGTCGGATACTAATTCGTTGAACAGCGTATCGTCAATAGGAGTTTCCGATCCGAGTTACGTTTCGCTTTTAAGCAACTCGTATTATCAGGATCTATACGATACGGACAACTCGACAAAAAAAGACGAACGCGCGCTGAATCTTCAATACGCGTCAACGATCACCGCTAGATCCGTTTATGCCGGAGAAAAACTTGACCTTTCCAAATACGACAGCATAAGATTTTTTGTTTATCCTAAAAACGCGAATCCGGGAGACCAGGTGGTTTTCAGAGCCGGCGGAAATGACGACAACTATTTTGAATACAGACTTACGCTTACCGCCGCGGATATGGGAAGATGGAAGCTTGTAAAAATTGAACAGCCGGGCAGCGGAAGAGCGGTAACATGGAAAACGTCCGACCCGTACGCAGCAGTAAGCTCTTCAGGAACTCCGTCTCTGGAAAAAATCGCGCAAATTACGGTGGGAGTTATGCCGGCAATGGCTTTGACTTCTGGCGAGATCTGGTTTAACGAAATACACGTTATGGGAAGCAAGACGATCGACGGTACCGCGTGGAGAGCGGGCGGGAACATCCGCTGGAACGGGACAAGATCGATAGGCGCGATAACGTTAGGAGCGGACAGAAAGTCAATCAACAGGGATTTTCAGACTATTACCGCTGGCGTTTATAACAGGGATTATCTTGAAGACAGCGCTTATATAACGTTTGACGGTTATAAAACCAATACGTTTACGCTGCTTCCTTTGAGGGCAAATCTGTCTAAAACAAGGACAATCACGCCGGACGTAATAAACAATAATTCGAACCTTGTTTCAATCAACGAGGAAGGCATGGTGGTAACATATTCGGGATCTGCGGAAACGTCGCTTGATCTGGGCGTTGATTTTCCGAAACTAGCGGTGCAGTATTCCAGGTCCGTCATAAACGCGTCAGATATAGAGCAGCTTGAGGACAGGGAGGTTATTTCCGGAAGCCTTGTTTACAATAATCCTTTGACGTTTCCGCTTTTGCCTACAAACGTAACGGCAAACACGCAGATGATAAATTCGTATTATAAAGTATATCCGTCTTCTCCGATCGCGGATTCGGATTCGTTTTTAGGGCTTGATACTTTCCAAAAATATCTGGATATTTCCGAATACCACACTTTGGAACAGACGGAAATGTTTTCGGTAAAGCTTCCGTTTAAATTTTCAAAAGGAATATTGTTTTCGCCTTCATATTTGGTTGATAAAGTGAAAGAAAAAAACCGCGATTTTTCCGAGGAAATAGAGTATGATAAAACTCTTAACCAGACTATCGGGGCGAGCCTTGTCCTCGGCATTGTCAGCTGGTTCAGCCCGACTTTTACGTACAGCATAAACACGAGAGAAAATTATAATGTTACCGCTGATCCCGCAAACATGATCATTCCCGGACAAAAAAAATATGTGGAGAGAAACGGCTTAGGGGAAATATCATGGAATTTAAACGCTTATGACATAGCGCCGTCCGCGTATCTAAAGAGCCTGACTTTTTCGGCATATTACAGGCTTCAGGATTCGGACTCTTACGATAATGTTGATAAAAATTTTCAGTCTACGGGTTTTGGCTCTGACAAATTATGGATAAGAAATAACAATCTGTTGGAGATACTGCCTTCTTATTCGTCAAGTTCGTATATGGTAAAGAATATATTGAACAGGGACGACATCCGTATAAACGGAAGATATATGCCGTTTGAAGCGTTTAATTTTAAAGGCGCTTTTTCTCCGTTTAATACGCTGACCGCCAACTTCACTTATACGGAAGGCAGCGAAAACTCTTATATAACTGGCACAACAAAGGACGTATACACGCGCATTTGGCCGGAACTTCTTATAGGGATGTCCGGGATTGAAAGATTTTTCGGAAAAATCTCATGGATGAGCGATACTCAGCTTAATTTTAAATATCATAATAAAGACACCACGGCTTACGGCATTTCAAGAGCCGAAGACATTACGTACGGGTTTGATTACAGATGCAAATTATTAAAAAATCTGGATTTATATTTTTCATTGGAAAACACGGATACAAACGAGAATGATTATGAGACGGATAAAACTTTATCCGAAGGCCTTGCCAGAAAAATTGCAGGACAAGGCGCGTTTGACTGGAGTAAATGGAGATTCAGCCTGCGCTATGAAAACGAAGACATGTGGAGAACAAATGCGGACGGCAAATATTCAAGTCAGGTTATCAGAAACAGTTATTTGATGCAGATCAATTCGGATCTGACATTTCCGGCCGGCATAAAAATACCGATCATTAACAAAATTATTCCTCTGAAAAACAGAATAATATTTTTATCGAATTTAAAATACATAACGCAGGAATCCGAAGCTAATGCCGAAACCGATAATAATATGAATTACGGCGCGGATTTGAGCGCAGACTATGAAATCTCAAAATATTTCAGGCTTACCCTTGGCGCTGCATACGACAGATTTGAATATACGTATAATTCCGATCTGAATTATACGGATCTTGTTTTTGTTTCTAAATTGACGATACAGTTTTAACGGCAGATAATAGAGAATAGATAATAGATAAAATAGACGAGGCAACGGCTTTTTCGCCGTCATTGCGGGCCATGTAAGGGCGAAGCAATCCACTTTTGCCGCTGCGGATTTCTTTCTCCGATTAAGACATTTGGGGACAGGCTTCTTTCTCATGACACGCTGCAGCCGCAAAAAAATTGAATGGTACGGAATGTAATCGAAGGATGTAATAAAAAATGAAACTTGAAAAGAAAAAAATAACCATAGCCGATATATTGGAATTAAAAAAGAATTTTCGCGCGCAAGGTTTGAATACCGTCTGCCAAAGCGCGAAATGCCCGAATATAGGCGAATGTTTTAAAAAACGCACTGCGACATTTCTCATACTTGGAAAAAACTGTACGCGCGGGTGCAAATTTTGCGGTATAGACAAGCAAAAACCCGAGAATGTCGATATAGACGAACCCAAACGCATAGCAAACGCGGTAAAAGAACTCGGACTTGATTACAGCGTTATAACTTCCGTAACAAGGGATGACCTTCCCGACGGCGGGGCAAGACACTTTGCAGATACCGTCAAAGAAATAAGGAAATTAAATCCCGGGACAAAAATTGAAGTTCTTACGCCTGATTTTAAAGGGGAACGAAGTTCCTTGGATATTGTTTTACGCGTAAAGCCCGATGTTTTTTCGCACAATATGGAAACAGCGATGCCTTTATATGATAAAGTCAGACAAGGCGCTGATTATAACCGTTCGCTTAATGTTTTAAAATATGCAAAAAGCAAAACATTTAAAGTTAAAACAGGTATCATGCTTGGATTAGGGGAAAGCGGAGAAGACATATTGCGGACAATACGCGATATACGTGAAACCGGAGCGGATATTTTAACTGTCGGACAATATTTACCTCCAACAAAACGGCATTATCCCGTAATAAAAGAATACGCCCCGCAAGAGTTTGAAACCATAAAAAATTTTGCCGTTTCTGCCGGCATAAAAACAGTTGTCTGCGGCAGATATGTAAGAAGTTCGTATTCGGCAGACAAACATTTCAATGAATCTTTTTAAACAAAAAGTTTTTAGAGGCTAAAAATTGCTATTTAAAAACCTAATGGCAATTTTGGGGTTAACTGTTTTCCAGAACTTTTTTTACCGCGGCGGATATTCTTTTTCCGTCGGCTTGCCCGTTTACGGCGGTTATTGCGGCTTTCATGGCGGCTCCGAAACTTTTATCCGCTGACGCGCCAACAGCTTCTTTTACTTTTTCCAAAAGCGCTTCTTCGGACATCTCCGCAGGAAGATATTGTTCTATAACTTTTATTTCTTTTTGTTCTTTATCGATCAGGTCCTGCCTTGCCGCTTTTTCAAAGTTTTCTATGGATTCCTTTCTCTTTTTTATCTCGCTTCTGAGAACTTTTAATATCTCTTCGTCATTTATTTTGATATTTTTCATTTCCCTGATATTGATCTCGTTAAGTATGCCTCTTACGGCGTTTAAACTTATCATGTCTTTGGCGCGCATGTAAGTTTTCAAATCTTCTTTCAATTTTTCGATCATTTTATTCTCCCTTTTAACGGCAGAGTGGAGATATTGTGTTTCAGCAGGGACAAAGTCCCTGCTGAAACCTATTAATTAATTTTCGCTTTGCGAAAACACATTATCTTCACTTTTCACTTTTAACTCTGCACTCTTTTTTATTATAACATCTTCATTTATCGTTCATAAGGCCGTTAAAAATTTTCATCTTTGTATTTCCAGCGCGCTTCCCGGAAATATATTTAATTTTTCGGCTGCTCCTGCCGTAAGTTCAATTACCGTATCGGCTTTTTCGTTTGATTTGTACACGGGTAAATCGGTAATTTTTGTACCCGGCTCCGGTATAGGCACGTTTTTTTCTATTCCGACGACCGTATCTCCGGATATCCATATGATATCAATGGGAAATCTCATATCTTTCATCCAAAATGAAAGAATGTCGGTTTCATAAAAGAAAAAAATCATCCCGTCTTCCGGTATTTCGTCTTTATTTGACAATCCTTCGGCTTTGGCTTTGGGGGAATTTACGACAACAAGCCTTAAATCATTATCTGCAAGCTTAACGTTTAATACGGAACCGTCGGGAAGGCTGTAAACTTCTTTTGGTTCTTCTTTTTTTTCTTCTTTCTGCGGCTGCTGTTTTGCCGCGATACATCCCGAGAAAAGAAAAACAGCGCACAACAATGCGGCAGTGAATTTTAATTTCATATTTTCTCCGTTTTACAAAGATATTTTTTCTTTAGGCGCAAAATTTGAGTCAAAAGTCCATGCGACAGCTGTGCCGTTTTTAAGAGAGAAAACTTTGATCTCTTCGTAAAAATCCTTAAAAACGCCGCGCGCTTTCATATTTCTTAAAAATTCTCTTGTAGGATGTTCAAGTATTTCGTCCTTATATTTTGTATCGGTTATTTCTTCAAGTTTACCGCTGACTCTGACTTGGATTCCTTTGTTCGGGTCAAAAAAGCACATTTCGGCATTAGGATTTGACTGTATCTGCGCGCGCACGTCTTTTATGCTGCTTGTGTGAAAAACAATGCCGTTTTCATCGGCTTTATAAAGCATCATCGCGCGCACTCTGGGCTGGTTTCCTTCGGCTGTCGCAAGATAAAAACTCAAATTTGAATTCAAAATCTCAAAAATTTCTTTTTTGTCCATGAAAAACTCCTTTTTTAACGGCAATGATATATCTTTGCCTTTCGTTTATTATAGCAAATTTACAGAGACGCGGCGCATTTGTTAACGCGTGAGTTTTTTTGTTTTGGATATTTTTAAAAAATGATTGATTTTATATGCCAAAATAATTCTTATATGTTTTGACTGTACGCTCAAAAAATGATATCATCTTACTCAAAATTTTGCAGGGTATTTTACTCTGAAAGGCGAGAATTAAAATGCAAGAGAACCGGAAAGAACAAACTGCGGAACAAAATGCCGCTCCCATAGAACAAATAATAATGCAGAGAAAACAGAAAGCCAAAGATTTGGCGGCGATGAAGATCAATCCTTATCCCGCGCAGTATAAATTTGACAGAACTATAGGCGCGGTACAAAATGAGTTTGCTTCTTTGGAAAAAGAGCAGATGGCCGAAGGCAAAACAGTAAAAGCTGCCGGAAGAGTTATGACTTACAGAAATATGGGCAAAGCGGCTTTTCTTGATATACGCGACGGTTCGGCAAAAATACAAATTTATGTGCGCGCTGACAAACTCGGCGCAGACCAATACAAATTATTTAAAGATACGGTTGATTTGTCGGACATAATTTCAGTCGAAGGCGCTCCTTTCAGGACAAAAACAAATGAATTAAGCATTATGGTCGAAAAATGGGAAATGCTGACAAAAGCTTTCAGACCGCTGCCGGAAAAATGGCACGGATTGAAAGATACCGAAACGAGGTATAGACAGAGATATCTTGATTTGATAGCAAATCCCGAGGTCAAAGACGTTTTTGTTAAAAGAAGCATGATAATTTCCGCAATAAGGCATAAACTTGAAGAGCTTGGTTTTATAGAAGTTGAAACGCCTGTTTTGCAGTCTCTTGCAGGCGGCGCTAATGCCAATCCTTTTGTGACGCATCACAAGGCTTTGGATATAAATTTATTTTTGAGAATAGCTCCGGAACTTTATCTGAAAAGGCTTGTGGTAGGCGGTATGGAAAGAGTGTTTGAGATCGGAAGAAATTTCAGAAATGAAGGCATAGACAGAAATCATAATCCGGAATTTACCATGATGGAACTTTATCAGGCTTATGCGGATTATAATGATATGATGGATCTAACGGAAACTTTGATCAAGACCGCCGCGGAAAAAATCGGCTCCACGAAAATTAATATGAATTTCAGAAGAGCAAAAATGTTTGACCTCATTAAGGAATTTACCGGTTTGGAGCTGCTTCCCTATGTTGAAAGCGGAAAGCTTTTTGAACAGGTGAAACATCTTAACCTTGATTTGCCTAAAAATGCGACTGAAAAAAAGATTCTCGACCAGCTTTTTGACGAAAAAGTCGTGCCCAATCTTACAATCCCTACTTTTGTTATGGATTATCCTGCGGTTTATTCGCCTTTGTCAAAAGTAAAATTTGATCAGCCGGAAATAGCCGAAAGGTTTGAACTTTATATAAACGGTATAGAGATAGGAAACGCGTATTCCGAGCTTAACGATCCGGAATTGCAAAGGCTCAGGTTTGAAGAGCAGATGGAAGCCAAAAAGAAAGGCGATGACGAAGTTATGCCTTATGACGAGGATTTTGTTTTGGCTCTTGAACAGGGGCTTCCTCCTACTGGCGGACTTGGAATCGGAATTGACAGACTTGTTATGATTTTAACGGGAGTTGAATCCATACGCGAAGTTATTACGTTTCCCGCAATGAGACCGGAATAAAGGCAATTACGAATTACAAATTACGAATTACGAATCAACGACAAAACGGATTTTTTGCCTTTTATTCGTAATTCGTAATTGGGACGAAGNCNCCGTAATTCGTAATTGCAGTTNAAAAGGGTGTCTAAAATGACAATGCCNACGGAACTTTTTATAGCAATAAGATATTTAAAAGCAAGAAAAAAAGGATTTTTTGCTTTGTTGACCACTCTTATAGCCGTTGGCGGCACAACTTTGGGTGTTGCGGCGCTTGTTATTACTTTGTCGGTTATGAGCGGTTTTCAAAAAGATATCAGAGATAAAATTTTGGGTATACAGCCGCACATAATGATGACCAAAATTGACGGCAATGCGTTTACGGATTATAAAGAAATAATCGAGACTCTGAAAGAAAATAAAAATGTGATCGCTTCATCTCCTTTTATTTACAGGCAGGGGATAATAAGAAGCGTCGGCACGGCGGCTTCAACGGGACTTATAGTAAAAGCGGTAAACTTTAAAGATGAAGACGCGATGGTAGGCATTTCAGGACAGATACAGATTTCAGATATGGATTCTGACGGCCTTAATGACGGTGAAATCATTCTCGGCAGCGAAATAGCCAAAAGTATTTCCGTAACTGCCGGCGATGAAATAGTTCTGATGTTTCCGTCTAATTTCGGCAGCATGCCGAAGATGTATAAGTTCAAAATCATGGCATTGTTTCATTCGGGGATGTATGATTTCGACTCTTCTCTCGGTTTTATAGATTTACCTTATGCGCAGAGCATATTTAACATGGAAGGCGAGGTCAGCGGAATAAGCATACAGACGCGCGATTTTGATAAGGCGGTTTTGATTGCTTCCGAAATACAGAAAAAATTTACTTATCCTTACAGAGTGAAAGCTTGGATAGAGATGAATAAAAATCTGTTTTCGGCGCTTAAACTTGAAAAGATAATGATGTTTTTGATTCTGGGATTGATAATTCTTGTCGCCGCGTTTAATATTATCTCAAACTTATTGCTTTTAAGCGTACAGAAATCAAAAGAAATAGGAATAATGTCGGCGGTAGGGTTTTCTAAGGCGGCTATAGCAAAAATTTTCTTTTACGAAGGCCTTGTGGTGGGATTTCTCGGGACCGTATTCGGGCTGGCGCTTGGGACAGGCATAAGCCTTATATTAAAATATTTTGAAATATTTAAACTTCCGCAAGGCATTTATTATGTGGACAAGCTGCCGATCGCGATAATACCGTGGGACATATTTTCGGTAGCCGTCTGCGCTTTCGTAATAACGGTGCTCGCCGGAATATATCCGGCTTATCAGGTGTCAAAACTTGACCCGCTTGAGGCGATAAGATACGGATAAAAAGGAAAATGACAGAGTTAAAAGTGAAGAGTGAAAAGTGAAAATAATGTGTTTTTGCGCAGCAAAAACCAAATAATTAGATTTTGGCATGGCCGAAATTCAATATCTTCACTCTCCACTCTTAAATCTTCACTCTGCCTTTAAAACAATGGAAATAAAAGCCGTTAATTTAATTAAAATCTATAAAAAAAAAGATTCTCCGGACATTGAGGTTTTAAAGGACATAAATCTCGACATAAAGTCAGGGGAGAAAATTTCTTTTACAGGTCCTTCGGGAGCGGGCAAAAGTACGCTTATACACACTTTGGGGCTTATGGACAGACCTACGTCCGGACAGGTTTTTATTGACGGAAACGACTGTTACAGATCCGACGACAATTATCTGTGTAAAATGAGAAAAGACAATATCGGTTTTATGTTTCAGTTTCATTATCTGCTGGCGGATTTTACGGTTTTAGAGAATGTGCTGCTGCCTGTGTGGGCTGAGAGAGATAAAAAATCGGGTTACGGCGAAGAGATACTTGAAAAAGTCGGTCTTTCTCACAGAAAAAATCATTTTCCAAATGAGCTTTCCGGCGGAGAGCAGCAGAGAGCGGCGCTGGCCAGAGCTTTAATAAATAAACCGAAAATTATTTTCGCGGACGAGCCCACGGGAAATTTAGACAGGCATACGGGTCTTGAGATTGAAAATCTTTTGTTTTCGGTTTCAGCCGACGCAAAGTCGACTTTAATATTGGTTACGCATAATAAGGAATTGGCGGAAAAAGCCGACAGACAAATTAAAATGACAGATGGGAAAATAATATAAGAAAGAGTTGAGATTAAAGAGTGAAAAGTGAAGATAATGTGTTTTCGCAAAGCGAAAACTAAATCTCCACTCTTCAATCTCCGCTCTGCAGTTAAAAGGGAGTTTAAAATGAAGATTTATTTGGACGGAAAACTTGTTTCAAAAGAAGAAGCGAAGGTCTCGGTGTTTGACCACGGTTTGCTTTACGGAGACGGAATTTTTGAAGGGATCAGAGCTTATAACGGAAGAGTATTCAGATTAAAAGAGCATTTGGACAGGCTTTGGGATTCGGCAAGGGCTATTAATCTTACTATTCCGATAACAAAAAACGAAATGGAAAAAGCTCTTATAAAAACGCTTATTGCAAATAAACTGACTGAAGGATATATAAGGCTTATAGTTACAAGAGGAGTCGGAGATTTGGGATTGGATCCAAAAAAATGCACTGAACCGCCTTCAATTATAATAATCGCCGATAAAATCACCCTTTATCCCGAAGAGCTTTATGAAAAAGGCGGAGAGATCATAACGGCTTCAACCAGAAGGATAAGGCCGGACGCGTTAAGCCCGAATGTGAAATCTTTGAATTATTTGAATAATATTATGGCAAAAATGGAAGCCACAAGGGCAGGCGTTATGGAAGCCATAATGCTTAATTCCGAAGGTTATGTCGCGGAATGTACAGGCGACAATATTTTTATAGTTAAAAACGGCGTTTTGTTCACGCCGCCGTCTTCCGAAGGCGCCTTGATAGGAATTACCAGAGATGCGGTCATAGAGCTTGCAAAAAATAAGCTTAAAATGTCCGTGCGCGAAGAACGTATGACAAGTTACAATATTTATACCGCCGACGAATGTTTTCTTACGGGAACTGCCGCCGAAGTTATACCTGTCGTATGCGCCGATTCCAGATCAATAGGCGACGGTAAACCCGGAAAAATAACGACTAAGTTGATCAAAGAATTTAAAAGCTTAACGCGCCTTACCGGCGTTCCGATAAAATAAAGTAATAAGTAAGGACATCTCTAAAAACCCTGTCCACTCCGTGTCATTCCCGCGAAAGCGGGAATCCGTGTTTGTCGTCGTCGTCGAGAAAAAAGCAACGTGGATTCCCGATAGAGACACTCGGGAATGACAAACAGGGGTTTTTGGAGATACCCGTAATAAGTAAAAAGTAATAAGTAAAAAGAATCTTGAAATTGCCTTTGTTTACCGGATTTCTCTAATAACCTATTACTTATTAATTATTGTTAGTTAGTGGGGAAAAGTGTGGAAATTTTTTAGATATACCATATATATAGGGATACTTTTAGCCGTTTTTGCGGCGGCGTACAATATAAGAACGTTTATATGTGTGCCGTATATTGAAAGTTTTCTGAATAAACATACAGGATACAAGTTTAATATAGGAACTTTTTATCTTTTTCCTTTAGGCGGCATTACGTTTATGGATGTTTCCGTCGACGGGAAAGTAAAGGCCGAAAAAGTTACGGTAAAAATCGGTTTTAGAAAAATACTGAAAAATCCGGCAAAACCGGTAAACTATATAAGTGAAATTAAATTTTACAATGTTTCGGCAGATATGCAAACCTCAAGCGTATTTTCCGAAAGCGATGAGCCTGAAAAAGAAAAAGAGAGCGTCGCTTTGGCGCTTCCGGAATCCGAAATCAAAATTACGGCGGATAATATTACCGTCATATTGCCGCAGGAAATTATTGAAATCAAAAATACAGAAATTACCGCAGATCCCGAAGGAATTTTTCTTTCTTCGGTCGTACTGCCTTACGGAATACCTTTTTATATAAGCGGAGCGTTGAGGCAGGAAAACGATACCGTTTTTGATACGGAATTTACCATTGCTTCAGACGATATTATTGAAAGCATAATAACGGTCTCCGGCACTGCTGACGCGGGGGATTTGTCGTTTCGGCAAGACATAACCGTCGAAAAATTAAAATCAAAGTATTTTGAGCTGCCGTATTCTTCGGGAACCGTCGTCAAAAATGAAGACGGTCTGCGGGCGTATTTATACGGCGATTTCGGAAATATGTCGTTTGAGCAAAATTCCGGAGGAGAGTTTTATGTCCGGACAAATATTTCTCTTTCGGAACTCAGCAGGGATGTCAGCGCCGATGCCGAATCAGAATTTGTTTACAAAAACGGCGAAGGAAAGCTTGATTTGTCTCTGAAAGATTTATCGGTTTACGGGTTTGGGCTCGGCAGTTTTGAAATTTCCGGAATACGGCAGTTTAACGGCGATTACGATATATTTTGCGATTACGGCAAAAGCGGCAAAATATACTGCGCGTACAAAAGCGGAGGCCCGTACGAAATAAAACTTTCTTTTGACGGAAAACGGATAGGCGAGATTTTTGGCAATTTAAAGACGGGCGAGATAACCGCCGGCATCTACGATTTGCCGGTTTCGCAGCTTCCGATAGTTCAGGAACTGAGCTGGAAAACCGGAGGAACGGTTACCGTAAAGGGTTCTTTAGACGAAACGTCGGGACTGATAGATTTTTCTATGAAAAATCTGGAGACCGAAAAGATCGGGAAAACGGATATTTTCGGCACTGTTGCAAGAAGCGCCGATATTTACGTTTTTTATTTTTACAAAAGCGATAAAAGCATGGTTTTTAACAGCGTGATCAGAGCGGGAAAAATGCTGTCGACCGATTTTAAGTTTATAAATACCGATATAGTTAACGTATTAAGAGCTTTCGGATACACGGAAAATAAAATCCGGGGAGCTGCAAGCGGACGCATAAGATATGAAAAAGACGGCACCACGGATTTTGACATAAAAGCATATGACGGTTCTTTTTACGATAACAAATTCAAAAAATTTGAAGCAAAAGGCGACATAAATCTCAGCAGAATAAACATAAATTATTTCAATTTAAAAGGCGAAGACGAGAAAGTCAGCGCTTATGCCGAAGGACTTATAGGTTTTACGAATGCGGATCCGGTATCTTCATTGAGTATCAGAATGAGAAAAATTAATGCCGGAGGCCTGTCCGTAGACAGCGATATAATGTTCAGCGGGCGTCTTAACTCTAAAAATGAGGTCGAGGGGACGGTTGCGGGCAATTTATTGAAAGTTTCCGGAATCGCTTTTAATAATCTCGGCGCAAATACAGTCATATCTTCAAGCAGGCTTATTTTATCAAATATAAAATCCGATAACGGACTGGAAGGCAGTTTATCCTGTTTGTACGGAAAAGATAAAGAACGTTTGTCGGGTTATTTAAACCTGAAAAACACCGATATTTCAGGTTTTTATCCTGAACTTGTCGGTTCGGTCAATGCGTCCGCAAAAGTATCGGGGACGCTTGATAAGCCGACAGTTAATATTGCGGTATCGGTCAAAAAAGGAAAATATTCGGATATCCCGTTTTCGTTTACGTCCGAGCTTTCTTATGTCGACGACGCTTTAAGGATAAAAAATGCCGAATTATCGTCAAGCAAAGCAAAACTTTCCGTAAAAGGAAAGTATGCGCAGGCTCAAAGGGGACTTCTTTCCGTAGATTTTGAAAATATTAATGAAACGATAATCAATAAATTTGTAGGTTTTAGAACTCCCGTTATCGGAGAATTTTCCGGACAGGGCACTTTATACCAGTATGAAAAAATTCCGGCTCGTTTAAAAATTGAAGTAAAAAGCGCAAAAACTTATGTCAAAGGAATTAAATTAAACGATATTAAATCGCAGGTTGAAGTCCATAATTCAAGAATACTGTTAAGCAGCGCTTCGGCAAAACTTGAGGACAGCGAAATAAGGGCGGACAAAGGCAGCTTCAACATAAATGACGGAATGTATGACCTGAATCTCTTTTTGGTAAACGCGCATATCGGTCCGGCGGACGTTTTCGGAAGCATTAACGTGTCCGGCAAAATGGATAAAAAGACAGGCGGTTCTTCATATGAAGGAAAAATAGACATAAAGAATTTTTGGATAAACAAATATAAACTTTCGTCTTTGGGGCTTGATTATCTTATCAAAGATAAAAAATTTACGATCCTTTGGAGTTCGGGAGGCGCGGATGTTTTCGGGTCGGCGGATTTTAACAGCGGCATAAAAATAGAAGATTTTCGCATTTCAAAATCATCGGCGTCGGCATCGATCAACGCTTCTTTCGGCGAAGATATTTTTAATTTTGCCGTTCGGGGGAAAAATATAGATTGGGAATTTCTTACGGAGATCCTTGATTCGCCTGTTGATTTAACCGGAAGAACGGATTTTTCCATAGACGCTTCCGGAACGTTTTCCGCTCCGGAAGTAAAATTGGCGGTAAAATCAAACAAGGGCAAAATAATAGATATTCCTTATGACGATATTAACTTGGAAATAGTTTCTTCCGGCAATGAAGCGAATATAAAAACCGCGAAAATATATAAGAAAAACGAGATCAGCGTTGAGGTTAACGGGTTTTTCCCTTTTTGGATAGACAGCTCTCTTGACGGGAAAATGAAGAAAAAACCGCTGGAGATAACTTATGAAATTGACGATTCAAAAATGTACCTGCTTCAATATCTTTCCTACGGAGAAATTAAACCCAGATCCGGAAAAATACGCGTTAAAGGAGATATTACAGGTACGGTAGATAATATCAAAAACAGCGGACAATTTAACGCCTATAACGGAGTTTTTGATTCCAAAACGTATTTTGACAGAATGAAAGAATTCAATGTTGATATCGTTTGGGATGACAACCGTGTTAAGATAAACAAATTTTCCGGAAAATCCGGTTCGGGAAAGCTTAATGTTTCCGGAGGAGTGGATTTAGACGGTTTTAAGGTAAGCAATATCGACGTACAGGTTTTTACCGATAATAAAGGCATTCCGTTAAAAGTTCCGGAACTGCCTATAACCGATTCTATATTGTCCAGAGGAATATTGCAGGCATATTCTTCCGGAGAGCCCAGATTTAATTTAACTATTCAGGGTACGCCGGCAAAACCCAAAATTGCGGGGTGGATATCTCTGGAAAATACGAGATTCAGCTTTCCTCCTCCCGATAATGCCGCTGACACCGAAGATATTTTTCCCGACGATACGGAGTTTGATTTGGAACTCAGGGCTGCAAAGAATACAAAATTTGAAAACTCTTTTGCCGACGCATGGATAAACGGGACAATATATATTAAAGGCACTTACGCGTATCCGAAGCCTCAGGGTATTATAGAAACCCAAAGAGGAACAATAAAATATATCGGTATCATTTTTGACGTTATAAGCGCAAAAATAGAAATTGTCGACGAAGACACGATGTTTGTAAGCGGTGAAGCCGAGACTACGGTTTATTCTCCAAGCAGATCTGACCCTGAAACAATAATGCTTTCAATAACAAAATCGCCGATAGACAATTTAAACGTGCGTTTTTATTCAAAGGATGATCCTACTATGGATTCCCAGACGGCATTGGCTAAAGTTACAAGAACGGAACAAACCGTAAAAAACGGAGGCAATCAGGAACTTATTTTGGGCATAATCTCGGATTTCGATTTGAGGCAGCAGGCGTTAAGGCTTATTGACAGCAGTTTTGCTACGCCGATAGCAAGGAATGTTTTGAGAAGGACCGGACTTGCGGATAATTTTAGGGTCTCTTATGTCAATACCGAACAGTATGTATCTGCTGCCGAGGGGCCTACTTTTGCGGACTTGTTATACGGAACAAAATATTCTGTGGAAAAAAATATTACCAACCAATTTCTTCTCGGATATTCCGTTACGTTTGACCAGATCCAGAGAAAGCTTGACTTAAGACACGAAGTTGAAATGAGATACAGGTTAAACAATAATTTATTTTTAAGCGGAAGTTATGAGCTCGAATCCGAAGACTCGCTTCACGCGCCCGACAGAAGACTTATGCTTCAGCATCAGATACGTTTCGGCTTAACGTCAAATAAAAGATCAAAAGGGTCCAGAAATGGGAATGATTAAACCATAGCGGGTTTTTCGGTATTTTTGCTTATAAAAGCCATAAATAAACTTAAAAAGATTCATGAAGCGGCGGTTGCTCCTGTTATGTTTAAAGAATGCAATTTTTGTTCTGCCCGGATACCTCTCAAAGCTATTAAATGCCCTGATTGCGCCGTTGATTGATGATAAGAAGATAAGAAAAGACAAAAGATACTGCCTGCCAATACTCTCAAAAAATCATTGATTTTTTTATGTATTTTTAATAAAATACTTCAATTAATTATTTATTAATGGGATACTTTATTTCAAAAGGATATTTTAATGAAAAAATTGTTATTTTCAGTTATATTTTTCTTTCTTTTTACAGCGGCGGCATTCGCGGATTCGGGAGTAATATCGCAGGTTATTATTGACGGACTGCAAAATGTGAAGCAGAGGGCTGTTATGTCCGCCGTAAGTCTTAAAAAAGGAAAACTTTATTCGTCTGACGGAACCAGAGAAGACATAAGATCAATTCTTGAACTTGGTTTTTTTGATAATGTCGAGGTGCGCTTTGACGGAAGCAGCGGAAAACTTACATATGAAGTCAGCGAGAAACCTTATATCGAAAAAATAAGTTTTAAAGGAAATAAAGAGTTTACCGAAGGAAAACTGAGAAGCCAAAGTGTATTAAAAGAAAAAGACTATTACGATTTATCCAAGTTTGAAGAGACTAAGTCAAAAATACTGACATATTACCGCGACCGCGGTTTCATTGACTGTTACATTGAAGTATATCCTACCGTAAATTCCGAAAATAACCATATGACTATAACTTTTCTCATAACGGAAGGAAACAAAATATCCATCAAAGGCTTGGATATTGAAGGCGTTATTTCTTTCAAGAAGAAAAAAATAATCAAGCTGATGAAAACCAAACCGAAAAAAGTTTTTAAAGAAGAAACTTATCAGACTGACCTGAGATCTATAGAAGTGTTTTACAAAAATAACGGATTTATGGATTATAAATTCATCACATCATCAATGACGTATAATGACGAAAGAACCAATATGTTCATTGTCATTAATATCAGCGAAGGGTTAAAATATCATCTTGGAAATATTTCTTACGAAGGAAATTCCGCGGTTAACGATAGAAACATGCGCAAATTGATAAAAATAAAAACGGGAGACGTTTTTGACCAGAGCAAAGTTTACGAATCAATGCAGGGAATATATGAAGCTTATTCCGATAAAGGCTACCTTAATACAATGATAGATCCTTCATTCGATAAAGGCGAAAAAGACGGGATCGTCGATATTGGCCTTGCCATTACCGAAAATTCCGTTGTTTATGTAGGAAATATTTATGTCGACGGGCTTGTCAGCACAAAAGAAAAAGTTATAAGAAGGGAAATTCTTATTAAGGAAGGACAGGTTCTTTCAGCCGGCAAAGTGCGCAGAAGCGTAGAAAGGATTTATAACCTGGGATTTATGGAGTCTGCCGAGCCGCAGATCCTTCCTACGGGTTCTTCCGACATAATGGATATGGTTTTTAATGTAACGGAAGGGAAACCCGGAATGATTACGGCAGGCGCGGGATATTCGTCCGTTGATTACTTTGTAGGGTCCGTTCAGTTCCAGCATATGAATCTTTTTGGTCTCGGACAGAGGCTTAATTTGCTTTGGGAATTCGGCGCCAGAAGACAGAATTATGAAATTGACTGGACTGATCCGTGGATATTTAATAAAAACGCCAGCTTAACGCTCAGCGCGTACAATATTGAAAGAAAAAGGGATTATGCCAGCACGACCGACGCTTACAAAGAAAGCAGAGTCGGAGTTTCGGCAAGAATCGGGCCCAGAGTAAGCGATTATATAGGATTATTATTCGGCTACACATACGAGCACGTAAGACTTTTTGACATAGATTCATCGGTAAGAAACGATATTGAAGCGGCAACGGATTTGTCGAAAGACAGAACGTCAAGCGTAATGGGCCAGGTAGTATATGATTCGAGGGATTATATTTTTGATCCTTCCAGAGGAAACAGACAGCTTCTTAATATGCAGATTGCCGGAGGACCTCTGGGCGGAAACGTAAACTATGTGAAAAGTATAGCGAGATCCAGCTGGTTCTTTCCTACATTTTGGAGATTTGTTTTGTCGTTTAATTTAAGCGCCGGATACATTGCCCCCTACGGCGATCAGGATACTGTGCCCATTTATGAAAAGTTTTATATAGGAGGCGCCGATACCGTCAGAGGATATAAGTATAGAACCGAAGTAGGCCCTGTCGACGGCGGAATTTTTATGACCGTTGCGAACGTGGAGTATAAATTTCCTATAGTTTCCGAAAAAGGCAGAACCATTCTTCAGGGGGCTTTCTTCTACGATATAGGCGGCACATGGGCAAAAACCGAAGATGTTGACTTTTCTTTAGGAACCGGCGAAAAAAATCTCCGTTCAGGCGTGGGTTTCGGCATAAGATTTGCGACTCCGGTGTTCCCGCTGAGGCTTGATTGGGGATACGGCTTGAATCATAAAGAAGGCGAAGCATTGCAGCAGTTTTACTTTACTATAGGAAACGTTTTTTAACGGCAATCGGCTGCAAACGGCTTTTTTTCGTCTTTTATTCCACCGATTTAGACACTCGGGGACAGGAACCATTCGTAATTGGAACGAAGTTCCCGTAATTCGTAATTTTCATAATTATTGCTATGACAAATAAACTGTTGTTATCATCATTATTGTGCGTTTTGATCTGTTCTCAGGTTTTTTCTGTTGAAATTCCTTTGAGCGGAGCGGTCAAGCGCGGCAAAAGCTCCGGAAACGGAATTGTTTTTGTTGATATGGAGAGAGTTTTCAATTCTCATCCGATGTCCGAGAGATTAAAAAATGAAATGAAAGGTTTCGCCAAGACAAGAAAAGACGCGATTGAGGCGATGATAAAACAGCATGAAAATTTGCAGGAGCAGCTCAAAGAAATCAGCGTTAAGATAACGGAGGCGCAGGCTGCGGAAGACGAAGCTGCGCTTTCGGATTTGGCAATGCGTCTTGATTCTGCGCAGCAATCCGTTGAGGAACAAAAGGCTAAAATTTCAGATTTGTCCGCAAGAACAAAACAGGAGCTTGGCGCTATGGAAGAAAAAAATTCACTGATTATTTTAAAAGATATTGAAGCGGTTTTGCTTGAGGTTTCCAGAAAACACGATTCTGAAATTATGTTGGACAAACAAAGCGTTTTGTGGGGAAGCGATTCCTGCGAAGACGTTACGGATGAAGTAATAAAAAGGCTGGAAGGAAGATAAAAGATAATTACAAATTGGGTCTCTCTAAAAATCTATCTAAAGCGGTGTCATTCCCGTGAAAACGGGAATCCATTTTTGTCGTTATCGTCTGGCACATTTAAAAGCAGCATGGATACCCGTTTTCACGGGTATGACAAATTGGGTTTTTAGAGAAACCCAATTACGAATAAACTGCAGACGGCTTTTTTGTCTTTGATCCGTAATTGTTTTTATAAAGGGTTTTAAATGAAAATCACAGCGTCAGAACTTGCGAAAATCGTTTCCGGCGAAGTTGCCGGCAATAATGAAGAAATAATAACCGGGGCTAACGGTTTGGCCGAGGCCGGGAACGGAGATATTTCGTTTTTGGGAAATCCTAAATACGCACAAGCCGCGCAAGCGACAAATGCGTCCGTAATTTTTGTCGCAAATGATACGGATATTTCGCGGTTTACAAATAAAACATTGATAAAGGTAAAAAATCCGCAGTACGCGTTTTCGGCGGTCCTTGCGATCATCGATAAGGAAAGGCTTGCTTCCATTGAAAATAAAATTCATTCTTCGGCTTCAATATCGGAAAAGGCGGCCGTTGGAAAAGACGTTTACATAGGCCAAAATGCAGTAATTGAAGACGGCGCTTATATAGGCGACGGCACAAAATTATTTCCGAACGTTTATATAGGAAAAAATTCAAAAGTCGGCAAAAATTGCATAATTTATCCGAATGTCGTTATAAGGGAAAACGTTACGCTTGGCGACAGAGTGATTTTGCAGCCTTCGGTCGTTATCGGTGGAGACGGGTTCGGGTTCGCGTCGGTTGACGGCGTAAATCATAAAATTCCGCAGATAGGAAGAGTAGAGATCGGCGATGATGTTGAAATCGGCGCTCATACGACCGTGGACAGAGCCGCGGTTGACGTTACCAAAATAGGAAAAGGGACAAAAATAGATAATCTTGTTCAGATAGCGCATAATGTGCAGATAGGGGAAAATTGCATTGTAGTCGCGCATACGGGGATAGCCGGTTCGACAAAAATCGGAAACAATGTTACCGTCGGCGCGCAGGTCGGCATAGCCGGACATTTAAAAATAGGAAATAATGTGACGATATCAAGCCAGTCCGGAGTAGGCGGGGATCTGCATGACGGCGAGATTGTCGGCGGAAATCCTCTGGCGGAGCTTAAACAAAGCATAAAAATAAGGGCAACGATGAGAAAACTTCCCGAAATGTATAAAGATATAAGAAAAATAAAAGAAAAACTGGAGATAAAAGAGTAAAATGGCAAAGCAGACGACTATCCAAAAAGAAGCGCAGGTTGAAGGCATAGGTCTTCATACGGGAAACAAAAGTACTGTTGTTTTTAAACCTGCACAGGCCGGATACGGAATAAAGTTTATCCGGGTTGATTTACCTGAAAAGCCGGAAATAGAAGCAATATGGCAGAATGCCGTGACAGGTATGGCCGTAAGAGGCAGCGTTATCGGCAAGGGTGACGCAAGGGTGCATACGATCGAACATATAATGTCATCGGCCTGCGCTTTAGGCATAGATAATTTACAGATCGAGATAAATAATAATGAGCCGCCGATCCTTGACGGCAGCGCCAGATTGTTCGCGGATGCTTTGATGAAGGCCGGAATTAAAGAACTTGATGCCCCGAAAGAATATTTTATTATCACGGAACCTTTTCATTTCGAAGCCGGTAAAACAAAAATTTCAGCTTATCCTTCCGATAAATTCGAAATCGACTGCGCGATCGGTTTCGAACACCCTTTTTTAAAACACCAGCAGATTTCTCTTGAAGTAAACAAAGAAATATTTTGCAATGAAGTTGTAGGCGCAAGAACTTTCTGTTTTGATTATGAAATCGAGGCTTTGCAAAAAAACGGCCTTGCGCTGGGCGGATCGCTTGACAATGCCATAGTTGTCGCGCTGGACGGAATACACAATAAAGAACCTTTAAGATATGACAATGAATTTGTAAGACATAAAGTGCTGGATTTAATAGGCGATCTTTATCTTGCGGGCAAGCCGGTCAAAGCAAAAATTACAGCCGAGAAGCCAGGACATCAGAATAATATAGGTTTTATAAAAGAGTTTGTAAAAAAAGCAGTTATAAAAAAAGAAACTACAACAGCGGAGGCCGCGATGGAGAGCAGTCAGACGGGAACAACGGCAGGCGAAAGAATATTGAGCCATGAGGAAGTTTTAAAAATTATACCTCACCGGTACCCTTTTATAATGATCGATAAGGTGAAAATAAACGAAGCTGAACCTCTGAAAGCCACGGGTTATAAGTGCGTCAGCGGAAATGAAGGTTTTTTTCAGGGACATTTTCCGGGCGCTCCGATAATGCCGGGAGTATTGATAGTCGAAGCCATGGCGCAGACTTCGTGCGTTATGTTTCTTTCAAAACCCGAGATGAAAAACTGTCTTGCGTATTTTATGTCAATAGATAATGTAAAATTCCGCAGACCGGTAAAGCCAGGCGATTATCTTGAGCTTAAAGTTGAGGTTGTAAAAGACGGCGGCAGGCGCGGTAAAATGAAAGGCCAGGCTTTTGCCGACGGAAAACTTATGACCGAAGCCGAGTTTATGTTTGTTATAGTAGACAAAACGGCAGGGTGAAGAGTGTCAGGGGGACGGAGGAATTGACCACGACGTTTGTGGTAAATTGCTACGTACACATGACACGACCGATTAGAGTAAAGATTGATACGATAGAACGGCAAAATCCGGAGAAAAGATAAAGGCAAGAGAGTTTAGATATCATTAAGAGGAAAAGATGATGATTCATAGTACGGCTGTAATAGATAAAAGCGCAGTTATAGAAGATAATGTTGAGATAGGCCCGTATACCGTAATAGGTCCGGAAACAATAATTAAAAGCGGCACTAAAATACACGGCCAGTCTGTTATTGAATATGCCGAAATCGGGCATAATTGTGAAATTTTTAATTTTTCGTCGATAGGCAAACGCCCTCAGGATCTAAAGTATCAGGGTGAAAAGACCAAAGCCGTTATCGGCGACGGCACGACCGTCAGAGAATGCGTTACTTTTAACAGAGGCACTGCCGCGGCGGGTCAGACAGTAATAGGCAAAAACGGTCTGATAATGGCATGCGCGCATATTGCTCACGACTGCGTGATCAAAGATAATGTGATAATCGGTTATTCTACGGGGATCGCCGGACACGTTGAAATAGACGACTACGCTATTCTCAGCAGCAGTATAGGCGTTCACCAGTTTTGCAGGATCGGCAAAGGCGTAATGATAGGCGCCGGCTCTATGGTTGCCATGGACATAATTCCTTATGTGACTGCACAGGGCGACAGGGCTGTTTTAGCCGGATTAAATGTTATTGGAATGAAAAGAAAGCAGATGAAACTGTCCGAAATTGAAGACATAAAAAACGCTTACAGAATTTTATTTATGTCAAAGCTGTCTCTTGAAGAGGCTTTGGTAAAGCTTGAAGATGCGCAGTCTCCTTATGTAAAGGAAATGACGCTGTTTATAAAGACCTCTCAAAGAGGGATAACGAGACCCTGAAAAGCAAAGTGAAGAGTGTAAAGTGGAAAGTGAAGATAAAGTGTTTTCGCGGAGCGAAAACCTATTAATTAGATTTCGGCTTCGCCGAAATTCAATATCTCCACTCTTCACTTATCACTCTCCACTCTGTCGTTAAAAAGGAATATATGATACATAAAACCGCAATAATAGATAAAACCGCAGTTATTGAAGATAATGTTTCAATCGGGGCGTATTCCGTGATCGGCGAGGGTGTTATTATAAAATCGGGAACGGCTGTCGGTTCGAATGTTTATATAGAGTATGCCGAAATAGGAAAGAACTGTAAAATTTTTCATTCTGCCTCAATAGGCACGGCTCCTCAAGATCTAAGTTATAAAGATGAGCCGTCAAAGGCTTACATAGGCGAAGGTACCACTCTGAGGGAATTTGTAACCGTTAACAGAGGAACCGCGAAAACAGGTAAAACGGTGGTCGGAAAAAACTGTTTTTTTATGGTTTCCACCCATGTCGGGCATGACTGCAAAGTAGGCGATAATGTAATTTTGACAAATAGTTCGAGTCTTGGCGGACATGTTGAAGTGGGAGATAACGCTTTCATAAGCGGAATGTGCGGAGTGCATCAGTTTACAAGAGTCGGCAGAGATACTATGACTGCAGGCACGACTATTATAACCATGGATACGCTGCCTTTTACGCTTTGTTACGGCGGAAGCGTCGGAAACAGGGCTGTGATCAACGGGTTAAATCTTGTTGGAATGAAGAGAAGGGGAATGATGCCGGAAGATATTGAAGCAATTAAAAACGCTTACAGAATTTTATTTATGTCAAAATTATTGCTTAAAGACTCGCTTTGCGAACTTGAGAAAAGCGCTTCGCCGTATGTAAAAGAGATGGTTGATTTTATAAAAACCTCAAAAAGAGGAATAGCAAGGCCGGGTAATTGATGAAAAAGATAGGTTTGATTGCCGGCAACGGACGTTTTCCGTTTTTGGTCGCCGAAGAAATAAAAAAGAACGGAGCTCAGGTTATATGCGTCGGTTTAAAAGAAGAAGCTGAACTCGGGCTTGATAAGCTTTGCGATAAATACTTTTCGCTTTCCGTAGGAAAATTCCAAAAAATTGTTGACGCCCTTAAAAGCGAAGGCGTTGAAACGGCCGTTTTGGCGGGACAGGTTAAACACGTCAAGATTTATTCCGCCATAAGTATGGACTGGCGCGCGGTCAAAGTAATGGGAAGCCTTATAAATAAAAAAACAGATACGATTTTGGGAACTATAGCGAATGAATTTTTGAAAGACGGGATAACGCTTTTACCGTCGCATATGTATTTAAAAAGTCTTTTGCCGGAGAAAGGGCTTATTGCCGGAAAAAAACTTTCCGCGGATGAAAATAAAGACGTGGAGTTCGGTTTTAAAATAGCTAAAGGCATAGCTGGTTTTGATATAGGGCAGACGGTAGTCGTGAAAGATAGATCCGTTCTTGCCGTTGAATCCGTTGAAGGCACGGATGAATGCATAAAAAGGGCATATCGGCTCGGCGGCGATAATTCGGTGGTTGTAAAAGTCGCAAAACCCAATCAGGATTTTAGATTTGACGTTCCGGTTATCGGAACAAGAACGGTTGATATCCTTAAAGAAAATAAAGTCAGAGTTATGGCAATAGAAGCAGGCGTTACGCTTATTTTGGACAGAGAAGAAGTGGTTAAAAAAGCAAAAGAAGCCGATGTGACGATAATTGCCGTTTAACGGCAGGCAAAAGGTAAAAAATCGTATACCTTTTACTTTTTATCTTTTACTTGAGGTGGACAATGATAAACATAGCATATCCCGTTATCGGGAAAAGAGAAAGACAGCTTATCAATGAGGTTTTGGATTCCGGAATGCTTGCCAGCGGTAAATATGTCGAAAGATTTGAACGGTCTTTTGCAGAGTATTCCGGTGCAAAATTCGGTATAGCAACAGCCAACGGCACAACGTCTTTGCATGCCGCTCTTTTGATGTGCGGCGTAAAACCCGGGGATAAAGTCGTAACGACGCCTTTTTCATTTATAGCTACGGCGAACTCAATTCTTTTCTGCGGGGCAAAACCCGTTTTCGCGGATATTGACCCGCTAACTTACAACATAAATCCCGCCGAGCTTGAAAAAATACTTAAAAAAGAAAAAAACGTTAAGGCTGTTTTAATAGTACATCTTTACGGGCTTATGTGCGACATGGCGGCAATACTTAAGCTGCGGAAAAAATATAATTTCAAAATTATAGAAGACGCCTGTCAGGCGCACGGAGCCGAGTTTAAAGGTAAAAAGTCCGGTTCTTTAGGCGATGCGGCGGCATTTTCTTTTTACGCCACAAAAAACATGATGACCGGCGAAGGCGGGATCACGCTTACCAATGACTCAAAAATGGACGCGTACGCCAGACAGCTGATCAACCACGGAAGAGAAGGCCACTCCACCCATACTGTTTTAGGATATAACTACAGGCTTACAAATATTGCGGCGGCAATAGGCATAGCTCAGCTTGAGCAGCTTGAAGACTGGACGAAAAAAAGAATATCCAATGCCCAAAAATATAATAAAGCTTTTGAAGGTTTGGATTTTATAAAAACGCCTGCCGTTCCAAAAAATCACAGACACGTTTTTCATCAATATACGCTGAGAGTTAAAGATTCAGAAAGAGAAAAGTTTATAAAATATCTCAGGGATAACGGTGTGGGATGCGGGATATATTATGATACGGCGATGTATAGGCAGCCTCTTTACAAAAAGCTCGGATATAAAGCCGGATTATGTCCGGAAGCCGAAAAGGCGGCAAAAGAAGTTGTATCAATTCCGGTTCATCCGTCTTTGTCAAAGTCCGATACGGATAAGGTGATAAAAATAATTGCGAATTACAAATAAACGGCAAATAACGAAAGGTTGTAAAAATGAAAATAATTAAAACGGCGGTTATCGGAGTAGGTTCTCTGGGACAGCATCATGCCAGAATTTTGGGGCAGCATCCGAATGCAAAACTTGAGTATATTGTTGATACCGACGAAAAAAGAGCCGGAAAAATTATAAAATCAAATAAATTGAGCGCTGCGGCTTTAACGGATTTTAAACGACTTATAGGTAAAGTTGACGCTGTTGTAATAGCCGCTCCTACGCAATTTCATTATCAGATCGCAAAACCTCTTTTGGAAAGCGGGATACATTGTCTGGTGGAAAAGCCTGTTACCCTAAATGTCGAAGAAGCCCAGAGTTTGATCGAGACCGCGCAAAAAGGCAATGTTGTTCTTCAGGTGGGGCATGTCGAAAGATTTAATCCGGCGGTCATAGCGGCGGCTCCTTATATTAACAATCCGAGATTTATAGAAGTTAACAGGCTCGGACCCTATGACCCAAGGACCGCGCATATCGGCGTTGTTTTGGATTTGATGATACATGATTTGGATATGCTGTTTTACTTGGTAAAAGATAAAGCGGTTTCTTTTGAAGCGCACGGAGCTAAAATTCTTTCCGAAACGGAAGACATAGCGAAAGTTCGTCTTAAATTCGCGAACGGATGCGTTGCAGACGTTTCGGCAAGCAGAGTTTCATTGGATAAGTACAGAAGGATAAGGATTTTTCAGCCCGACGCGTATATTTCAATAGATTATGCCGGCAAAAACTTTAAAATGTACACAAAAAAGGAAGGAAGAGAAAAAATAACTTCTTTTCTTGACATAGACATCAAAAAACCTAAAATCCCTTCAAATGAGCCTCTTTTCTACGAATTGGATAATTTTTTAAACAGCGTTATTGAAGGCAAAAAACCTATGGTTTCAGGAGAACAGGGACGAGACGCGGTTGAACTGGCGCATAATATTCTTAAACAGATGATATTTTAAACGGCAGCTAATAAGGTAAAAGGCAGCAGGTAAAAAGTCGTTGCGTTTCGGCTTTGCCGGAACTTATTTATACGTTTTCGCTTAGCGAAAACTCCAAAACTATTACCTATTACTTTTTATCTGCCGTTAAAAAGAGGTCAAGTGTCAAATAATAAAATCTTCATATCAGCAGGGGATTTGTCCGGCGAAATACATGCCGCGAATTTGATCCGCGAAATTAAAAAGATAAACCCTTCATGCCGTATTTCGTCAGCCGGCGGCGCTAACCTTAAATCGGTTTCAGACAATTTTATTGAAGATATAGTCAATATAAACGCCTTCGGTTTTTTGCCCATAAAGCCTTTTTTCTTTCTTAAAAACGTGCTGAAAAAACTCGTAACGTATTTTGAAACGGAAAAACCCGATAAAGTTATTTTGACGGATTATTACGGTTTTCATATCCATGTTGCCAAAGCCGCTAAAAAATTAAACATTCCGGTTTATTATTATGTCAGTCCGCAGGTTTGGGCGTCCAGAAAAGGCAGAATTAAAACTTTGGCGAAAAATATTAAAAAGATGCTTTGTATTCTTCCTTTTGAAGAAAAACTGTATAAAGAAAACGGCGTTGACGCCGTTTTTGCCGGAAATCCTCTGATAGATACGGTTCCCGAAAAAAATAAATTTGAAATTTCAAATCCTCCGTTAATAGGCTTATTTCCGGGAAGCAGAAAAAACGTAATAAAAAAACACATGCCCGTGATTTTGGAAACGGCGAAAATTTTGAAAGAAAAACTTAACGCTGACTTTATAATGTTCGGCGTGAATAAAAACGCGGAGCATAAACTGCCTGAGTATATAAAATTTGAAGCAGGCAATGATTTTGAAAAAAGAAAGCTTATAGATATTGCCATATGCCCTTCCGGAACTGTCAGTCTGGAGAACTCATTGCTGGGCATACCGATGGCGGTAATGTATAAGCTGTCATATTTCAATTATTTCCTCATAAAAATGATAGCCAAAGTAAAATATATAACGCTGGCAAATATACTTGCCGGTAAAGCAATAGTTCCGGAATTTATACAGTTTGACGCAAAGCCCGAAAATATCGCAAACTCGGTTATCGAACAGCTGAATCCGGAAGTTTATCCTTTAAAAGTTAAAGATTTGCTTGAGTTTAGAAAAGTCCTCGGAAAACCCGGAGTAAGCAAAAGAACCGCGGAGATAATTTTGAACGATTAAAAAAAGAAGGGTGGAGAGCGGAGTGAACGGCAGCGGCAAAAACAAAATGAACATAGCTGCTCCCCATGCATATATGCATCTAAGCTTCCAAAAGGAATGAATAATGTCAACAACAAAACAAGAACCGTTTAATAAAAAAGTCGATTTGAAAAGATTTACGAAATATCTTATTCCGCATATCCCGAGATTTATAGGCGCGATGCTTTCTATGGGGCTGTTTTCGCTTATGAATCTTGTTTCGCTGTGGTTTGTAAAAAACGGGATCGACGGCATTTTTATGAAACAGGAAGTTTATTTTTTTAATTGGACTTTTACAAGCACGGANATGCTTATGCTTGCCGTTATAGCCGTTCCGATAATATTCGCTTTAAAGGGNCTTGGCAGCTACGGAAGGTCGTATCTTTTGAATTATATAGGNCAGAATATCATCAGAACTTTAAGNATAGAACTTTATGACAAACTTATTTCTTTGTCTCACGATTTTTACATAAGAAATTCTTCGGCGAAAATGATGTCCAGGGTTACCAACGATTTGGGCTCNATGCAGAATGCTTTGGTGAAAGTTCCTCCGAGTATTTTAATGGACGGGCTTACGTTTATTTTTATGATAGGNACGGTTTTTTACCTTAACTGGAAATTTGCGCTCATTACTTTTATAGGTTTTCCGATAGCGGCTATACCGCTCATAATATTTTCAAAAAAAATCAGAAGAGCATCTAAGGAAGGACAGATCCAGATGGCGGAAATTTATTCTTCGCTGCACCAGATGCTTAACGGATTTTCCGTCATAAAAGCTTTTAAAACTGAAAAACACGAGCATGACAGATTCCAAAATGACAATAACAAATTCTACCATATAGCCTTAAGGATCATAAGAGTTGACGCGCGTTCAAGCCCCATAATGGAATTTATGGGCGCTATGGCAGGCGCGGCGATATTGTTTCTCGGCGGACGCGATATTATTAACGGCGTGTGGACTACAGGCGCGTTTGTCACGTTTTTGGGCGCGGTATTTCAGATGTACCAGCCTATTAAAAATTTTGCGAACGTAAATTCGCAGATACAGGGCGCTTTGGCGGCCGCGGAAAGAGTTTTTGAAGTTTTAGACGAGCAGCCTTCGATACAAGACCAAAAAAACGCCGTTATTTTAAAACCTTTTGCGAGATCCATAGTTTATAAAGACATTACGTTCGGATATTTGCCGGACAAAAGCGTGATAAAAGATTTTAATATGACTATCAATTACGGCGAGACAGTAGCTTTCGTAGGGCATTCGGGTTCGGGCAAAACCACGCTGGCAAATCTTCTTTTGAGATTTTACGACCCTCAGCAAGGGCAGATTCTGATTGACGGTCAGGATATAAAACGCGTTACGCTTGAATCTCTGCGTAAACAAGTTGGCATAGTCACGCAGGACGTAATGCTTTTTGACGATACGGTCAAATACAATATAGCTTACGGAAGTTTCGGCGCTTCAGAGGAAGATGTGATAAAGGCGGCCAAAAACGCCAATGCGCACGATTTTATATCAAAACTTCCCGACGGATATGACACGCAAGTCGGGGAAAGAGGATTAAAA
>WRNH01000007.1 GCA_009776745.1 Endomicrobiia bacterium | reverse complement strand
GGAGATTCTGATGACCACGGGCTTTTAGCCCTAAAGGGACTCAATCTTCCAACGCCCTTATACGCTTAAATTATACTTTCTTTTTATCGAACAAAGGGGACGGGGCAATTGACCACCTTTTTGCCGAAGAAATATTTTTCATGCATTTGTCGTGCGATCATGCCTGTTTTAGCAATATTTTTAATATTTTGATATAATAAACAGACCCTCTTAAAGAGGGTTTATTTTTATGTGTACGGGGAAAGAATATGGCGGATAAATTGTCGGCAATAAGAAAAAATATTGACAAAGTTGACGCGGAGATAACAAAGCTCGTCAACAAAAGGGCAAAGCTTGCTCTTGAAGTCGGCAAAACCAAAAATAAAAGCGGGGGGGCAGTTTATGTTCCTTCGCGCGAAAAGGAAGTTTTGAAAAACGTTTTTGCCGCAGGCAAAGGCGGGATTTTAAATGATGAGGCGCTTGAAAACATTTATGCGGAAATTATCAGTGCGTGCAGGGATATTGAAGCGCCGGCAAAAATAGCGTTTTTGGGGCCGTGGGCCACGTTTACGCATCAGGCGGCGATAAAAAAGTTCGGTTCTTCGGGTTTTTTTATACCGTGTTCCACTCCTATAGAAGCTCTTAAGGAAATTGAAAGCGGCAGGGCGGATTTCGGAGTCGTGCCTATTGAAAATTCAAACGAAGGTTCGGTAAACGCGACGCTTGATATGCTCGTCGATACGGAACTGTACATATGCGGCGAAATAAGCTTAAAAATAGAACAGTGTTTTTTGGTGAAAAATCCTAAAGCGGAAATAACAAGGATCTATTCGCACCCTCACGCGCTTGCGCAATGCGGCGCGTGGCTGGGCAAACATTATTCCGACGCGGAGCTTGTTTCAACTGCTTCGACGGCTGAAGCCGCAAAGTATGCCTCAAAGGAAACTTATTCGTCGGCAATAGCTTCCGAGGCGGCTGCAAAGATATACGGTTTATACGTTTTGCAAAAAGGAATACAGGACGGCAAACAAAATTATACGAGATTTTTGGTCATAGGAAAAATCAACACAAATCCGACGGGCAATGATAAGACAAGCATTGTGTTCATCGGCAAAGACAGAGTCGGAATGCTGTACCGGCTTTTGGGAATATTTAATAAACATAAAATAAATTTGACAAGGATCGAATCCAGACCCACAAAAAAGAAAGCGTGGGAATACATGTTTTTTGCGGATCTGGAAGGGCACTGCCTTGATAAAAAAGTCGCCCAGTCGCTTGAAGAATTAAAAAAGAACTGCGCATTCGTAAAAGTTTTAGGCTCGTATCCGAAAGCGTGATAACGGCAATTAACAATTTTTTTGATAGGAAGAGGTAAGTCAAAATGAAAGACAAAATAACAAAAATAATCAGGCCAAACTGTAAGGGGTTTGAACCTTATGTCGCGGGAAAACCCGTTGAAACCATAAAAAGAGAGCTTGGGCTTAAAACGGTAGTCAAGCTTGCTTCAAATGAAAATCCGCTCGGGCCTTCCAAAAAAGCGGTTCAGGCGATAAAGGATAATTTGAACGCAATATTTTTCTATCCGGATTCAAATTCATATGAGCTCAAAAAAGCTTTGTCGCAGCGATACCGGCTCCCAACCGGGAATATATTTACTGCCGCAGGCGGAGACGAGATCATCGAACTGGCTGCCAAACTGTTCTTTGATCGGGAAGATGAAATAGTAATATCTAAACACGCATTCATAAGATACGGCATGGCCGCGCAATTGATGGGTTCTAAAGCCGTAGTCGTGCCTATGAAAAACGGATTTATACACGATTTAAAAGCTATGGCAAAAGCGTGTACAAAAAAAACTAAGGCCGTTTTTGTGACAAATCCGAATAATCCTACGGGCACGTATAATACGAAAAAAGAGCTTTCGGGATTTTTGAAAGCTTTGCCTTTGAATAAATACGGCGTAAAACCTCTGGTTATTTTGGATGAAGCGTATTTTGAGTACGCTTCTCTTAATCGGGATTATCCGGACGGTCTCGATTTCTTAAAAAATAATCCAAACTTAATAGTTTTCAGGACTTTTTCAAAAATTTACGGGCTTGCCGGTTTAAGAGTCGGCTACGGTTTTGCGAACGAATGTATAGTGGATTATATTGAAAGGATAAGACCTCCTTTTAATGTGAATATTCTTGCCCAGGCAGCCGCGGTCGCCAGCCTGCAAGATAAGAAACAGGTAAAAAAAGGCCAAAAGCTGATGAAGAAAGAAAAAGAGTATATGTACAAAGAGTTTGAAAAGCTTGGAGTAAAATATATCAAGTCTGCGGCAAATTTTATTTTGTTTAACGTTTCGCCGCTTAAAGGAAAAGAATTTTTTCCGCTGATGCTCAAAGAAGGCGTGATAACAAGAGCAATGGGCGAATACGATTTGCCCGACTGGGTAAGAGTGACCGTGGGTTTGCACAAGGAAAATGAGATGTTTGTAAAGAAGCTTAAAAAAATAATTAGAACTGCAGTTTGAAGTTTTGAGTGTGAAGAGTGGAGTTGTCGTGTTTCGGCAGGGACAAAGTCCCAGCCGAAACTTATTATAGGTTTTCACTTTGTGAAAACACATTAACTCCACCCTCCACCCTTAAAACTCCACACTGCCGTTAAAAAAGGGTAAATTTTATGATAATAACGCTTAAAAAAGGCAGTAAGAAGAAAGAAACGGATCTAATAATAGGGAAGATAAAAAAACTTGGTTATAAGCCGCACATATCCAAGGGTAAGGACATGACGATTATCGGCATGATAGGCGAATATGCCGAAAAATACAGAGATATTTTTGCGGCTATGGAAGCGGTTGAAAATATCAGCGAGATCCAAAAACCTTATAAGCTTGCGTCAAGGGAGTTTCAGAAAAATAATACGGTAATAAAAGTCAGACGCAATGTGGAGATCGGCGGAAAACAAATTCACGTTATGGCCGGGCCGTGCGCTATTGAAACAAAAGAAATTTTGTTTAAAACCGCAAAGATAATTAAAAATGCCGGCGCAACAATAATCAGAGGCGGAGCTTTCAAGCCGAGGAGTTCTCCTTACGCTTTTCAAGGGCTTGGCGAAAAAGGTTTGAAGTATATGGAAGAAGCCGGCGAAAAACTGCATATGCCCACGATCAGCGAAGCGATGTCTGCAGAACAGGTCGAACTTGTTTCAAAGTATTGCGACATTATACAGATCGGCGCAAGAAACATACAAAATTACGATTTGCTCAAAGAAGCCGGAAAACAGAAAAAACCCGTGCTTATCAAAAGAGGCATGGCGACGACAATAAAAGAACTTCTGCTTTCCGCGGAATATATTCTTTCGCAGGGGAATTATAATGTTATGCTTTGCGAAAGAGGAATAAGAACTTTTGAGGATTCCACAAGATTTACGCTGGATCTAAACGCGGTGCCCGTGCTTAAAAAACTTTCGCATTTGCCGGTGATTTTGGATCCGTCGCACGGAATAGGCATAAGGGAACATGTCGGAACCATGGCAAAAGCGTGCATTGCGGCCGGCGCCGACGCTTTGATTTTGGAAGTTCACCCAAAACCCGAAGAAGCTTTTTCCGACGGCCCTCAAAGCCTGCTCCCCGACCAGTTTGAAAAGCTTATGAAAGAACTTGATTTGGTTGCGAAGGCAGTTGGGAGAGAACTGTTATAACGGCAGTGTGAAGTTTGGAGTGTGGAGTTAACGGCAAGGCCTGTATCAAATGAATAAAAAAATATACGTCGGTATTATCGGTTTAGGTCAGATGGGCGGGTCTTTGGGGCTTGCTTTAAAAAGCAAAGCCATGAAGGATCGTTATCACATAATAGGCATTGCAAGAAAAGAAGAGACTTTAAAACAAGCTTTAAAAATAAAAGCCGTAGACGAAGCTTCTTTGGCTTTGCGTGACGCGAAGCTTTGCGATATAGCCGTTATATGCACGCCCGTAGACACGATAGTCCCGATCTACAGACAGCTCTCAAAAATCGTCGGAAAAAACACGATCATCACCGACGCCGGAAGCGTGAAGGAACAAATAGAAAGGCAGATTGAAAAGTGGAGAGTGAAGAGTGAAGATACGGCAAAGACAAAATCCGTTAACTCCACTCTCCACACTCCACTCTCCACACTTGTCTTTATTCCCGCTCATCCCATGGCAGGCAGGGAAAACAACGGAATAATGTCGGCCGACGGTGAAATGTTTAAAAATGCGAATATTATTATAACCGGAAACAAAAATCCGGCGGCAGAAAAAAAAGTCGCGCAAATGTGGAAAGACGCGGGCGCTAAAATAGTCAAAATGACCGCAAAAAAACATGATGACCTTGCGGCTCTTACAAGCCATTTGCCTCACATTATCGCTTTTTCATTGAACAAAATATATAAAGAAAAGAAAAAAAACAATTCCGAAATAGACGCGCTTACCGCCGGATCTTTTAAAAGCATGACAAGAGTTTCCGTTTCAAGCGCAGATATGTGGGCGCCGATATTTGCAATGAACGGCAAAAATATAAAAAAACATCTGAAAGCCTTTATAAAAAAGCTCAAAGTTTTTGAAAAAGCTTTAAACAGCCAAAGTCAACTAAAAAAAGAGATTTTGAAAACGCAAGAGTAAGACAGAGAATAGATAATAGTTAATAGAGAATATTTACGGTGTCTGCGGTTACTTTATAGTTTATATGTTTTTTAATGGGACATAACCACATCATAAAGGAAATGTAAAATATAAAATATAAAATGTAAAAAATACGCAGTCTGCCGTCAATATTTTATATTTTACTTTTTATATTTTATATGTTTTTAATTGGATATTTTCAATGGAAATAAAACTCAAAAAAGTCGATAAAATAGAGGGCGTGATCGGAGTTCCGGCGGATAAATCCATAACGCATCGCGCGGTAATGCTTTCTTCTTTGGCTGAAGGGGATTCGGTTATAGAAAATTATCTTCCTTCAGACGACTGTATAAGGACGATGGAAGCTTTTAAGCAGATGGGCGCGGAAATAATGGCGGAAGGCGATACGCTTTTTGTTAAAGGCGCGGGCCTTAAACTTCAAAAACCGCAAAAAGAAATTTATGCCGGCAACTCGGGCACGACTGCAAGAATTTTGGCAGGTATTTTGGCAGGTCAGAATTTTGCATCCGTGATCACGGGAGATGAAAGTCTTTCTAAAAGACCTATGAAAAGGGTAATTGACCCTTTATCGGAAATGGGCGCGGAGATTGGATCGGAAAACGGCAGTCTGCCTTTGAAAATAAAGGGTAAAGTGCCCTTAAAAGCAATAAAATATGAAAGCAATAAATCGACTGCGCAGGTAAAATCGGCAGTTATGTTTGCGGGTTTATATGCTGACGGCGCGATAACATATATAGAGCCGGTAAAATCAAGAGATCATACGGAAAGAATGATGAGAGCTTTCGGGGCTAAAGTCGAAACTTCAGGCAATGCGGTTACTATTTATCCTGCTGAAAAATTAATTGCAAACGAAGTTTGCATTTCCGGTGATATTTCTTCGGCGGCATTTTTTATAGCGGCAGCTTTGATAGTTCCGGATTCGGAGCTGACAATAAAAAATGTCGGAATAAATCCGACAAGAGACGGGATAATAGAAGTTCTAAAAAAAATGGGCGCCGAAATCACATTGAAAAACGTCGAAGACGTTTCAGGTGAACCCGTTGCGGATATAAAAGTAAAATATTCAAAACTTAAAGCAACGGATGTTGATGCCGGCCTTATTCCGAGAATGATCGACGAAATTCCTATTTTTGCTTTAATAGCGGCTCAGGCGGAAGGCATAACAAGAATTACCGGTGCAAAAGAGCTGAGAGTTAAAGAAAGCGACAGAATTACCGCGATCCGTACGCAGTTTGAAAAACTCGGTATTGAAATTGAAGAGCTTGAAGACGGATTGATAATAAACGGACATCCAGGATATGAACTTTGCGGAGCCGCTGTCGAAAGTTTCGGCGACCACAGGATCGCGATGACTTTGGCTGTCGCTTCATTGATAGCCGGCGGAGAGATGATAATAAAAGACGCGGATTGCGTAAATATTTCATTTCCTGATTTTTATGAGAGGCTTAAAAGCGTATGCCGGTAAAAAAGAGTTCAGTATTATTTTATTTCGGAAGATTTATGTTTTGGCTGCAGTTTGCCATAATCGGCAGATGCCGTCCGGAAGGCGCGGAAAATATTCCTGAAGAAGGCGGCATAATAATTGCTCCGAATCACATCAGCGTGTGGGATCCCCCTTTGACCGGAAGCATGATGAAAAGACCTTTGCATTTTATGGCTAAGCAGGAACTGTTTGACGTTCCGTTGCTTGGTTTTTTGATCAAAAGGACAAATGCTTTTCCCGTAAAAAGAGGGTCGCATGATATGAGCGCAATGAGAAATGCCTTTGCTCTTCTGGAAAACGGAAGCCCTTTGCTTATGTTTCCGGAAGGCACCCGTTCAAAAGACGGCAATCCCGGCAAGGCAAGAGCCGGCGTCGGCATGGTCGCATGTCATGCGCAGGTTCCGGTAATACCGGCGAAAATTGTAAATACGAATAATTTTTTTAAATTCAAAAAGATAAAAATAAAGTACGGCAAACCTATTATGCCGCCCAAAGAATATTCAAAAAATGACTATATTGAGTTTTCGCAGAAAATTTTGGATGAAATAGCAGGTATGTAGGAAAAGCTTAACAAAAATTACAAATTACGAATTACAAATTACAAATCAAAAACAAAAAAACAAGAATTAAAAGTATGTTATAATTTTTTTATTGTCGTTGCCGTTGATTTATAATTTGTAATTTGTAATTTTTAATTGAAGACGATAATAAGGATGGATTATGCAAATGACGGGAAAAATTGGCATAAAACGGCCAAAAATAAAGATTGCGGACAAATCCGGTTTTTGTTTCGGCGTGAAAAGGGCAATAAGTCTTGCCGAAAAAACCGCTGATTTGCATAAAAAAGTTTATACATTAGGGCCGATTATACACAATCCGCAGGAAGTCGAGCGGCTGGATAAGCAGGGGATAAAAACGCTTAAAGACGCCAAAACCGTAAAAAGCGGAATAATCATTCTGCGCACGCACGGCATTCCTTTGCTGCTGCATGAGGAGCTTAAAAAAAAGAAATCAATTGAAATAATAGACGCGACATGTCCTTTTGTGAAAAGAGCGCAGGATATTGTAAAAGATTTAAGCGGCAAAGACGAAACTATAGTGATCATAGGCGAAAGAGTTCATCCTGAAGTTGCCGCTCTTGTGTCTTACGGAAACGGCAAATGCATTGTGATTGAAAATATTAAAGAAGCGCAAAATATTAAAGCGGAAGGGGATTTAAACATAGTAAGCCAGACAACCCAAACGCCTGAAAATTTTAACGCTATTGTAAAATGTTTAAAAAAACGCTATAAAATAAAGGTTTTCAATACAATATGTAAGGCGACCTTTGACAGGCAGCAGTCCGCTGAGAAGCTTGCAAAGACCGTTGACTTGATGATAGTTGTAGGAGGTAAAAATTCAGGCAATACCACAAGGCTTGCCGAGATTTGTTCCGCTAAAACAAAAACTTATCACATAGAAAAGGCGGATGATTTAAAAAAGTCTTGGTTTAAAAATAAAAACATCATAGGGCTGACTGCAGGCGCGTCAACGCCTAATTGGATAATACAACAAGTGCAAAGGAGGATTGGAACGGCAAGTAAAATACGGCAAGTAAAAAGTAATAAGTAAGAGTTTCTCTAAAAACCAAATTTTGTCATACCCGTGAAAACGGGTATAAATGCTGTCTTTAAATGTGTCCGACGATAACGGTAAAATGGATTCCCGTTTTCACGGGAATGACACCACTTTAGATAGTTTTTTAGAGACACCCGTAATAAGTAAAAGATACAGAAATCTTTAGTCGTTGCCGTTATTTATTATTTATTACTTATTAACTGCAGTTAAAAAAGGAGAAGAAGCAAAATGGCAGACAATACAAATTTAGATAAAGAAACAACTCATTTTGAAGAAAACGAAGAAATGAGTATGGCTGACCTGATGAAAGAGTACGGTTCCGCGGGAAACATCAGCGTGGGAAAAGAGATGGACGTAACCATCATAGCCGAAAACGAAGACGGTTTTATGGTTGATCTGGGAATGAAATCGGAAGGACTGATTCCCAGAACGGAGTTTGAAGAAGGAAAAATTCCCAAGGAGTTAAAGCCCGGAGCTGCGGTGAAAGTTAAAGTCATAAATATGCACGGGCAGCCGATCCTTTCTTACAGGGAGATGGTTGAAAAAATCCAGTGGGATAAAGTAGGGCAGCTTTTCAGAGAAGGAAAAGCCGTAAACGGAACGATATCAAAAACCGTAAAAGGCGGATTTATAGTTGACGTCGGGGTCAATGCGTTTTTGCATATTTCGCAGGTCGACACTTCTTTTGTTAAGGACGGCGAAAAATATGTCGGTAAAACTTACGCTTTTGCCATAACCGAATTCGACAGAAACGAAAAAGAAATCGTTGTTTCGCGCCGCAAACTGCTGGAAGACGAAAAATCTTCAAAAAGAGCTTCCGCTCTGGAAACTATCGCCGAAGGGCAGATCGTTGACGGCACGGTTTCCAAAATTACCACTTTCGGAGCGTTTATAAATTTGGGCGGAATAGACGGATTGCTTCATATAGGCGAAATGGCATGGTATAAAGTTAAAAAAGTCGAAGACCTTCTTCACCAAGGTCAGACGGTAAGAGTGCAGATTTCGAAAGTTGATAAAGTTAACGGAAAAATTTCTTTGAGCATGAAAAATCTTACTCCGCACCCGTGGGATTCGGCCGTGGAAAGATTTCCGGTCGGACTTATAATGAAAGGAAAAATAACTTCCGTCATGGATTACGGCGCGTTTGTGGAGCTTGAACCGGGAATTGAAGGTTTGCTGCACGCTTCGGAATACGCGTGGAACGACAGCGAAGGCGAATTCAAAAAGAACGCAAGAAAAGGCAGCGAAATAGAAGTTAAAATAATCGACGTGGATAAAGAAAATAAGAAAATTTCTTTATCGGTGAAAAAGATTCAGGCTAATCCCTGGGATGAAGCGGTAAGGCATTATGCTCCCGGCGCGGTTGTAAAAGGAGTAGTCCAGACTCTTATGCCTTTCGGCGCTTTTGTGAAACTTCCGGAAGGAATCGAGGGACTTGTACATATAAGCGATTTTTCATGGACGGAAAGAGTAAAACATCCGGAAGATATGATAAAAAAAGGGCAGGAAATAGAAGTTGTCGTTTTGGAAGTTAATCCTTCAAACGAAAAAATATCTCTCTCGATAAAACACACTAAAGGCGACCCTTACAAAAAATATAAAGCCGGAACCGTTGTAACCGGAAAAGTCGTAAGAGTTGCCGAATTCGGCGCTTTTATTGAAATTGAACGCGGCATAGAAGCGCTTATAAAAAATTCCGAAGCTTCTTCCGTGAAAGCCGACAGAAACCAGAGCGTGTTAAAAGAAGGCGAAGAAGTTGAAGCAAAAATAATTAAAATTGACACAAGAGACAGAAAAATCGAAGCGTCGGTAAAAAAACTTGAGTTTGACAGGGAAAAAGAGCTTGTGAAAAAATACGCCAATCAGGACGACAAACCGACCCTCGGCGAAATTTTGACGGAAGACAGCGGAGAAGAAGAAAGCGTGTAGAGTTAAGAGTGAAAAGTGAAGATAATGTGTTTTCGCTTTGCGAAAACCGATCAATAGGTTTTGGTAAAACCGAAACACAATATCTACGCTCTCTACTCTTCAATCTTCATTCTGCCGTTAAAAAGGCTTGCTTTTTTGATAAATAAATATGTATAATAAGCGCTCTTAGTTAAAGACGTTTAAAAAACCTGCTGCCCCGCAGGAGTTTTTTCGTCATTATCAGGGATATATTGAACAGGACAGGGTTTTAAAATGAACAAGAAGACTTATTTACCAAAAGTTGACGGAATCGAAAGAAAATGGCATTTAATTGATGCCGGCGGAAAAGTTCTCGGAAGGCTGGCTGTCGAAATAGCCGACGTACTGAGAGGCAAAAATAAAGTTATCTATACGAATCATATAGATTGCGGAGATTTTGTTGTCGTAACCAACGCAAGTAAACTTGTGCTTACCGGAAAAAAGCTTGACCAGAAAATGTATTTTACGTTTTCCGGATATCCCGGAGGCGCAAAACTTACTCCTTACGGGAAAATGATGGAAAAAGCTCCGGAAAAAGTTTTGACGGCGGCGGTTAAAGGCATGCTTCCCAAAAATAAGCTTGCGGATAAACAGCTTAAAAGGCTTAAAGTTTTCAAAGACGATAAACACGAACACGCCGCGCAGTTTGCAAACGCCAAGCAATAAGCTGACGCCGCGGGCGTCATCAGCCCAACGCGCTAACAGGCGAGACGTGTTTCTTTAGAAAAGTTCGCAAGCAATGTAATTTTAAAACAGAGGTATAAAATGAGTAATGTTTCTTATTTAAGCACGGGGCGCAGAAAAAATGCGATAGCCCGCGTGAAAGTTGCGGAAGGAAGCGGAAAAATAACAGTTAACGACAGAAGTTTAGACGAATATTTCGGCGGTCTTGAAAGACATAAAAAAATTGCTCTTAAGCCCTTTGATGTTTGGAGCGGAGTAAAAAGGTATGACTTTTATATAAGCGTTAACGGCGGCGGAATAACAGGCCAGGCCGGCGCGATAAGCCACAGCGTTGCGAGAGCCATTCTAAATTTAAACGAAGCTTCCAAAGACGCTTTGAGAAAAGAAGGTCTTCTTACCAGAGATTCAAGAATGGTTGAAAGGAAAAAACCCGGAAGACCAAAAGCCAGAAAACGCTTTCAGTTTTCAAAACGTTAATTTTGTTTTTGTTATATTATTTCAAAAAGACGCCCGCTCTGTAATAATAGAGCGGGCGTCTTTTATGCTGCTAAGGACAATGTCGTGTATTACGGTTTCGTTTCCGCTTTTGTATTTCCTTTTAAAAAACTAAGCGCTTTCAAATGATCCCACTCCGACCAAACTTTTTTGATCTTCGCAAGCAAATTAAAATCGTCCATAGAGCCGCTTGGCAGATTATCCGGAGCAACTCTTAAATACCTGTTATTATGCTCCAGCAGGCGGCTTATTCCGTAAGAAGTATATTCGGCATTTCCTACAGTGATCACGTCGGTAATTACGGATAACCATCCTATGGAAGCGGACACGTTCAGTTTTTTTTCTTTGGGCGTTCCGGTGGTGCCTACGGATAAACATTTAATATTTTTGACTATTATTCCGTCATCGCGCATGGCGGCAATTCCCGCCAAAGACGGATCATTGCCGCACACGCCGCCGTCTCCTAATTTTTCTTCTTTTGAATTTTCGTCTTTGATAAGCGCGGCGGGAAAATAGTATGGAGCGCTCATGGAGGCCAGCACGGCGTCTCTTAACAGATAATCGCCGTTAAATTTACGGGTAAAGACTTTTTCCTTTCTTTTTTCATAGTTCCATGCCACTATAACCAGCGGGAATTCGGTATCCTTGACTTTTGTATCGCCGAAAACTCCCTTTAAAATTTTTTTGGCTTCTTTATTACCGTAAACATACGGCCGCAGCGGGTTTAAATTTTGAGGAAACCCCGGTTTGGTGAACATTTTTTTCGGCAAATCGCCGTTAAACAGATCTTGAACCTCCGACGGTTTTTTTCCTGACGCATAGCAAGCGGCTAATATTGCGCCTACGGAAGTTCCGGCATAATAGTCAAATTTCCAATTATCAAGCTTCGGCACCCAATTGGCAACGCCAACACCGAACAATCCGCCGCCATCTATAGACAATAATGTTTTCATAAAATTTCCTCTTTTAAACTGCAAAAAATAAAAACGACCACGATAAATTTTTTCATAGAATTCCTAGAGTCTGTCGACATATATTAATTTTTGACATTATACATTACAAATGAACATATTATCAAGCACGGTTTCTTGTGGGTTGATGACCACCATGACCACCTTTCAGATTTTATATAAAAAAATCCCGTAAAAAGCATTGACAATGTGTTTTTAATACTATAATATATGGAATCTGGTTAATAAAATTGCACGGGAGGCGCTAATGGCTATAGCTCCTTTGAAGAAAAAATATCTGGGAGAGACATTAGTTGCGCAGGGAGTTATAACGCAGGCACAACTTAATGAGTGTATAGACGAGCAAACCGAAACAAAAGAAAAACTCGGCAATACTCTTTTGCAGAAAGGTTATGTTACAAAAGACGTTTTGCTTAACGCTTTGTCATACTGTCTCGGCGTGCCTTACGTAAGGATTGCGGATCTGCAGGTTGAAAGAGACGCTCTCGCTTCGGTTTCGGAAAGAAACGCGAGACGTTTTCTTATTATGCCTATTTCAGTAAAAGACAATGTTTTGAATATCGCCATGGCGGATCCTTCAAACGTCGTCATGAAAGACGAAATCGAAAAAATTGTCAACATGAGGCTTTCCGTAAGCCTTATGGACGAAACCGAAGTCAAGGAAGCGATAGAAAAGTTTTATGTCAGAACAAGTTTGGGATCCGACTCTTCGGACGGAGAAGGCGACATTTCCGCGAAAGAAGAAGTGATCTCCGACGGAGATTTGAACAGCGAATCGGCCGAAGCCGCGCCGGTCATAAGATACGTAAACTCGATATTTTTCGACGCCGTAGTAAAAAAAGCTTCGGATATTCATTTGGAAGTTTTTGAGAAAGACGTTGTTTTGAGAATGAGAATAGACGGTATTTTAAGAGAATTTTCAGCTCCGCAAAAGAAGTACTACAACGCTATAGTATCCAGAATAAAAATCATGTCGGACTTAGACATAGCCGAAAGACGTCTTCCCCAAGACGGCAAATGCAAAATCAAAGTTAACGGAAACAGAGTCGACGTCCGTGTGTCCATGGTGCCTACGATTTACGGCGAAAAGGTCGTTATGCGTATGCTCAATAAGGAACTTTTTTCTTTGGAAATCGAAAAAATAGGCATGAGTGACAATGAATTAAAACTTTTTAAAGAATCTATCAACATGCCTTACGGCATGATCCTTGTTACCGGCCCTACAAGCTCAGGTAAAACTACCACTTTGTATTCCGCGTTAAAATATCTAAACACCCCTGATCTAAACATTCTTACTGCGGAAGACCCTGTCGAATACGAGTTAATGAATGTAAATCAGGTTCAAATAAGAGCGGACATCGGGCTTACTTTTGCGCAAGCCCTGAGAGTGTTCATGCGTCAAGACCCTGACGTGATCCTGGTCGGAGAAATAAGAGATCAGGAAACTGCCGGCATCGCGATCCAGGCCGCGCTTACGGGGCATACCGTGTTTTCAACTCTGCATACTAACGACTCGGTCAGCACGCTTTCGAGAATGTCGTTTATGGGCATAGAATCATTTTTGATCGCCGACGCCGTAAACTTGGTTATGGCGCAGAGGCTTGTAAGAAAAATATGTCCTTTCTGCAAAGAAGAGATGAAAAATATTCCGCCCAACGTGTATGAAAAATTAAAAGTTCCCGAAGGGACGCCTATTTTTTACGGAAAAGGCTGCGAAAAATGCGACAAGTCCGGCTATAAAGGAAGAACCGCAATATTTGAAATTTTAGCCATGACAAGAGACATAAAAGAGCTTATTGTCAAAGACGCCACTGATTTGGAAATAAGAGATAAAGCGGTTGAGCAGGGTTTTGTGACGCTGAGAGCTGCCGCGATCAAGCAAATGCTTGCCGGCGTAACAACCATAGACGAAGTCATGAGCGTGACGATAGCGTCGATTTAACGGCAATTCGTAATCGCCGTTAAAAGTTTTAAGAGGGTTAAAATATGCCGTTATTTAAATATCAGGCTGTTGATTCAAGAGGGCAAACCGTAAGAGGTTCGAGAGAATTTCCTTCAAGAAGGGATGTTAATTCTTTTTTGAGAGGAGAAGGGCTTACGCCGATAAGCATTGAAGAAGCCGGAGGAGCAGGGGCCGCGATAGCAAGATCTTTTAAAAGTGCCGCTTCGCCGAAGTTTAAATCTGCGGCGAAAACCCCGGGAAGAGTTAAAGTTGACGATATCGCGCTGTTTTGCAGACAGTTGGCGACGCTTGTAGGCGCAGGCGTAAACCTGCTGGAAGCCGTTGACGATATTTCCGATATGGCAAATAATCCAAAAATGCGGGCAACTCTTAAAGAAGTTGCCGATGATCTCAGAGGCGGAACGCCTTTGTCGGACGCGTTAAGAAAACATAAAATATTTACAAAAACTTTAACGTCAATGGTTGAAGTCGGCGAACGTTCCGGAAAACTTGCAAAAGTTTTGGCGGACTTGGCTTTATACCTTGAAAATAACGTAAAACTTATCAGAAAAATAAAATCCGCCAGCACTTATCCTATTTTTATCGGAAGCTTCTTTATTATAGTGCTTCTCGCTTTAGTAATAGGTATTATTCCGAGATTTGAGGAAATGTTTATGTCATTCGGCGCGGATTTGCCGGCTCCCACAAAAATAGTTATGGGCATAAGCCAGTTTGTCATTGGCAACGGGCTTTGGCTGTTTTTGGGCATTGTTTTTTTAGTGACCGGCTTTATTTTGTTCAAAAAAAATCCGGCAGGCAATCTTTTTTATTCCAAAGTTCTTTTTAAGCTGCCTATTTTCGGCAAGATTTATATCAAAATGGTGCTCGCGAGATTTTTTCAAACGCTGTCAACCCTTGTAAAGAGCGGAGTTGACATAGTCGCATCGCTTGAAATATCCACTAATGTTATGGATAATGCCTATTCCGAAAGCATAATGCGCGGTATCAAGGCAAAAGTGCTTGAAGGCAACCAGCTCGGAATGGAAATGGAAAAACACGAGATATTTCCGAGAATGGTTACAAGAATGACTATCGTCGGGGAAAAATCCGGCCAGCTCGACGCCATGTTTGATAAAATAACGGATTACTTTACCGATGAAGTCGACGCCGCGGTCGCCACTATCAGCTCGGTTATCGAGCCAGTGCTCATTATAGGGCTGGGTTTTATAGTAGGCATAGCCGTTACGGCCATGTATCTGCCTATCTTCTACCTAGCTTCCGCGATGATGGGTTAGAATGGCAGAGAGTGATTGAGGCTCTTTAAAAACTTTTGTTATTGCCCAATATGACAACTTTTAAATAATGATGGGTTGATTAAAATTGTTGAATTTTAAAAAATATGGGGTATACTATATTTGCTGAGTATCGCAAATCAAGGAGATGGTGTAATGAAAAAAACTATTGTATTTTTGGCAATGTTTGCGATGTTGTTTTCCACGGTTTCATGCTCTAAAGACAACAAAAAGAAAGGCCCGAACCAGAACCCCGAACTGAAAGATATAGCTTCCGTAGCGGTTTCGATCAATCGTAGCGATTATCCTGTCGATGATTTGCAAAGTTTAGTTTTGAAGCCGGGGCAGGCAATACCGCTGAAAGCTACGGTCAAAGACATAAACGGTATTGTTAAGGCAAGTCTTCCCGTTAATTGGACTGCAACTTCCGGATTATCAGGCAGTTTTTCATCTGACACCGGCGATGCTACGACTTTTACCGTTGGCAGCGGCATCGGCGCTTCCGGCAGTATCATAGCCGAGATTGGAGGGATATTCAAAACAATACCTGTAATTGTAGATATTCTTACGGTTAATATCCAGCTTGTTGGCTCAGAGCCCATAGTTGCCAACGGAAGTTCGTGTGAAGTTATGGCAACGCTAGTGCTTAGCGGTGGTAGTGAGGATAAAGACAGTATAATAATATGGAATTCCGCTGGGACCAGTATCGGTAGTTTTGGGCCTTCAAGTACTCGCTCAGGTGACATTGTTTCCTACAATATACCTGAAGGGACATCTCACCCTGGTCTCGAATTGTATGTAATAGTAAATGGCATTGACTATCATTCAAAAAAGTATGAAATAATTCCTTTGTAAATTGTTGTTGACGTGTTGTGTTTTTGGAAACTTATATTTGTTTGAGAGCTTTAAATGATCAAAAATAAACGCGGTTTCACTTCTATAGAACTTATGATAGTTCTGGTAATATCGGCAATATTGCTTATTGCTTTTGCCGTAAGCAGAAAATCGCAAATCAGGGCTGCATATTTGAGAGAATCCGACGTTTTTATCACGGATATTGTAAATAAACAAAGGCTTGCTTATCAAGCCGCTAATATTTCGCAGTTTTTTAATGTGCCTAAAAGTTCATATGCGGTTGTCGGCGGCTTGGAAATTGTTGACGGCAGAAAGTATTTGTATTTTGACAATTTTGAAGTTAGAACTCAGGACGCTACCAAGGCTTCGCAGTTTGAGATTTACGTTTACGGCAAAGACGGTACCGAAGCCGAAGGCGTAGTGGTAAAAATGAAGTACGATGACGGGCAGCTTACTCCCATTTGAGGTTAATCGGGTTTCTCTAAAAACCCGCGATGTTGTCATTCTGAGAGACGAAGTCTCCGTTAGTTTTTTCCTGATGAAGGGCAGATGTTTCGACTCCGCGCGACAGCTTTGAAAACGGGGTTTTTAGAAATACCCGTAGATATATAAAAAAGATGCAAAGAGGTGATCAAAATGAAAAAGCAAAGGGGCATGACATTGATTGAAGTTATGGTTGCCATGTTAGTGCTGTCTATTGCGATGATAGGAGGAATCTCTTTTTTTACAAGCGCTTACAGAATAAATTACAGTTATATGGAATCCGCAAACAGGATAGACCATGCTTTAAGATATGTTGAAAAAGTTAAAGTTCAAAGAAGAGATTATCCTACTTACGGAGCTTTTGCCAATATCGGCGGAAACGGTTTTACCGCTTGGTTTGTTGACAGCGAGTTTAATGATGATTATAGTGCCGACCCTTATTTGTATGAAAATTATGTTGATGGGACAATTCATATTGAAGCGACTGTTAACGTTAATGATGGCACTATGCCATTCCCTTCCGGTAATTATTATTTTTCTACTATTTCTACAAGCACAGCTATTGATGTTAATTTAATTAGTAATACTTTCACAAACCGAGATTATGTCAAATATAGACTGTCTTATGCTTTTTCTGATGCTTATGCTGCTAATCAATATCTCCATATTCGCGCAGTTGAGGCAGGTGATTATTATTTAAAATACCACTATGCGCCCCCAATCCCAGAGTATAAACATGGATACGTTGAAACTTCATTTAGCAAAATGGCGCAATATGCCAGAAAGTATAAATATACTTCGCAATATGAAAAGTTACCATACGACGATACTAGATCAGAATATAAATATTACGCAAGCAGTTCTCTTTCTAGTATGTTTCCATCAATCCCAAGTAATTCAGGGACTGTTCAAATAAACAACTTCAATAGTTTTTCTATTCTTCCTAATACCACTGTAATAAGAACTCATTCTGGTGGCTTTGATTATGATGGGAGTGGAAAAATTGATCCGGTTTCAATTACTAAGTTGACGAGCGTTTCAAACGGAGAATATTATTTTGCTCCATATCGTACTCTCAGCGACACATATTCCGGTACCTATAAGAGTAAGACTGGATCTTATAGGGTTCATTCCTACCCAGGGACAGTTTTAAAAGGTGGCACTCTTCAGGAAGGGACAGGGGAATCTTCTTCTTATGGAGGAGTGGAAGGCACTGCTTTTCACAGCAGAAGATTTTATAAGGAGTCTCCAGCTGCGGCAAATGCAAATCACGAAAGTTTGGAAATTATTTCATTAAGAGATAATGTTGACGGACCTGCAGGATATACTGATTCGGTAAAGAGAAATAATGATGCGTATGATGCAGATATTGTAAATACGCCGGCAGGAATAGGTAAAGATTCAGCAGCAAAGTTTTTCGCTATAGTTTATAGAGGTAATGCCACAGGGAAAGAATATATTAAGACATTGTATTACTGGAATACTGATAGTACCGATTATGAATCAACCGTTACAGGGAACAATACTCCGCTAGGAATTGCTGGGAATACCGGTAATGCTAGTAATACTTCTAATTATTTAGTCAAATTTATTCCGTCGCCTGGCGGGATAAATGACCAGAGATTTACAAGATACAGACGCAGTGTTTATATATCAATGTGGCCTGTTAACAGTGAATTGGAAGGAAGGGAAATAATGAAAGAGGCTATTAGCGGCAACAGCAGAATTCAACTTAATGACAGGATAGACTACATAAGGGACAGAGCAAGAGACGCAGGGCTTAAAACGATAGTGATTCCGTTCATACAGTTATATGCCGAAGACGAAAAATCTACTCTTTGCGAGGCTTTATGAAGATGAAGCAAGGTAATAAAAAAGGTTTTTCTTTAATGGAAACTTTAGTCACGCTTGTGATTGTAGGTATGATGTCTGCGGTATGCGGGACAATGCTTATTTTTGCATACTCCATGTTTGAAAAAGTTATGGGTTCCGGCACAGCGTCTATTGAATATAAAACTTTCAGGTTCAGAACCGAGAAAATTTTTAGAAATATGACAAAAGCCGGACCGGTAATTCAGGATTTGATAACTGATGATTTATGCAGCAGAGAGAATAGGCCTCCTTTTACTCCGGCGGAGGAAGAAAGCTGTATAAAAATGGATGTGGATTATATTCCTCTTCCGTATTCAGGCAGATTTGATACCAGAAAATATTATCAGAGCGTATCGGGCAATGCTACTACCAAATATAGAATAACTACCACTAATGCCTCAGGCGTTACCAGTATCGATATTGACGAAGGCATATGGCAAGGGTATGTCGGCAGAACGGTATCGGTTTACAGCTGCGTTGAAAATGAAAAAATCGATTCAAATTATAAAAGATATTTAATGACAGTTGAGTCTTCTACGGAGACTGCTAAAAAAATGGTTGTTTTATATTCATGGAATGTTGTGTTGACCGGTAATGGTGAATTTACCGAAATAAATGCGTCAAACCAGGATACCGTATATAGGAAAGAGTATGCGCAAAGAGAAGTTCTTTTGCATGATGTTATGGATTTTCAGGTAACTAACAGATTAAGCAATTTAGCAACCAACAGGATCATACTAGATAAATACGCCAATACGGCGGTCGTAAGGCTTTTTGTTAAACTCGGAGAAGATTCCGAGGCGCAGTATTCAAACGACTTTATTTTTGCCAATAAGTCCATGTATGGGAATGTGGATAATTTTTTTACGGGAATTAATGAAAGCAATGTAGTTCCGTAAAATTTTAGCAGGGAGAAAAATGAACAATAAAAGAGGAAGTATACTTGCCATATCCATAATTTTTGTGTTTGTTTTTATGCTGCTTGGCATGTTTGCAATGAGGCTTGTTATTTTGCAGAATGAGACGTCGGATTCCGAATTGTATTATACAAGAGCTCATTTTGCAGCTTTATACGGCTCGGAAATGGCACTTTATAATATTATGAATTGGGAAAATATTGCAACATCTACAACTTACGGGGGCGGCTGGTCTCCGGACATGAGAAAATTTCTTGCCAGAGATCCCAAATGCTTTAATTTCGCCGGCGGTTTCTGGTATCCGCTGCGTGTGCAGGCAAGCACTGAAACTCAAACTTTTGAAAACCATTTCTCGGACGAAATTACCGGCGGAGCCGGAAGCGGTATTGTTCTTGAGTGTACCGTGGAAGAAGATTTGTCCCCAAACGTTAATGACGGTTTTATCCCCAATATGGCTCCTAGCAGTATGGATCAAAGGTACGGCACTTATAAATTTTATGTTATAAAAACTGTGGCTACCATATATAAAAACGTAAGCAGTAAAACGGACATGATATCCGAAGCTCAAGACCATATGTATTTTATGATAGCCTACTCTTCGGGAAGTGCAGGAGCAAGCTCTTCGGGTAATGTTGTTGAAGCCGGCGGCACTGTAGTTCGAGGGTTTCATTATTCGGTTGAAGGACGGGAACTGTTAAAAAGTTTGGGATACAACACAGTATCAATGGGTGTGCCTAGTGATGAGCAAATTAAACGTAATCCCTATAATGATCCGTCGCTGCTGCCGCCCAACGGCCCTTACACCAAGCTAGACAACGCGTTCATAGAAATTTTAGATAAAGCAACAGCGCATTTTACTTCCGCGCCCAGTCCGTCTCTCTTAAGCGGAAAAGTACAGCCTATATTCAGATATTATATCAGGGGGAGGAGATAATTTTGATTGGTCTTGATTGGGGTTCGAAGTTTATAAAAGCGTGCAGAGTTTCATCAAAAACGGACGGGAAATACATAGTTTACGCTTCAATGATTTCCGCGGACGGCAAGGACGGAGAAAAAGAAGAAAACCCATTGCTTCTTAAAAATAAAGTAAAAACCCTTTTCCGGCAGCTTAGAGTTAAAAACGGAGAAGCGGCTTTATCTGTCGGCGGCATTGATTTGCTTGCCAGGGATTTTTTATTGCCCAGAATGGCTTCCGAAAATATAGAGGGAGCCGTTATGATTGAAGCCGAGAACAGCATTTTTGAAACATTGGACGATATGTATTGCGATTACGAGGTTCTTGCCGATATCGGCGAGAAAATGGACGTTTTATTTGTGGCGTCGCAAAAAGACCATATAAATCACGTGCTTGACAGTTTTTCGCAGGCTGAATTGGAAATTGTCAGTATTACCGTCGACAATATTGCTATCGCGAATTGTTACATCGCGTTTGAAGAAAGGAAAGCTTTATCCGAATCCGTCGTTTTGGTCAATATTGGACATGAGGTGTCAAATATTGCTATAATTGACAGAGGCCGTTTACGTTTTATAAGAAACGTGGCTTTCGGCGGATTAGACGTCACAAGAGAGCTGGCTTCCGTATATGAAGTTGATTTGGAAACCGCCGAAAAAATAAAAAGACAGCCCGAACTGTGGGACAACATAGGGCTTAACGTGAGAAATGTGCTGAAAAAAAGTTCAAGCAATCTGCTTGAAGCCATATTCCGTTCCATGGAGCATTCGGTTTCAAGACAGAAAATAGGAAAAGTAGACAAAATATTATTGACCGGCGGCGGAGCAATTTTGAAAGGCATAGACAGCTTTATTTTTGAAACTTTAGGCATTAGTACGGAAAAGTGGAATCCTTTGGCTTCTCCGGATATTCTAGGAGCCGTCGATAAAGAAAAAGGTTTTTTTATACCCGTCGCTTTAGGCCTTGCTGTTCAGAAAGGAGAGCAGGAGCAGTAGCCGGAAAAATTCAAAAGCTTGGCGGAAAAAATAAGTTTGCCGCCAAACTTTCGGTTTAATTTTTTTAAATAAAATATGATAGAATGTGGAATAAGAAACGGGGACTGGAGCGCGGAGACGCCGGAGCAGCAAAGATAAGGCCGGCGGCGGTATTGTGATTTTTAATTGCGTTATTAAGGAGAAAGCTGTTAATGTATAATATAAACCTTGTTCAGAGAGTTATTGTCTCCTCTGAAAAAAATCAAAAAGCGGTTAACTTTTTCAAAATAGTTTCGTTGCTTTTGACTTTTGCCATAATAGGTCTTTGCGGCTATACGGTGTATACCGTTATGGAAAGAGACAGAGTTATTGACCAGATAAACGAACTCAAAATGAAAATAGACGAAATAAGGCGTTTGAACAAAATCAAAGATATTGAAGCGGAATGGACTTTGAATTACAACAAAATGCTTGCGATTAGAGAGATGATCACGCAAAACACCAAAGCCGGTTTGATGTTAAGGGAAGTAGGTTTGTATATGCCGGAAGGCGACTTTTTATGTTCATTTGCTTTGCTGCCGGATAATACCATAAGGGAATCGGTAAAAGCCAAAGCTCTCTCCGATACGAAGTATGATGTGAAGACATATTCGGACACCGTTAAAGATGCGTACGAGAGAAGCACATATCTCGGCACTGATCCTATCACGGTGGATGACGCAAGGGAAACCATCGAAATAAAAGGGCGTAAAGTCGAAGTGTTGAATGTGACAATGCCTTTTGTGACGGAGAAAAAATAATGGCAAGTTATTCAAGAAAAAATCTTATTTTTGTAATAATCAGAAATATTTTGTTCGGCCTTATTTTAGTCGCTTTATACCAGTATGTTTATAAAAATTTTGAAACCCAGTTAAAAGCTCAAACCTTGCTGAGAGAAAGATATCAGGGCGTTTACAATGACGCCGAACAGTTTGTTAAAATGAACGAAAATATGTATGAGACAAAAATGCATATAGAGGACATCATTTCAAGCATGCCGCTGGATTTTGTTCCAAATCACGACTTGCTTACCGGATACAGAGACAGAATCGTGGCTGTCGCCGATACCTATTCGATCAAAAATACGACGGAAACCGTAGTAAAAGACGAAGGAACCGGCATGGTTACGCTGACGTTTAATTTTAACGCGGAATATGACCCTTTGTATAAGTTCCTCTTTGACATTGAAATGTTTTCAAAAGTCGCTTCATTCTCCATTGATCCCGACAAAAATATTGAAGTAGTCAGTAGCCCTATTTTATACAGCGTTTCCGTAGATGATTATTTCAGCGGCAGATTTGAAAAAATGGAAGAAGTAAGAGCCGCGGGATATTTCAAGGAAATTTTTAAAAAAGCGTCTGATTTTGTAAATGATATAGGGCATATTCCTACATGGCGCGATATAGATCCGGCTCCGAAAGATCCGTTCTATAAATATATTCCCCCGAAAAAAGAAGCGGTCGGCCCGAAAGTTATCGTGAGAAGAAAACCGCCTCCCATTGAAATCTCGGGAATTATTTTTGACGCGGTAAATCCTATGGTTATTATTGAAGGAAAAATATACAGAGTGGGAGACTTTTATAGAAAAGATTCAATCACCGTAAAAATCGTCGCTATTAAGGAAAGAACGATAGAAGTTGAATTAGACAGTGTAAAACATATCATAAAGTTTAATAAGGAGGAGTAATGAAGAAGTTTTTAGCTTTGTTTGTAGCTGTCGTAATGATGTCTCAAACGGCTTTTGCCGCAATTGAATCAAGAGGGCTGATTTCAGTAGATTTTCAGGGAACAACTTTATATACCGTGTTAAACATTCTCAGCATGAAAACCGGCAGAAAGTTTGTTACCGACGCCGATTTGTTGAATAAGAAGATAGTTTTGTCTCTTAAAGACGTTACGCCCGATGAAGCGCTGAACGCTTTGCTTGATACGTATGATTTATATTATGTTAAACAGGGTGACACAAATATTTATGTCATAAAAAGTAAAAGCGACGTTTCTCCTATCACCGTTTCAAAAGTTATTTTTTGTAATTACACGAAATCCTCCGAATTGGAAAAAGTGCTTCAGGCCAGGCTTACAAAGGGAGGGAAAATTGCTTCTGACGAAAGGACAAATTCCGTTATTATAACGGACTTGGCGGACAGCATAGATAAAATGGAAAGCCTTATACGTTCTCTTGACGTTCCTACTCCCCAGGTTTTGATTGAAGCAAGGATTGTTGACGTTAATCTTAGCAATCAGTTAACATTTGGAACTCAAATAGACAATATTTACAGAATGCCTAAAGCATATCAATATGTTCAGAGCGGCGTGGAGAAGTGGGGCGTGGATTATAACGGATATGCATGGATTGATCCGTGGGATGTAATGCAAGGCTTCACTCCTCCCAAAGGGAGAAATAACGCGGACTATAACCAGCTTTTGTCTGTGCCGCCGATAGCGGGCGTAGGGACGTTTAGCGCGGCTATAATGACCGGAGACTGGAATATACTGGGAAATATATTCGCCGGAGTGGAAGATAAAGACGCTAAGATTATTACAAATCCGAAATTGATAGTTTTAAATAATCAGGAAGCCACTATAGATATCATAGAAGAAGTTCCTTATCAGTCCGACAGGACAATAGCTGTTGACGGAAACGCTATTACGGCTACGACTGCGTTTAAACAGGTCGGTTTGAAAATGAAGGTCAAGCCTCAAATCAACAGAGACGGAACGATCGTCATTCAGGTTGAACCCGAACAGAGTTTTAGAAGCGGTGAAACCATTGAAGGCATTCCCGTCGTAAATACGAGTAAAACGAAAACGATAATGATGCTCAGAAGCGGCGAAACCGCGGTTATAGGCGGTTTGATAAGAGAGCAGGAAACGAAAACTGAAAATAAAGTGCCTTTGCTAGGGGATATTCCGATTTTGGGATATTTGTTTAAAAGCGTAGTAAAAAATAAATCAAGACATGAACTTACGATATTTATTTCTGCGAAAATCATAAACTAATAGGATACACGGTAAAATGACGGTGGGGGTAAGCGGGAGGGCGGAGCTGTTGACAAGCTTCTAAACTTGCGCAGTTAAAAGGGATTTTAAATGGACAGTATTAAAATATTGATTATTGAAGATGAAGAAATAGTAAGGGAAACTTTGGCTGAAAACGTTAAAGAAAAAGGTTTTTTTGTGGAAAGCGCCGAGAATGCCGTTTCGGCTCTTGAAATGATAAAAAACTTTCATTACGACATTCTTTTGGTTGACTACAGGCTGCCCGATATGAACGGGCTTGCGTTGATCAAAGAAGCTCTTACGATTTCAAAAGATTCCGTTCCCATTGTTATTACCGGATACAGTTCGGTAGAAACGGCGGTTGACGCTATGAGAATGGGCGCTTACGATTATCTTTTGAAACCTGTTGACATAGAGGCTCTTGTGGCGGAAATAAATGTCATTTTAAAAGAAAGAGACACTTTTAGAAGAGGAAAAGAAAGGCTTCATGAATCCGTGATAAATTTGTTAGTTCCTGTAAATGATGTTGAGACTGTCGTGCTGGCAAGCAAAGACAGCTTAAGACCTTTCGGCAAAGAAGGTATTTTAAAAAAAATAATTTCCATACCCGGAATGTTTTTTGGAAAAATAATAGAATTTTATTGGGGATAAATAACGGCAATTACGAATTCAAAATTACGAATAAAAGACAAAAATGCTGTTTTGCAGTTGATTTGTAATTCGTAATTGGGACAAAGTTCCCGTAATTCGTAATTGCAGTTGATAAGGAGTCGTTATGAGAATAAATATTTTATGCGTTTTTTTAATTCTAAGTTTATGCTGTGCTGGAGCGTATGCCAGACCGCAAAAAAGAAATTTTGATTCGGGCAGTTCAAAGGATTACTATACGGCTGCCGAGGATAACGACGACGTTAAAAGCAAAAGCATAAATCCGAGAAAACAAAAATATAAAAAACAGGACGCTGCGGATTTATCTAAGGTAGAGGATTACTATTTTTCGGGGAAACTTGAAAAGGCAGAGCTTATGCTTAATGAAATTCTTTTGACATATCCCGACAATACGGAAGCGCTCGAAATGAAAAATAAAATATTGATAATCAAAGAAAGATTATTCGTTTTCAAGAGAGATACGGCTGAAGATTACATCGTTGAGTCGGAAAGAAGCCTCAGAGACGGCAACTACTATGAGGGTTTGCTTTATTACAAAAGAGCCGTTGACCTGATGCCTGAAATATATGACGCACAGAGATATAATACAATAATAGGCGAACTTAATGCGCAGGCGCTGAGATTCAGAGGTTCGGACAGGAAACAGTTTTTGCTGTCTGTAGAATCTTTTCAAGACGGTAATTTTAAGAGAGCCAAAAGCATGATTGACGATTTGTCGCTGAGATATGAAAATATGGCCGACTACAGAGGCATGGTTGATTTTTATCAAATAGAGTACACAAATAAAGCAAGGACCAGAGATTATTTCATAGAAGCTTTGAGCAACTTTAAAAAAGGAAGATATGAAAATGCCAGAAGCGCGCTGAATTATGCCATGGCGATCAACTCGAAAGATTTGGATATTGCGCTGCTGTCGGAACAGATTAATTTGGAACTTCAATAGAATATAACAGATCAGGCATTCTTTTAAATATTCATTCGGTATAAAAAGCGGTCATCATCTTTGGCCGCTTTTTTCATTTATTTAAAAGGGAACCGCTTGGCCGGCATTCCCGCCCCCGATTTAGACATTCGAGGGTAACTCCAGCTGGAGTCCGAAAACCCACAAAATAATTTAGTATAATTATTTAAAATATACCCCGCAGCTTGCTGCGCGGGAGTTCACGGGAGAAAAAATGTTTAGAAAATTAAAGATTAAAGTTTTGATGTTTGCGGTTGGGGTGTTGAGTTTTGCGGCTGTTGATTTGTATGCGTGGAATGTGAATAACTATGCTGGCCTTACGGCTGCAATCAACGCAAGTACGACGAATATAACATTTATTTCAACGCCTAACATAATTTATACCGGCATTGCTCTTTCGTCAATTACTTATGCGGGGCCGATCGATTTTTACGGCAATGCGACATTGAACGGAGGGGGTTCTTTCAGGCATTTTACTTTTGAGAATAATGCAAATGCAAATGCTTCATTCTACGGCAATATAAATTTTATTAACGGTCTAGCCGATACCGCCGGTTTTAGGTTCGGTTCCGGCGGAGCGGTACACAACTATGTGTCTTCAGCTATTTCATTTACGGGAAATACGGTAACATTCAGCAACAATACGGCAAGATATTATGGCGGAGCAATATACAGTTATGCTGCAGGTGTTTCATTTACAGGAAGCTCGGTAACATTCAGCGGCAATACGGCAGGAGAGTGGGGCGGAGCAATATACAGTTGGGGTACAGTTATTTCCTTTACAGCAAGCACGGCAGCATTCAACAGCAATGCGGCAGTTTCAGGCGGAGCGATATACGGTTATAATGCCGGAACAAGGGCATTTACAGACAGTAATATAACATTCATCGGCAATAGGGCAACAGATGTCGGCGGAGCTATATGGAATGGCGGCCTTGCAACAACCAGATTTACTAACAGTAATATAATTTTCAGCAGCAATACGGCGGTCAATAACGGCGGTGCAATATACAATGTTGAGGCAAATTCAAATATCTTATTTACAGAAAGCACGGTAGTATTCAACAGTAATACAGCGGCAGGTGGCGGAGCAATATACAATAATATTAATGCAAATATCACATTTACGAGCAGCACGGTGACGTTCAGCAGTAATACGGCAAATCGAGGCGGGGCGATATACAATAACAGCGCACGTATCACATTTACGGGAAGTACGGTAACGTTCAGCCGTAATACAAACGGAGCGATAGCCAATATTACCGGTTCAACAATGACATTTACTAACAGTAATGTAATGTTCAGCAGCAATACAGGGCAGGCAGGCGGGGCGCTGTATAACGATTCTTCAAACACTTCATTTACGGGCAGTACGGTAACATTCAGCATGAATACGGCGGAAAATTACAATGTCGGCGGAGCTATACATAATTATACGAATACCGTCTCATTTACTAGCAGCACAGCAGTATTCAGCAGCAATACTGCATATAGCGGCGGAGCGATACACAATAACAGCGGCGCAACAATGACATTTACCAACAGCAGCGTAATATTTGGCAGCAATATAGCGGTACTTGCCGGCGGGGCGATATATAACAGCGGAGCGCTGAATTTTGACACAAGTTCCGGCAATATAATTTTTATGAATAATACGGCTGCCGAAGCAAGTCTCGGGAACGATATATATAATGAGGCAAGCGGGACAATGACGATAACGGGGTTGGGGAATTCAGTTGAAATCAACGGCGGTATAGCGGGCGCTGGTTTGATATCTAAAACCGGAAACAATTTGTTTTTATTAAATGCGGACAATTCGTATTATACGGGGACGTTTAATCAGACGGCAGGAACTGCAACGGTGACTGCAGCAGGAAGAATGTTTGGCGGGACAAATAATATTACTGACAGTTTATTGCAGGTAACAGGCGACGGCGTATATTATACGGTAAATCTTGGCAATGACAGCGTGTTAGAGCATTACAATCTCACGTCGGCAAGCACAACTATAGACGGAAGCAGTATAACGTTTACGGGAAGCGGAGCAAAAGCGGTATTTGGCAAAGACGCTGGTTTAACGGTAAATGCCAATTATATACTTGCAAACAAAATAGGGAATGCAAACGTAAATACCGTAGAGTTTAACAATTCAAACGTGTCTTTCGGGACGGACGATTATACGGGAACAACAATATACGGTTTTAACAATTCCGTAATAGACATAACGGGAAATTCGTCAAGCACAAGGACAGTAACGTTTGATAATTTCAGTTCGTCAAATACGGTATTAAACTTTGCATTAAACTTCTTCCAAAGCGGAAGCAATATTGATTTGTTTTCAGATATGCTAGCTATAAACAATACGCCGCAAACCGACGGGCTGCTGTTAGGAAATATGAAGATATTAAATGATCAGGACAACGGATTACACAGCACATATACTGTGACAGTATTAAGCGGCATAGAATTTCAAAGCGGTCAGCAAAAAGCGATAGCGACAACGGTATACGAATATTTAGCGGAAGTTGACAGCAGTCTGACAGGGATAGAGCTGTCAGTGGTAAAAGAAGCGGACGAATATTCGTTAAACGCGATGAATGTGTATTCCGGTGACAGAGGATTTAACTTTTCATTTTTTGCCGCATTGCCGAACATATACAATATAGGAGCGTCATTGGATGATATGGCGGCAGGAACGTTTACGGTACAGGGATATGACAGCGACGCAACGCATAGCGTGATATCGGGCGCATTAAAGAGCAGTCCGACAGTAAGCGGCTCTCTTTTTAATATGGTAAACGCAACAGATCTAATGATAAACGATTTAACGATAGAAGACGCATATATATCCGGCAGCGGTTCAGTGCTTAGGATAACAAACGCAGCGGCAGCGGCGGAATTAAACAATGTGATAATTCAAAACAATGAAGCGGGAAGTTCAGGCGGAGCGATATATAACGGCAGCGGACAAATAACGATCACCGATTCACAATTTACAGGTAATGAAGCAGGTGTTGCCGGCGGTGCGATATATATGTCTGGGATATCGAATGCGCAGAAATCGGAAATAGAAATAAATGCGTTAAGTCAGGACGTGATATTTAGCAACAATGAGGCAAACGGGCTTGGGAACGATATACATTTAGACGGTTATAGCGCTTTAATATTTAATGCAGCGGCAAACCAAAAGATAAGCATAACCGGCGGTATAACCGGAAACGGGCAGGGCAATTTGATAACAAAGACAGGGTCAGGAATATTGGAATTAGACGGGTCAGACAATGCGACAAATTATAATGGCGAGTTAAAAATAGAGCAGGGCATAGTAAACGTGCTAAACGATACGGACATAACGATAGGCAAATTGGAACTGCAATCGGGAACAAAATACAGCACAAATAACGGGCTGACAGACCAGACAACGTATGTAGGCGACGCAGTTATAGGCGGGGAACTTGAAATAGACGTAGATTTAACCAATTCGGCGTCTGACAAACTTGCGGCAAGCGCAGGAACTGCAAACGGAGCATTGGGGAATATTTTTATAGAAAATACCGGAATGCTTAATTTAAACGTGTACGGAACATCGAGTATAATGGGCATAGGTTCGCAGAGCATAACTTTGATGGAAGCTGGCGGAGGAATAAGCGGAACATTCGGCAGCGTAAGCGGATTGCCGTCGAGCGCTGGGAATTTGAATTACATGATAGAGTATTTTACAAACAAAATAGATTTGATAATAAGCAAAAGCAGCAACTTTCTGAACGATATACTGAATTTAACGCACAATCAAACCGAAGTGGCAAGAACGTTTGACACATTATCGAAATATGCAATGACAGCAGAGATGGCGGCAATGTTAAATCAGATAGACACAATGGCAAATAATGAATTAAAGAAAGAAGCCTTAGACCAGTTAAGCGGAGCATTTTACGCAAATGCATTGACATTGGGAGCAGCGCGAAGCGGAGCTGATGAATTATATGCGAGAATGAAACCGAGAATTTGTCCCGGCGACGGAAGTATGTCAAAAAGCGTGTGGGGACAGTTTTACGTAAACAGTATGAAATACGGCGAAGATTTAGAGTCAGCAGGCGATTTTATGTCAAACGGTTACGGAGCGCAGATAGGAGCAGATTTATTGATAGGGGAAAAATCTTTTGCCGGAGTATATGCGGGATACGGGATGAACAAATTAGAGCAGGGCAAAGACAGCGCGGATGTAAATGACGCGGACTTAGGCATATACGGAGCATGGTTTGGTGATATTATAAATATAAAAGGAAGTTTGACCGGCGGAATGCAAAGTTTCAGTGCGCAAAGAGATATATCGTTTGCAGGATATAAAACAAAAGCGGATTTTAACACATACGGAATAAGAGCTGACGTGCAAGGTGAATATGTAATAAAAGTAGCGGAAAAACTAGACGTAAAACCGTTTATAGGAATGCAGGGAGGGTTCGTATCAAACCCTGAAATAAAGGAAAGCAACGGAGGCCCTGCGAATTTAGTGATAGAAGCAGGCAGTTATATGAGACTGACAGGGCTTGCAGGACTTGGCATAGGCGGAGATATGGGAAAGTTTAATTGGTATGCAAAAATGTTTGCGGGATATATAATGGTTGGAAATAACGGAGAAATAACAGCAAGATATGAGCAGTATAACAAAGGAAAAGAGATGGAAATACAAGGAGCAGACCAAGGCAATATGACAGGAGGAGCGGGAATAGGAGGAGAATACAAACTAGGCTGGCAGTGGTCTGTATACGCAACCGCAAACGCAAATTTCGGAGAAAACATAAGCGGATATTACGGAAATGTAGGAATAAATTACAGATTTTGCGATAAAGAGACATTAAGAAAACTGAAAGAAGCCCAAGAAGCCGAAAAGGCGAAAAAAGCAGCAGAAGCCGAAGAAGCCGAGAGAGCAAAATTAGAAGCAGAAGAAGCAGAAAGATTAAGGCAACAGAAAATGGCAGAAGAAATGAACGCAGCAATGTTAGAGCAGAAAAGGTTAGAAGCAGAAGAAAGAAGAAAAGCAAAACTGGCGTCATTTAATTTAAACGAAGCGACATTTGAAGTAGGAGAATACGGTTTAAACGAAGCAGCAAAAAAAGAAATAGAACAATTGGCCAAAGAAGCAAAAGAATACAATTTTAAAAAGATAACAATAGAAGGCCATACGGACAACACGGGATCATTTAGGACAAATCAGGACTTATCAAGAAAAAGAGCAGAAGCGGTATTCATGGAGTTTGCAGAACAAGGAATCCCAAAAGAAAAAATGGAATACGTAGGCTTTGCAGACAAAATGCCAATAGCCGACAACAAAACAGAAGAAGGCAAAGCGAAGAATAGAAGAACGGAAATATATGTAGAGTGATAACGGCAATTACGAATTACAAATTACGAATTACGAATTAACGACGGGGAAAAGCGAAAAAGGTGGAAGCTAAGGGTCAGGGGGACGGAGGAATTGACCACGCTGTTTGTGGTAAATTGCTCCGTCCCCCTGACACGACGGAACAGCAGAGAGCTAATGGGTCAACTCCTCCGTCCCCCTGACCCACAACTGCTATATTCACGTTACGGCTGACTGCAATCTCAGGTGCGGGCATTGTTATGCCGACGCTGGGACAAGCAAAAATGAAATTGGATTGCCGGCTTTTGAAAAGCTTTTGGATGAAGCCGTCTGCATGAAATTCAGGCAAATCATAATAACCGGCGGAGAACCGCTTGTGCATACAAAAATGGACAAACTTTTTGAAGTATGCGCAAAATTCAAAGGAAAAGGTACAAATATTGTTTTGAGAACTAATTTGGCAGCGGATTTGACAGATAATGTCTTGGCTTCCATTGCTGGCGCTTTTGACCAAGTTGCAGTAAGCGTTGACGGCAGCGAAGATACGCACGATAAGCGCCGCGGAAAAGGGAGTTATCAAAAAACGGTAGTGAATTTAAACGGATATGCCGCTTTATCGGAAACTTTGCCCATATCCGCCGAACTTTCAATAGCTTGCGTTATGAACGCTGCCGGCATAGACGGCAGTCCCGGCAAAAGCGTGCGGGCTTTGGCCGGAAAATTAAATATTAAAAGAATACGTTTCCGTCCTTTACTTCCTTTAGGAAGAGCTGCTGGTTTAGAAGAACCCGTGATATGCGAAGGCATGATGCATTACATTTCCGCCGACAATATGCTTAAAATGAAATTTGAACCGCTTATTACGTGCGGCATAGGACAGAACATTTTTATCAAGGCCGACGGAACGTCGTATCCCTGCTACGCATGGTGCAATGAAAATGTTTTAATAGGAAATGTTTTTGATGAAGGGTTAAAAAATATTCTTTTGTCAACAAAGTTTTCCGAGCTTAATAAATGCACCGTGGATACGATTGAAAAGTGCAAAGAGTGCGGTTATCGCTATCTTTGCGGCGGAGCGTGCAGAGCGTGGGGAAATCAAAATGAAAAAAACATAAATGCCGCGCCATTGTTTTGCGATAACCTTAAAAAAAGAGCGGCAATGCTGGAAAATTCCGCGAAACGGTATTTAAGTCCGACACCCTGACCCATGACATGTCGCGGCCAAGTTAAGGCAGAAGTTTGGCAGCGACAACGGCAGAGTGAAGATCGCAGATACGGCAAAAAGGCAAAAGACTGGGGTGTGTCCACACACCCTAAGTTCTAATAAAACGAAACATATTGTCTTTTACCTATTATCTGTTTTTTTGTATAATTATAAAATGTTTAAAATGCTCAGGGAAGACATTAAAAATATTTTTCATAAAGATCCGGCAGCGCGTTCGTGGCCGGAGGTTTTGTTTTGCTATCCGGGTCTTCACGCGATCATTATGCACAGGCTGGCGCATTGGTTTTGGAGACATAAGCTGTATTTTTTCGGAAGGCTTATCTCGCATATATCCAGATTTTATACCGGCATAGAAATTCATCCGGGCGCTAAAATAGGAAGACGGGTATTTATAGACCACGGAATGGGCGTCGTGATAGGCGAAACGGCGGAAGTCGGGGACGATGTTCTTATATATAAAGGAGTGCTTCTCGGAGGCACTTCTCTTGAAAAGAAAAAAAGGCATCCGACTGTCGGTAATAATGTGGTTTTAGGTTCAAACGCGATTGTGCTTGGAGCCATAACCATAGGCAGCCATGCGCGCATAGGCGCAGCTTCGGTCGTTACGCATGATGTTCCCGCCAATGCCACCGCAGTAGGCGTGCCCGCCAGAATAAGTTTGGGATACAGCGCCGAAGAAGTCGATAATCTTGAACATGCAAAACTTCCCGACCCCATAGCCGACGCAATGAAATTTGTTTTGGAAGAACAGAAAAAACTTGAAGAGAAAATAAATAACGCTTTAAAAGGCAGATAAAAGATAATAGATAATAGATAAAACAAAGGCAAGCAAAGCCGTAAAAGACAGCGATAAACTGACCTTAAAGACTTTAACGTCCTTAAGGTCTTTAAAAAGTTTTAACATTATACCGGCTTATACTCCTGCCGCCGGTTACGACATCCACTTCAACAATCTGATCACGCCCATTTTTGCGGCTTGTTTGTGCGCGGATACATTAGTTCTGCTGTCTATGTCATTGCGGTTGTCGTGATAATATTGATAAGCTTTGTAAAGGATTTCTTCGTTTGTCATAGTAGGCGACCAATTAAACGTTTGCTTTATCTTTGAAATGTCAAATTCAAAATCTTCGGCAATCATTTTATATTGATACGGTCCCAAAGGCGACAGGCCAAGAGCGTATGCGGTTTTCATGGCAAATATTGCAAGTTTTTTCGGTAAAGACGCCACCCTTGCTTTTGTTCCTGCCTTTTGAATGACATAATTATATACTTCTTTAAAAGTTTTTACATTTTCCGAGCCTATGTTAAAAATATCCGTACGATTGTGCCCCGCGGCTTTCAGGCAGGCGGTTATAAGATCCTGCGCATAAATAAATTGATAACGGTTTTCTCCGCCGCCAACCACCCATACCTTACGCCCTTCGTCGATAAATTCGAATAATATGGCTAACAGACCAAGCCGGCCGCTGTCTATTATCGTAGGACATCTTATAATAACGCTGTTTACCTGCGGACTGCAGGCAAGCAGTATTTTTTCGCCTTCTAATTTTGATTTTCCATATATTTCGACGGGATTGGGGATATCCGTTTCAAGTACAGGCCTATGAAAATTTTGCGCCCATAAACAATTGGACGATGTAAAAACTATGTTCGCAACATTAAATTTCCTAGCCATATCGGCTATGATTTGCGTTCCGTTAACATTAGACGTCCATAAATGATTTTTATCTTTTACGGCATGAGCCAAAATGGCCGCGCAATGAAAAATAACGTCAAATTTGTGAGTTTTAAACAATTCGTTCATTTGTTCGCCGTTACGGATATCGCCTTGAATAGTCAGCAGATTTTCGCATACGGCGTCATCTTTTTCCAAATCAATGCTTACGCAAAAATATCCTTTTTCAACAAGTGCCGTTTTAAGCAGACTGCCGAAAAATCCCGTCCCTCCGGTTATCAGCGCTTTTTTCATGGACATAACTCCTTTTTGGAAGCCTGGATGCATTATATTTTTCTCATTATAACATATTCATAGACAGATAAAATATTAACCGCTTACTTTTACTTGCCTTAATATGCTTTTAAATTTGATATAATTGTACTGTTCTTAATTTTCTTCATTGCGGGAGTTAATTTGATGTTTTTGTCTCAACGATCCAATCTTTTTAAAATAATGTTTTATTGCTTGGCGGCGGTTTTGTCCGTTTTATGCGCGGAAATTTTTGTTTTTAATTATTCTTCTATTTTTAAATCCGGATTTCCTGTTTCAAGTTTGGATTTAAGCAATATTAAAGGAAACCCGCAGGATTTAATGCTGTCAAAAGACGGGCTGCATGTTAACCCCAACAGTTCCGCCGTTTCTTTTTATTTTGACAATATAAATCTTCCGTCTGAAACGCTGACTTTTGAAGTTTCGGCAAGATTCAAGTCGGTAATATCCGGTAAAATTCATTTAAAAGACGAGCAATTCAACCAAACTTTTAAGGACGTTTATAATATTTTGTTTGCTCCTTCGGAGAAAAAACAAACCGTTTTTGCAAGAATAAAAAGCGCGGGCAATTTAGAGGCCGCGGCTTTTGAACTTTACAAAATACCCGGCCCTGATTTGACTATAAGCAATATCCGCCTTAATGCGGCTAAACCGTTCAACTTTTCTTTTTTGCGATTCTTTTTAATTCTGTCCGTCGTTGTGTTTATGATCTTTTGCAAATTTTACCGCTGGAACGAATATGAAACGGATTTCAGAGACAAACCTTATAAAATATCTTCGATAGCTACTCTGATTTTGTTATTTTACGTCTCTTTCTTGATTTTTACGGCATTAAATTCAACTTCGGTATGGCTAAACCAAAAAACTTCATATCCTTTTAATCCGCAAGACAAAATAGAAGACCCTTATCTGTTGGTCTTTGACGCTTTCAAAAAAGGGCAAACCCATATGGATATTACGCCTGACGAAAAACTTATAAATTTGAAAAACCCGTATAATCCCGAAGAGAGAATCGGAATAAACTATTTTTTTGACTATGCTCTTTATAAAAACAATTATTATGTATATTACGGCATAGCGCCGCTGCTTTTTGTTTATTATCCCGTTTATTATTTGTCGGGCGTTTTGCCGTCTATGAACTTTGCAAGTTTTATTTTAGCCGTTTTTGCAGTGTTCGCGTTTTTCTTCGCTTATAAATCCTTTGTTGTGACATTTTTAAAACGCGTCAACCTGCTTTTGTTTCTTTTGGGGTTTTTAGCAATAGTTTTCGGCTCTTTATTGTTTGTTTTGCAGGCTGACGTTTACAGATATGAATTCCCGATAATAAGCATGCATATTTTCTTTGCGCTTGCGGCAGGCTTTTCTTTTTCTGCCTATAACAATATGGGAAGCAAAAAATTTATTATTTATCTTGCTTTGGCCGGTTTTTCTTTTGCAAGTATTCTTATGACAAGGCCTAACTGTATAATAATAGCCTTCGTTTTTTTAGTTCCGCTTTATTTAAGCGTTTTATCTGATAAAAATATAAGCAGACATCTTAAAATTAACGGCGCGGCGGCTTTTTTAATCCCGTGTATCGTTATTTTGTCGTTTGTGTTTTTATACAATTATGCAAGGTTTGATTCGCCGTTTAACTTCGGTCAGAATTATAATTTAACAAGCACTAATCCTGCAATTTCTACATATCAAAAACTGTCCGCAAGTAATTTTTTCACGAGCATTTATTATTATTTTTTTGACATTCCGAAACTTTCAGCGCATTTCCCTTTTATATCTACGGAGCGTTATTTTTATAATTTAACCGGTTCCGCTTTTCCAGCGAGAGCTGAAACAAAAAATATAGGAGTTTTCGCTTTTCCGTTTTTCTGGGCGCTTTTTATATGGTTTAAAAATTTTAAAACTCAAAATAAAGACAAGCTCTTTAAAATTATTTTAATATCTACCGTAGCCGTAAGTTTAGCGGCAGCCTTTATAGGTTTTGCATTTGGATATCCGGGGTTCAGATATATTTGCGACATAAGTCCGGCTTTAGCTTTATTATCGGGTCTTATTATGTTAGCCTGCGCCCAAAATTTTAAACAAGATGCAAATTCAAAAATATTGTACAGCTTTTTTACATTAGCCTGCGCTGTGACAATAATTTTAGGCGCGCTTATGATATTTAACGGCGAAATGATGTGGATTTACAAAATAGCCCCGCAAATTTATGCCAAATGGTTTAATCTGTTTTATTTTTAGAGAAAACGTTGGAAAGAAAAAAGAATTTTAAATGATTTTAAAGTCTTTAAAGACGTTAAAGTCCTGCCGTTATCGTAGGAGCAATTATGCCGGTAAAACAAGCTATTATTATAGGCGCAGGTCCCGCCGGATTAACTGCGGCCTATGAATTACTTATGAAAACGGACATAAAGCCGGTAGTTATCGAATCCTCAAACGAAATCGGCGGTATATCAAAAACTTTTAATTACAAAAACAACAGAATGGATATGGGCGGGCACAGATTTTTTTCAAAGTCCGATAAAGTAATGAAATGGTGGCTGGATATTATGCCTCCCCAGACATCTCCTTCCATGGACGATATACTTCTTAACAGAAACATGAAATTTCCATCTTCAAACATACCCAATGATCCGCAAAAGCAGGACAGGGTAATGCTGGTAAGAAGCCGTTTATCAAGAATATTTTTCTTGAGAAGTTTTTTCAATTATCCGGTTTCGCTTAATTGGAACACCGTAAAAAATCTCGGATTTGTGCGCATATTAAAATCCGGATTGAGTTATGCGTATTCAATGTTCATAAAAAGAGATGAAAAATCTTTGGAAGATTTTATGATAAACAGGTTCGGCAAAGAATTGTATCTGACATTTTTCAAAGATTATACGTATAAAGTATGGGGCGTGCAGCCCGCGCAAATACCGGCGGACTGGGGCGCGCAGAGAATTAAAGGTTTGTCCGTAATAAAAATTTTGAGCGAAGCGTTAAAGAAAGTTTTCGGAAAATCTTCTTCGGAAATTTCGCAAAAAAATGTCGAAACAAGCCTGATAGAACAATTTTATTATCCTAAATACGGCCCAGGCCACTTTTGGGAAACGGTTGCCGATGAAATAAAGAAAAAAGGCGGAAAGATAGTTCACGGCGAAACCGTATGCGGGATCTATACCGAAAATAATACGATAAAAAAAGCTGCGGCAAAAGACAAAGACGGAAATATTAAAGAATATGAAGGACAATATTTTATTTCAACAATGCCCGTTAAAGAATTGATAGCTTCTTTTGACAAAAAAGACGAATCCGCCAAAAAAACGGCTGAAGGTTTGGTGTACAGAGATTTTATAACCGTCGGGCTGCTTGTGAAAAATCTTGAGATCAAAAATAATACGAAAATACCTTCATACAAAAATATAGCGCCCGATCTCTGGATTTACATACAGGAAAGAGACGTTAAAATCGGACGCCTGCAAATATTTAACAACTGGAGTCCGTATATGGTAAAAGATTTTGAAAATACCGTATGGATAGGATTGGAATATTTTTGTACCGAAGGCGACGAACTCTGGAACATGAAAGAAGATGATTTTATAAATTTTGCCGCTGACGAACTTGAAAAAATCAATATAATAAAAAAAGAAAATATTCTTGACAAGTGTATGGTAAAAGTGCCAAAAGCCTATCCGGCATATTTTGGAACATACAATGAATTTGGCCAAATAAAAGATTTTACGGATAAATATGAAAATCTGTTCCTTGCCGGAAGAAACGGAATGCACCGGTATAACAATATGGATCACTCCATGCTTACGGCAATGACAGCCGTTGAAAATATTGTTAAAGGAATTAAAACCAAAGACAATATTTGGCAGGTCAATACGGAATCGGATTATCACGAAGAAAAATGACCCTTCATGTGGGGCACTGAGCGCCGTGATATAAACTTGACCCTCAAAAATCCTTAAAGTCTTTAAAGACCTTAATGTCTTTCTTTCCCTTGCCGGAGAGGGAAACAACTTGTACCTATAAGGAAGTCTATGAATATTTTTAATAATTTTCTAAAAGCCGGAGACAATGTTTTTTTACAGTTTGTAAAGTATTTTTTTGCAAGCGCAGCAGCATTGTTTATTGATTTTTCGCTGCTTTATATTCTTACGGAATTTGCCGGTTTATTTTACATTGTTTCAGCGACTTTATCTTTTACCGCAGGTTTATTTGTTACATATTTTGTGAGTAAAAAATTCATATTTACCAAGAGCAGTATTTCAAACAGGAAATTAGAGTTTATTGTTTTCTACATTATCGGAATCATAGGTTTGATAATTAATATCGTTGTGCTTTGGCTGCTTACCGATAAAGTCGGATTATTTTATATGTATTCAAAAATTTTTACGGCGTTTTTCACTTATCTATGGAATTTTTTTGCCAGAAAATATATTATTTTTAATTAGAACGTGTTGACGCATATTCCGCTCGCGGATAAACTCTGCGGACGGGATATTTCTTGCAGCCGTAATATTTTGCGAAAAATTTATTTGCCTGGTTTGCCCTGTCTCAGCTGTTCCAAATATGCATTGTAGCCGTTGATATATTCGTTTGTTTGCTCCCGCGAAAAACCGTTCAGTCTCATAAGTTCATTAAAATAATGTACGGCTTTTTCCTCATTGCCCAGATAATAAAATGAAATGAAAGCGCCGGCAAATACCACCGGATAGAGCATTTGGCCGTGCGAAATTAACAGCTCATAAAACTTTGCCGCATTTTCATAATCCCTATTCAATAATAAAGAGTTTGCCAAAGCATACGTGATTTCGGCATTTGAGAAATTAGTCATTCTTGAAATTAAACCGGCTTCGTCGACTGCGTCCTGAATCATCCCGTTTTTGATAAGGGCAGTTACCCGAAATTTTCTTGCCGTAATATTTTCATACCGGCTGTCTGTTATTACGGCATTCCAAAAGTTCAGACTGTTTTTAAACGCGCCGGAACTTTTAAACGTTATTACGGAAGAGAGAATAATTAAAACTGCCGTCATTATTGCGGCGGTTTTGTTCTTTTTATTTTCCAGATAAGGCTCTAAAAACGAAAACAATAAAACCGTTACGGCAAATAAAGGCAAATACATTCTGTTTCCCTGAAACCACAATCTTTCGCTTACAATATTTGTTCCTGTGAAAATTAACGGCAATGCCAGAAAAAAAGAGTTTCTTATTCTTTGGATTTTATCTTTTTTGTAAAAAGCGAAAAAAATTGTGATCAGGAAAGCCGCGGCACCAAGCAGATATACGCCTAAAGTTACGTTTAAACCGAACGGAGTGCGCAAAAATATAAGAGAAGCGTAATAATCAAAAAACATGGCTATATTATCGCTGCTAAGATTTATCATTCCCGGCGAAAAAGAGTTTCCACTGACCGCCGATTTGCGCATAAATATGAAAAATACAATCAATAATGCCCACAATGCCAATACGCGCGGATTGAGAGTTTTTTTCAAATCCGCGGCATTTGCAAAACAATAAAATGCAAAAATAAACGGGATTATTATCCCCGATTCTTTCGTAAAAAAACATATCACGGTAAAGACGGCGCTTACGGCAAAAAGATAGAAATGATGTTTTTTCGCATATTCAATAAAAAAAATTAAAGCTGCCAGAAAGTTTATGAGAAACAATGAATCGTTTCTTCCAGGAATCCATGCTGCCGTATATATCGTAATGGGATGCATCGCGAAAAAAATGGCCGCAAAAAACGATATTTTGGTGCCGAACATATATCTTCGCAAAAAAATAAATACAAAAACCGCGCAAATACAATGAAGCAGTATATTTACAAAATGGGCAAATTTTTCGGATTGCCCCGCTATTTGATGACTTATGGCAAATGAAAGCGCCAGTACGGGTCTGTAATAAGCGGTGTTATACATATTGTACATGCAGTTTGTTTTAAAGGCATTAATAAAAATTGATCCTTTATCATAAGCAGGCGCGCATGTATTAATGAAATTGTTGTCGTCTAAATCGGTAAGTTCAAAATTAAGTGTTTTAAAATAACAGAAAAAAGCCGCCAAAAATACGCAGATTCCTGATAAAATAATTTTTTTAAAATTCGGCTGCGCAGGTAAAATTTTAGGTTTTGCTTGGTTAACGATTTTCTTTTTCATTTGAAGAATATAATATAAAATATATCCCGAAAAAACAATTTCCCTGTGCTTTTATGAATAAATATTGTAAAATTAGACGGATAACAAAAAGAGTGAAGATTAAAGTGTTTTCGTGAAGCGAAAACCTATTAATTTAGATTTCGGCATTGCCGCCCGATTAAAGCATTCGGGTGCAGGCTGCTGTGGAATTATATCCACTCTTCAATTTCCGCTCTGCCGTTAAAAGAAGATGTTATAATAAAAAGACATAAGGTGAGAAGTTGGGATGTTGGGAAGATGAGTAAAGACAAGGACAACGACAAAGAGAAACGACCGCAGCTCCTCCAAACTTCGCATCTTCCAAAAAGGAGATATTATGGCTGAAAAGAAAAAAAATAGCAGCACAGTAAAAGTGGTGCTTATTGCAGTCGCTTTGATTGCCGTATTGTTTTTAGTTCAAATCGGCTCATGTGTTTACAGGATAGTCAAAAATATGCCGATCGATGAAATAAAAGCAGCTCAGGCCACTGATGCCGAAATAAACGAGTATCGTATGTTTCTGGAAAATAATATAGAGCTGGCGATGCAGGAAACGGAAAAATATGAAGATATTGTTCCTAGGGAAATCAGGCATATGGAATTTGAAAGTTATGCTGAAGCCAGTAAAACGTATTATGATCTGTACGAAGAACGGGATACAATGGATGAAGAAAGTGAAAAACTCGCAGAAGCATATTTGGCTTACGGGAAATATTATGCGGCCTTGGCTGCGAAAGCGGAGTTTGATGAAGTTATGAAGATCCCTAAACTTTCAAAGATATTTATAAAAGTATTGATGGACAAGAATGACAATTATAAAGATTTTACAGAAGCTGAAAATGACGAGTTAAGCGAATAATTTTATTTTAAAGTTTTGCGCTTTTCGTAAGTTTCCTGCGTAAGCTGCAGTTTCTGCATAAGTTCGGTTATAAAAGCGTTTGTTTTTTCAAGCGAATTGTTAAATTTTTGCAAAGTTTTTTCATAATAAAATTTTGCCGCTTCTTCATTATTTAAAAATTTGCCGCATATAAACAAGTTTGCATATGTTTCCTCGTCGGCGAGCATGGGGTTTTTCGCCAACGCTTCAAAGTAACTTCCGGCTTTTTCATAATCTCCGACAATAAGATAGTAATTTGCGAGATTGTATACGGTCGACATATCAACTTTTTCCGAACCGGCCATTGCTTTTTCTATCGCAGGCAAAGCTTTGTCCGGATATCCGAATTTCAGCAAAGCGTCGGCATAAAGATTTTGTATGACGATTGAAGGATTTTTTGAATCGCTATATACTGCTGACCAGAAAAGCATTCCGTTTTTAAAAAGCTCCGATTTTGCCGACGTAATAACCGCGCACAATAAAAGTAAAATGGCAGGCAAAGCCAATATTTGTTTTCTGTATTTTTTGTTATTTGTATAAAATACGTCAAAACATATAAAGCATACTGCCAGTATAGCAAATAAAGGCAGATACATTCTGTTTCCCTGATACCATATCCTTCCTCCGGGCATTGTCGCAGCTATTAACAAAAAAGGCAGTATAAAATAAAAAAACATCTTTAATTTATCTTTACCGCAGCAAAAAGCGATATAAAAAATGAATGCTATGGCTATACTTCCAAGAATGAATGATTTTGCGGCAATGTTTATGCCGAACGGCACCGTTAAAAAAATCATTGACGCGTAATATTCAAAAAACATTGAAATGTTTGAAGGATAAAAACATTTTAACGCGTATTGAATAAAAGACATATTTGGCACGGCATTTTTTTGAATAATTATGAAAAAAGATATTTGGATGACCCAGACTATAGATATATAGATAAAAAACCGGAAAAATTTTTTATCCTTTTCTTTATGCGTCAGTAAATATAAAATAAAAATTACGGGCATAACTATGGCGGATTCTTTCGTGAATAAAAGGAACGCGAAAAAAATAAAATGCAGAATTATAAAAATAAGTTTTTTCTTATTAAGATATTCTATGAAAAAAATCAGCGACAGCAGAAGAAATATAAGAAAAAGCGAGTCGTTTCTTCCGGGGATCCATGTTACCGTGTACAAATTTGCCGGATGAACCGCGAAAAAAAGAGCTGCGATGAAAGCTGCTGTTTCGCTCATTAAATACCTTTTGAAAAAGAAAAAAACTATAAAGCATGACAAAATATGCAGGAGAATATTCGTTAAATGCGCGAAATGAGGCGAAGTGCCTGCAAGCTTATGTTCAAGCGCAAAAGACAGTGTCAATAAAGGTCTGTAGTATACGGTGTGACCGCCGAATAAAACATTATTTGTAAAAATATTTTTCAGTTGAGTTTTTGAAGAGTATGAAACCGCATTGCCATGAATTAGCGATATATCGTCGAGGCCAGTGATATCGTGGCCGATGGTTTTGCCGTAAACTAAAAAAACGGCAAAAAATAAAAATATATAAGGCAGATATTTTAAAATAATTTGTTTTATGTCGGTAAAAGGATTAAGAATTTCTCTTTTCATGATTTGAGTATTATATATTAAAAGCCGGAAGAATGCCATAGCGTGGCTGGTGCTCATAGAGGAATAGATGTATGGCAACGGTAAGAGAACGGCGTATGCGTCTGCCTCTGCCGTTGAAGATGTTTTTTTAATATAGTAAAATTATTAAAAAATGAAAAATAAAAGGAGCAAAAAGGGTGAACGTTTCAAAGAAAATTATTGTAAATCATTTGATAAGCGGAGAGATGAAAATCGGCGAAGAAATAGGTCTGAAGATAGACCAGACTCTAACGCAGGACGCTACGGGCACTATGGCGTATTTGCAGTTTGAAGCCATGGGCGTTTCTAAGGTAAAAACAGAGCTTTCCGTAAGTTATATTGACCATAATACGCTGCAGTCCGGTTTTGAAAATGCCGACGACCATAAATTTTTGCAGACCATAGCCGCAAAGTACGGGATAGTTTTTTCTCCCGCGGGAAACGGCATATGCCATCAGGTGCATTTGGAGCGTTTTGGCGTTCCGGGAAAAACTTTGATAGGGTCGGATTCTCATACTCCGACGGGCGGTGGTATCGGTATGCTTGCTTTTGGCGCGGGCGGGCTTGACGTTGCCTGCGCTATGGCAGGCCAGCCTTTTTATATAACAATGCCTAAAATCATAAAAGTTGATCTTAAAGGAAAACTGAGAGATTGGGTTAGCGCTAAAGATATAATTTTGGAACTTTTAAGGATCGAAAGCGTCAAAGGCGGAAGAAGTAAAATATACGAATTTGCCGGCGAAGGCGTACGGACTTTGTCTGTTCCGGAAAGAGCGACTATAACAAATATGGGTACGGAACTTGGCGCGACTACAAGTGTATTTCCTTCTGACGAAATAACAAAAGATTTTCTTGAGCGTCAAGGACGCGCAGACGCGTGGACTGAAATACTTCCGGATGCGGACTCAGAGTATGACGGTGAAATAATTATAGATTTATCTGAGCTTGAACCGCTGATCGCGCAGCCTCATATGCCGGATAATGTCGTTAAAGTTAAAGATATTGAGGGAATAAAAGTTGATCAGGTGGGCATAGGTTCGTGCACGAATTCTTCGCTTGCGGATATGCTTTTGACTGCGGAAACATTAAAAGGAAAGAAAATAAATCAAGGCGTAAGTTTTGTAGTGTCGCCGGGGTCAAGACAGGTCATTGCAATGCTTTCGCAGTCCGACGCTTTATTTAATATTATAGAAAGCGGCGCAAGAGTTTTAGAAAGCGCCTGCGGTCCGTGCATAGGCATGGGGCAAGCGCCTAAAAGCGGCGCAGTATCGCTTAGAACTTTTAACAGAAATTTTGAAGGCAGAAGCGGTACAAAAGACGCGCAGGTTTATTTGTGTTCTCCTGAAGTTGCGCTTGCCGCGGCATTGACGGGAAAAATTACAGACCCGTCAAAATATTTCGGCAAAAAACCGCAGATAAAAATGCCGGAAAAATTTTTAATTGACGACGCGCAGTTTCAAACGCCTCCGGCGGACGGTTCAAAAGTTGAAGTTGTGCGGGGGCCGAATATTAAGCCTTTACCGGACTTTTCGCAAATGGGAGCCGATATTTACGGGAAAGTCGCTTTGTATGTCGGAGATAATATTTCAACGGACCATATTTTGCCCGCAGGCGCGAAAATTTTGCCGCTTAGATCTAATTTGCCGGCAATATCGGAATATACTTTTAATGCCGTAGATAAAGAGTTTGTAGCAAGGGCAAAAGACATTAAACGCAGATACGACGGAAAAAAATTCAAACTTGAAGGGATGATAGTCGGCGGAGAGAATTACGGGCAGGGTTCGTCAAGAGAACATGCGGCTCTTGCGCCCGGATATCTGGGCATAAAAGTGGTTCTGGCCAAGTCTTTTGCAAGAATTCATTTAGCGAATTTAATAAATTTCGGCATTATTCCGCTGACTTTCGGCAATCCGCAGGATTATGACAGTACAGCGCTTAATCAAGAAATACATTTTGAAAACATCAAGAAAACAATAAAAGACGGAGATCGGCTTTTTGCCATAGCTGACGGCAAAAAAATAAAAATAAATTACGATTTCACCCAAAGGCAGAAAGAGATACTTTTTGCCGGAGGACTTTTGAATTGGATCAAGCGGAACGCTTGATCCAATTCAGTGTGGAGTTTGGAGGGTGGAGAGTGGAGTTAAAAGACAGAGGATGAGAAGATGGGATGTTGGGAAGGTGAGTAAAGACGAAAAAGGCAGAAGATGAGAAGGTGGGATGTTGGGAAGATGGGCAAGGACAAAGACAACAACAAAGAAGAAACGACCACAGCTCCTCTCAACTTCTTCGCTTCCCACCCTCTCATCTTCCAAAAAAGGGAGTAAATATGAAAAACAAATCATTATCAAACACATTCAAAAACATAATTGAAAGCAGTGGCTTTGTCTGTCTTTCTACGGTCAATGCCAAAGGCATTCCGGAAACGCGTGCTATGCTTAATTTGAGAAATCCGGACATGTTTCCAAAACTTCGGAAACTTTATGACGACGATTTTACTTTTTATTTTACAACAAATACTTCTTCGCAAAAAATGAAACAGATTTTATTAAACAAAAAAGCGTCGGTTTATTTTGTAAAAGAAAACAATTTCGGCGGACTTCTTTTTACGGGAAAAATTGAAATTGTCAAAGATAATAAAATGAAACGAAGCTTCTGGCAGGACTGCTGGACAATGTATTATAAAGGCGGAGTTGAAGATCCTGACTATACGCTTTTGAAATTTAAAGCGGAACAATATAAATATTACAACGGACAATTCGAAGTCGTTTCGGGGAAAATATAAAAAAAGAGTGAAGAGTTGAAGGGTCTGGGGGACGGAGGAATTGACCATGTTGTTTGTGGTAAATTGCTCCGTCCCACTGACACGCCAGCACAGCAGAGAGATAATAGGGAAAAGAGTGAAGAGTGGAGAGTGAAAAGTGAAGATATTGTGTTTCGGCTTTGCCGAAACCTAATTGGGTGTCTCTAAAAACCCAATTTTGTCATACCCGTGAAAACGGGTATCCATGTTGCTTTTAAATGTATCCGACGATAACGACAAAAATGGATTCCCGTTTTCACGGGAATGACACCACCTTAGATAGGTTTTTAGAGAGACCTAATTATATGTTTTTGC
>WRNH01000006.1 GCA_009776745.1 Endomicrobiia bacterium | reverse complement strand
TGATGTATTGCCTTTCGGCAAAATGATGTAATGTGTCCCTGTCGTTAATGTATCCGAAGGATACACATCATTTCCGCAAGGAAACATCATGCACGCAGTGCACATCATGTCCCGCAGGGACACATCATTGCCTTTTCACTCTGTAGTTAAAAGCTGTACTGCGCTCCCACATTCACCCCTGTCGCTTTTATCTTTTCTCCGGACTCATAGTTTATCTGTCCGTACAGTCTTATTTTGTCGCTCAGTTTTGCGTTCAGTCCTGCTCCGATTTCCACGCTGCCGCCGGACATGTCGCTTTCGCGTTCTACGCCGTTATATCTTACTTTGCCTTTGCCTAACAGTTCTTGCAAATATGCTAACTCTATTAACGGCTCTATTTTTGCTTTTCCGTCTGCTGTTTTCACTAGGCCTACTATTATTCCCGCTTTTGCGGTTAAATAGTTTACGCCGTCATACTCTAAATCGCTATCTCCATTTTTCACTTTTACGTTGCCGCTTTCAGTGCTCATAAATAGTATTCCGGCTTTGGGTTCTATTCTCACATAGCTGGCTTGCAGTTCTTTTTTAAACTGTTTTCCGCCTTCCAGCGTTAATGCTAATATATTTCGTTTGGGTTCATAATTCATTTCCGTTCCGTCTGAGGCATAATTTGTCATTTCCAAGTTTGATATTATTTCTTTTATCGCTAAATCGGCAAAATAATCATTGTTTCCTACTAATGACGCATACAAACCGAAACTCGGCTGGGAGCCTGTTCCTGTTGAATTTTTGTTTATTTTTGTTTGGATTTCTCCCACATTAGCATATCCTATGTTTAACCCCGCATATAACTTATGTCCTAAAAAGTTAAACAGCCCGTCATAGCCGGCTTCCAAACCAAACAGCGTAACATCCGTTTCCGCAAAATCTCCTACTGTCGCGTTTTTGCCGTAAGTTCTTACCCACAAACCGTTTTTATTCTGCTCATAGCCGAAAGTTCTTAAATCGCCTAACCTGCCTTCCAATGATGTCATTGCGCTGCGCGCGGTAAACACGTTTATCAGAGGAGCGTTTAGCATTGTTTTATAAACGTTGGTAAAATTCATCGCGCCCATAAAAGTTACAAGATAATAATTCGAATCCGACTCGTTTTGCTCTAAAAAGTAATTATATGCTCCGGTATCAATTTTACCTCCGGGCAATGCAAATGTTCCGTTGCCGGTCGCTTCGCTTAGGTCAACTACTTTTATGCCGCTGCCGCCCGCAACAACTCCGCCGGAGCCCGTATTGCTCACTTGCAGTAAAGCGTTTCCGTCATACACGCCCGTAACTTTTAACAAATCCGACGGGGACGTTTCGTCCCCTAACTCCACGTTCATTCTTACTACGGGATTATTAAACGCGCCCAAATCTTGTATTGTCAAAACGTTTCCGGCCGAAGAGCCGCGCATATCTACTGTTGTGCCGTTTAAAACTACATTTGAAAGAAAAACTCCATTACTTAAAGCGCTTATTGTTCCACCGTTAGCCGTTATTCCGGTTACGTTTGACCCTCCTGCTACACTCATTGTCCCGTTGATGAGAAATGTTGAATTTACCGTTGCGCCCCAGTAAACGGTTTGAGTACCTCCGCTGATTATTGTATTTACCGCCGAAGCTTGAACAACCTGATATCCACCGCTGTTTACGATTGTATTTGAAGCTATACAGCCGTATGAAACAGCTTGGTAACCGCCGCTGTTTATGACTGTGCTTGTGACTATGCCGCCGGAATAAACATCTTGAGTCCCTCCGTTTATAATTGTTCCAAAAGCGCTGCCGCCATTAACACGCTGACTTCCGCCGGCGTTTAGGACAGCACCTGATGCATAACCGCCACCATAAACAACTTGCATGCCTCTGGAATGAACAATCGTTCCCATTGCACTGCCGCCGCTTGCAACAGCCTGACTGGCGCTGACGTTTAATATTGTATCTGAAGCTATGCCACGATAAGAAACATATTGATAGCCATAGCTGTTTACAATCGTGTTTAAGGTTAAGCCTCCGCTTGATACATCCTGTGCGCCGCCATTGTTTACAGTTATACCTGATGCGCTGCCATTAACAATTTGCACGGCAGAAGTGCCGGATAAAGACCCTCCCATCGCGCTGCCGCCGGCGTTGACAACTTGGCTGCCGCGGCTATTTACCGTCGTGTTTGAAGCTATGCCGCCGTTGTATATAACCTGACTGCCGTAGGCGTTTATAGTTGTAGATGAAGCTATGCCGCCGTTTGCAACATATTGCACACCACCGCTGCTTATTGCTGTGTTTGAAGCTAAACCGGAGACATTTTGTACGCCTAATGTTCTAATAATCCCGTTCACTGCAGTCCCACCGTATAGAATATTCTGTGTCCCGGACGTTACAATTTGGCCGGTTACCGTCACTCCGCTACTTACAGTTCCAGAAAACTGCCCAAGCGCAGGCTGAACAAGATTGGTATTCAACATACCCGCCAGTGCCGCAGTAAGAACTATCTTTTTCCCGCCCGCAACTATCTGATTAACAAAAGGCGCCCGCACCGCAGAACTAAACGACGATGAAACGTATTCGGAAGAACTGAAATAATCATCCCCCGAAGTACAACACGCCGAAACAGCCGCCGGCAAAACTGACGACAAACCCGATACAAAATTTTGATTCTTTGATTGCATAAAACCCCCGTTTTAACGGCAATTACGGATTACAAATTACGAATTACGAATCAACGGCAATAACGGCAGAAGCTCAGAAGTTCGGCAGCTCGGTAACGGCAAAGACAAAATGCCCACAGCCTTTCTAAACTTCTGAGCTGCCGCCGTTATCGCCTTTTCCGTATCTTCACTCTCCACTCTTCACTTTTCACTCTGTAGTTAAAAGCTGTACTGCGCCCCCACATTCACCCCTGCAGCTTTTATCTTTTCTCCAGACTCATAACTTATCTGTCCGTACAATCTTATTTTGTCGCTTAGTTTTGCGTTTAGTCCTGCTCCGATTTCTACGCTGCCTCCGGAAGTGTCGCTTTCGTGTTCTAATCCGTCATATCTTATTTTGCCTTTGCCTAACAACTCTTGCAAATATGCGAGCTCTATTAACGGTTCTATTATGGCTTTTCCGTCTGCCATCTTCACGAATCCTAATATTATTCCGGCTTTTGCCGTTAAATAGTTTGTGCCGTCATACTCTAAATTACCTATGCCGTTTTCCACTTTTGCACTGCCGCTTCCTGCGTTCATAAATAGTATTCCGGCTTTTGGCTCTACTCTTAAATAGCTGCCTTGTAGTTCTTTTTTAAACAGTTTTCCGCCTTCAAGCGTTAATGCCAATATATTGCGTTTCGGCTCAAAGTTTAGTTCCGTTCCGCCTGCATCGTAATTTGTCATCTCTAAATTCGACATTATTTCTTTTACCGTTAAATCCGCAAAAAAATCGTTCTGCCCGATTAAAGACGCGTATAATCCGAAACTCGGTATTGAGCCCGTTCCTTTTGATCCTTCGTTTATCTTTGTTTTTATATCGTTTACACTCATGTATCCTGCCGTTATTCCGGCGTATAACTTATTTCCGAAAATATTAAACAGTCTGTCATAACCCGCTTCCAATGCAAACAATGTAATGTCGGTTTCAGCTAAATCTTTTACTGTCGCGCTTTTGCCGTATGCTCTCATCCACAAGCCTTGCTTGTTCTGTTCATATCCGAATGCTCTTAAATCGCCGAGCCTGCTTTCCATATTTGTCATTGCGCTGCGTGCCGCAAAGACATTTATCAGCGGCGCGTTTAGCATTGTTTTAGAAAAATCGCTTAACTCTTTATACGTCACAAGATAATAATTCAAATCCGGCATTTGTTCCAAAATGTAATTATACGCTCCGGCGTCAACTTTGCCGCCAAGCAATGCAAATGTTCCGTCGCCGGCTGCTCCGCTTGCGTCTACTACCTGTATGCCGCTTCCTGCCGTTCCGTAGCCTTTTCCGCCGGTATTATATACTTGCAATAAAGTATTTCCCGTATGCGTGCCAGTAACTTTTACCAAATCCGCAGGGGATGTTTCATCCCCCAATTCCGCGTTCATTGCTATCACGGGATTATTTGACGCCGACAAATTTTGTATCGTCAAAACATTTCCCGGCGCTGAGCCGCTTCGCATATCTATCCTTCCGCCGTCAAAAACTAAATTTTTAACTTCGCTGTCTTTCGTATTAATCCAACTCCCGCCGGATATATTCAAATTATTTAAAGCCGCGCTTATTTTGCCGTTTAAAATTCCGCCCGCATTAACGTCAACAATGCCGGAAACAAAAGCGCCGTCAATAATATTGATTGTTCCGCTGCCGCTGACCGCTGCATCGCTTGCGTTTGCTCCGGACGATATATTCATTTCCCCACCGTTAACAAAAGTTGAATTCGCAATCGCGCCTGCTAAAACGTTCTGAATGCCGCCGTATATGCTTGTGTTTAACGCACTGCCGCCGTTTGATATGTTTTGCATGCCGCTTTCAATACTTATCGAATTTGCCAACCCGCCGTTTAAAACATTTTGCGTGCCGCCGTTAATAAATATAGAATCTGCCAATCCGCCGCCCGATACATTTTGGGTTCCGCCGTCATTAATAAATGCAGAATATGCCGTGCCGCCGCTTAAAACATTTTGTTTTCCGCCGCTTGAAATATACGTAGTGTATGCGGAGCCGGAAATATTTTGTGTGCCGCCGTTTGAAATATGTGCGGCAACCGCAATACCGCCGGCGGAAACATTTTGCGTTCCGCCGCTATAAATAGACGTATACCATGCCCAGCCATTGTTAAAAATATTTTGCATTCCGCTGCTAATAAGCGTAGAGACCGCAGTGCCGCCCGATACATTTTGCGTCCCGCCGATAAGGAACGTTGAATTTGCATCTCCTCCTGTCAAAATATTTTGAATTCCGCCGGCGGCAATCGTTGTAGACGATACATTCGCCCCTGCCGAAACCTGCATAGAACCGCCGTTTGAAATCGTAACATTTCTCGCGGAACCGCCGATATTCATCAAAAGCGAACCGCCGCTTACAATCGCGCTGATAATTAAACCTCTGCTATTGACTGTCGTGCTTCCCGTAACAATCCCGCCAAAACCCGAAACCGCTCCGCCGCTGTTAACTGTCGTATTGGACGCAACAGCGCCGCTTGAAATATTTTGAATGCCGTTAACGGAAATTTCAGTATTCAATGCCGTGCCGCCGGACAAAATATTTTGAACGCCATAATTACCCAGCGCCATACTGTTGCTGCTGCCGCTGATAAACGCTGAAACTGCCGTAGCGCCGGCTGCAATATTTTGAACGCCGCCCTCATATATCCTTGCATTCAGCGCCGTGCCGCCGGCTGCGATATTTTGAACGCCGGCAACAAACGCATTTCCGCTGATAGCCGTTGAAGCTGCCGCAGCATTGGTTAAAATATTTTGAATTCCGCCTGCTGAAACCGTCGCAGACGACACATTCGCCCCTGCAGAAACCTGCATAGAACCGCCGCTTGAAATTGTAACATTTCTTGCGGAACCTCCGGAATTTATAAAAAGCGAACCGCCGCTTACGATCGCGCCGGCAATTAAACCCGCATTGTTGATTGTCGTGCTTCCCGCAACAATCCCTCCAAAACCTGAAATTGTCCCGCCGCTACCAACTGTCGTGTCGGATGCAATACCGCCGGTTGAAATATTTTGCGTGCCGCCGGCATTAATATATGAAGAGTCCGCCTTTCCGCCGTTAAAAACATTTTGCGTGCCGCCGCTGACGGCTGTTCTGAAAACTACGCCGCCGCTTGAGACATTTTGCGTGGCGCCGTTTAAAATATTCATAAATATTACGGAGTTTGCAAAAACATTTTGCGTACCGCCGCTATAAAAAAATATGCTGTATATATTTCCGCCGCTAAATACATTTTGAACGCCGCCGCTAATATGAATATTGGAAGCGCTTCCGCCGTTTAAAACATTTTGCGTACCGCCGCTTAAGACTGTGGATACGGCAGTTCCTCCGGAAGATACATTTTGAACGCCGTCGCTAATATGAATACTGCTGGCTAGCCCGCCGCTTGAAATGTTTTGCGTGCCGCCATACATAGTTCCAATCCACGCAGATCCGCTGTTTAAAATATTTACCGTGCCGCCGTTATAAATGAATGAAGAAACTGTAGCTCCTCCGCTTGAAACAATTTGCGTTCCGCCGCTGAAAATACTCGTCCTTGACGCATAGCCGCTGCTTACATTTTGCGTGCCGCCGTTGTAAATACTTGTGTCTACCGTATAGCCGTTGTTTGAAAGAATTTGTGTTCCGCCGCTTATAAGAATTCCGCTGCTTGCGCGTCCGGTAGATAAAACATGCTGGGTTCCGCCCGATACGGTTTGTCCGGTTACCGTAACTCCGCTGCTTACATATGAAGTAAACTGTGCCTGCGCCGGCTGAACAAGATTTGTATTTAACATCCCCGCCAGCGCCGCAGTAAGAACTATCTTTTTCCCGCCCGCAACTATCTGATTGACAAAAGGCGCCCGCACAGCAGAACTAAACGACGAAGAAACGTATTCGGACGAACTGAAATAATCATCCCCCGAAGTACAATACGCCGAAACATCCGGCAAACCAGACGAGACAAAATTTTGATTCTTTGATTGCATAAAACCCCCGATTAACGACAATTACGAATCAACGGCGATGCAGAGAAGCAGGGAGGCAGAGCAACGACAAAAAAAACAGCCGCCTTTAACTCTACACTCTCTTTTTGTTTTTGCCGTTACCCTGCATCCTCGCATCTCTGCCTCCCTGCATCTTTCTCCATGACACGCCACGGCCAAATCAACGACGATAACGGCGATGCATGGATGCATGGTGACGGCAACAGCGACTACCCCGTCAGGAACAAAGTTCCTGCCACCCCTTCATAACTGAAGGGGAATTAACGACAAACGACCAAGTGTAAGGGTGTTGGAAGATTGAGTCCCCTTATGGCTAAAAGCCCGTGGTTATGACCAAGGATACGCGTTTATTGAATTATACCGATCGCTATGCGCGCGCCTCCGCCGCCAAGCGGCTCGGGGATATCGGAATAATTGTCACCGCCCTGATGGATCATAATAGAACGGTTTTTAATATCATTTACGGTAAGTCTCGGAGCTGTAACGGTTTCGTTTACTTTTCCTTTTTTGTCTGCGGTCAAAAACGGCAAATCGCCTTTATGTCCGTCGCCGTAAGGGCCTAAATGTTTGCCCGTATTATCCGGATCGTAATGCCCGCCGGCAGCAAGCGCGGGGCCGGCGCTGCCGTCTGCGCCGTGAGAGCCGCATGAAGGGTTTTGATGTATATGAAACCCGTGCTCTCCGGGGGTAAGTCCTGAAATCTTCGCTTTTACGACAAGTCCTTTATCAGAATCGCTTATTTTTACCGTGCCTATTTTATCGCTCTTGCCGTCTATCGTTACTTTATATATGTTTACTTTTACCGTTTCGGCATTTAACGCGGCAGGCACAAATATGCAGCCTAAGACAATAACAAGAAAATTTTTCATTTTTCACCTCATCATAAAAATAAATTTTTATTTTTCTGCCAATATTGGCAGAAATCCGAACTCAATACTAGAGTGTGTTCACACATATTACGCACATGCGCGGCCAGGATTTTTGAGGAAATTTTGGTTTTTTTGCGACAAAGATACACAGACGTATCTGCGAAGCAAAAAAATTAAAATTTACAAAAAAGGAACGAAGTTCCGCAGCTGCCGCAGCCCGAAAGGTTTGGCCAAAACAATTCCAACTGCCGCGTTGCGGCTCCTGTCAATAGTCCCGCTATTGCTTCGTCACAACTTAGTTGTCGCGCCTAGCATTTGAGCTTGTTTTGGCCAAACGCATGCGCGTAATATGTGTGGACATACTCTAGCATAATACAATGAAATTTTCCAATATCATAAAATCAGTATCAAACAGCCGGTTTTTATTGTAAAATTATTGAAACAAGTCCAAAAGGGAGTTTTCATGCTTGAAGAAATATTTAAAGTAAGATTTCACGAAATGACTACCGACAGAAGCGTACCGGTTTGGATAGTGCAAAATTATTTTCAGCAGGCGGCGGCTATGGACGCCAAAAATCTTTCTTACGGGATCGAAGAGTTATTTTCAAACGGTATTGCATGGGCGCTTATAGATATAAAATTTGAAATTCTCGGTGAAATAAAAGGCGTTCAAAACGTGAAAGTAAAAACTTGGCACTGTTTCAGCGATAAGATATACAGCCGCAGAGATTTTATAGTATACGACGAAAACGGTGACGAAAAAATCAAAGGCGCAAGCTCATGGGTCATTATTGATCTCGCAAAGCGTAAAATAGCCAAAACGCCTCAATCCATGCTCAGCCGAAGAATAGAGCCGATCGCAAACATGGAACCGGCAGTTGTAAAACCGCCGCCTTTTGAAGGAAAAACGCCCGTAACGTCAATACGGATAAAAACCAGACTTGAAGATATAGACATTAACAATCATGTAAACAATATACACTTTACGGCATGGGCTTTTGAAGGAGTGCCGGAAACGGTAAAACAAAATAACTCTTTAGAAGAGATTGCGGTCAATTATAAAGCCGAGGCCATAATTGGAGAAAATATCACCGTAAAAACTTATAATGCGGACAACAATTCTTTTTATCACATTCTGACAAGAGATTCCGACGGAAAAGAAATAGCTTCGGCTTACACCTTATGGAGCTTGTCTAAATAGGTCATGGGGACGGAGGAATTGACCCAAAGTTTATTGATTATTTGCAGTTAATGCTCTTCTCAAGCTTTATCCTGCAGCCTCAAGAATATTTGCTATTCAAATTTGTTTTTTATTAAATATTTTAATTTGGGTCAACTCCTCCGTCCCCGTGACCTAGATTATTTTACTGTGACTTCTACTCTTCTGTTGTTTGCTCTTCCTTCTTTTGTGGCGTTTGTGTCAATGGGTCTTCTTGAGCCGTATCCTGTATAAGTCATTTTTCCGGCGGGAATGCCGTTTTCTATAAACTCGTCATAAACGGTTTCCGCTCTCTGTCTTGACAAAGGATCATTAATCCGGTCGCTGCCGGTCGAGTCGGCATGGCCTTCAATTATGATTTCATTATAGTTTGTCTGTTTTATTTCATCGGTCTGCTGTTTTATTTTATTTTTAACTTCTTTCGACAAACTATATCCGTAGGTTATAAAATAAGACGCCGTATATATAACCCCGGGTACAATTGCAGGCTCGTCGACAACTATGTCCGTTCTTCTGTTTAAAGCCATTCCTTCTTCGGTATCATTTTCGGCAACGGGTTTTCTGTCGGCATAACCCACATATTCGATTTTATCCGGATCTATGCCTCCGGCAATAAGCTCTTCATACACTGCTTTTGCTCTTTGCAGAGAAAGCCTGTTATTGACGGCTTCGCTTCCCGCAGAATCCGTATGCCCTCTTACAACGATTTTTTTGTAACCTATTCTCTTTAGTTCCGCAATCTGCCGTCTTATGTTATTTTTTTCGGCATTTTCAAGTTCATAGTCGCCGGAAACAAAAGAAGCGGTTTCTTCAAACGCCGGTCTCGGCTCATCGGCGCTGCGGACAATATTTTCCGTTTTGCCGGAAACAGGATAATCTTGAGTTTTTACTTCTTCCGGTTTTACGTAAACTTCCCGCGCAGCAGCGGCTTTTTCTTCTTTCGGCTCTGCGGCGGATTCGTCGCTGCGGACAATATTTTCAGTTTTGCCGGAAACAGGATAATCTTGCGTTTTTACTTCTTCCGGTTTTACGTAAACTTCCCGCACAGCAGCGTCTTTTTCTTCTTCTTTCGGCTCTGCGGCGGATATTGTTTCCAGCGCCGGAGACATATCGGAAACATAATATTCATTATTGTCCTCTTTGAGATTTTCTTCGGGAGTTTCGTGTTTTATAATTTCAATTTCTTCTTCTTTTCTGACCGTTTCCGGAATTGAAACGGCATCATCCGCAGCAGCTGCTGGAGAAATTTTTTCCGCGCGGCCTCTTGAAGCGTCCGTGCAAAACCTGTAATTTACGCCTATATTGCCGTAATATCCCGACGCTTTTTCAGCATAATTCGTATTCGCATTTGCGTATAATGACCATTGTTTTGTCAGATTATATTCAATTCCGGCTCCGGCTCCTACTCCCAAAGCTCCGATTTCAGTTCCGTAAATATTAATTTTTCCGCCGGAATCCGCGAATTTTCCGTCAAACTCATTGCGCGTTCCCGTGATAATATATCCGGCATAAACTTTTCCGTACCAGTTAAACTTTTCGGATATGCCGTTTATAGCCGCTCCGCCTAAAGCTGTCAATCTTAAATAGTCGCCGCTTTCAATAATAAGGTTTGCGGCCGCTCCGTTTTTTTCTTCTATTTTTTCATTCATTATATAACCGCCCTGCAAGCCCGCAAAAGGCCTTAACTCAAAAGAATCGCCGCCAACGCCGGTTTTAAATTCTATTTGCCCGTCGGCTCTTATGCCGTATGTGTTAAAATCCGCATTGGTTTTTAATCCGGCAAATTTTATGTTTCTCTTTAAATCAAAATTCTGCGCTGTGCCGCTCAGGCTTGCTTTTATATCGATATTTTCGCCAAACCATCCGCCGTAAAAACCCAAACCGTAGTCCTGCATATCCGCTTCATCATAATCTTGTTCAAGAGCATTGTGCCCGTAAGAAATATAAAATCCGCCCAATGAATTTTCACCCGTAAACAAATCAAATCCGGCTTGTATCCCGTAACCGTTCATGCCAAAATCCGCCGCCGTATTTTCATCTCCGCCAAATTTATTGTTCGACAAATATATCTGACCCCACAAAGATTTCGATATCTTGTCGTGCGGACAGTATCTGGGCTGCACCCGCTCATAAAGTTCCGTAATGCCGCTTCTTAAAGCTCCGGCGGTAAGAGCATTCGCGATAAACGAACCCGAAAGCCGGTTAAGCGCGGATTTTTTCAGCGAATCGTTTGCCAGCGCGTCAATACGCGCAAGCACGGCGGACATTTCCGCAGTGGTATTTGCCTTCGACGCCTCGTCGAGAGTTGAAGCGACTTCTTTTTGATTATGAGTCATTTTCGCTATGGCGTAAAAAGAACTGAGCCTTGAAACATACAATTCCACTTTGTCAGCCGAATAATCAATATATGCCGTCGTGCCGGCAGGAAAAAGAGAAAGTATCGAAGAAAAATTATCGGATGCAAAAGTTCCGGCAACGCCGTTTTCCGCTTCTATGAGAGTTATTCTTGAAGTGCCAAACCCCAAAGAGCTGCCCGCAGTTATATTTAAAGAACCGGTCGCATTAGCAAGATCTACTTTACCGTCGGAAGCGGATGTAAAACCGGAAACAGCGATTAACTTATCGGCCTTATATGAAGCAAAATCTACGTCTATCTCATACTCGCCTTTAATATCGGCATGCCCTACGGCAGTAACCTGGTTTCCCTGACCGTTTACCGTTGAATATTTGCCTCCAGCGCCAATCTCAAAGTTTCCGGCGGTTACGGCAGCGTCATTTTTTACCGCGAGAGTTCCTGCCGATATTATTAAACCGCCTCTGTAATCGGAATGATTCCCCGCAAATTCAAGAGTGCCGGCGCCGAGTTTAACAATAGAGTTTCCCGAATCTCCTTTGGCGCTTATGCCGCCTTCAAGCGTTATTGTTCTTCCCGAAGAGGCGTCAAAGACGATATTTCCGTACTCGTTCATATAAATATCATTCGCTTTTCCCGAAGCCGTATTTCCTCTGAATAAAACGTCTCCGGTAACGGCGTTTATATTCAAATTAGCCGCTGCCGTTGAAAATCCCGACATATATACCGCGCCGCCCAAACCGGAAACCGCGGTATTGTTTAAAAATAATGCATTGTCTATAGTTATATCGCTGTCAGCCATATATATGGCTCCGCCGTCAGCGGCAGTATTATACCTGAAAACATTTGCGGATGAAATAAAATTAAAAACCGCGCGATTTTCAGCGTATACGGCGCCGCCTGAAGATGACGCATTGTTGCCGGTAAAGTACGTTTCGCCTCCGGAAAACGTAAAAGAGGCGTCATTTCCGCTTATTGCTCCGCCGTCAGCCGACAGATTATATTGAAAGTATGTCCCCGAAGAAGAAAATATAAATTCAGAACCGCCTGCCGCGTAAACGGCTCCGCCGGATGCTGCGGATTTATTTATGTCAAAATATATAATATCTCCGTTAAACGTAAATTTTGAACCCGATTCGGAGTATACGCCTCCTCCCATATTTCCGGATTCATTTCCCGCAAAGTCAGTATTTACCGAATTGAAATTGAAAACGGATCCGGCTGCGGCGTACAATGCTCCGCCGCTGCCTGCCGCATTATTGCTTAAAAAAGAAACATCCTGGCCGTTAAGGTCAAACACGGCGTCAGAGCCGTATACCGCTCCGCCGGTCCCGCTGTCCTTTGACGAATTATTTTCAAAAATAACGGTATCGCCGCCAATGTTAAAATATGAACTGCCGATATGCAATGCTCCGCCGCTGCCTTTGCCGCTGTTTCCTACAAACTCCATATAACCGCCGCCCAGATTCACGGTTGAACCGTTTACAGCATATATCGCGCCGGCAGACTGCTCTGCAGAACCGTTTCTAAACAAAATAGTGCTTGCCGTAATTTCAAAAAGAGAACCGTCCGAAACATTGACCGCTCCGCCGCTGCCTGACGATGTGTTTAAACTGAAAAGAATATAATTGGATACAAGAGAAGCTTCCGAAGCTCCGGAAATATTGAAAACCCCTCCGCCGGATACGGCCGCATTCTGCCTGAAAGCAATATTGCTTCCGTTAAAATTCATTATTGATCCTGCCGCTGAGGTAAAAGCTCCGGCAAAACCGTTAATCGAATTTGAAGCGCCGAAATTAAACGTAAGCGTTGACCCGATGAGATTAAAGCCGCGTACTGCAGAGGATAAAGACCTGCCGTCAAGAATTACTCCTGCAGACAATGAAACGTTTGCATTTTTATTTACGGTATCCGGAAAAGATTGGGTGAAGTTTATCGAACTGCTGACATTAAAATTCGGATTGGCGCCTGACATTTCCGACATGAATCTGGTTTCATCAGCAACATTAACCTGAGCGTGCAAAACCGATACGAAACAAAAAACCGCAAAAACCTGCATGGCGGCGGCAATTTTAAAGAATTTCACTTTCTTTCTCCTGCCAAATTATATTTAAAGTCTATAGGCAATACACAGACAGTTTAACACAATTTAATTTAAAAATAAAGCGAATCATGTAAAAAAATTAAAAATTTTACGGCATATCTGGCAGTATATGCCGCGGTTTTTGAATATATATGCAAGATGATCCTTAAAAAAAGGGGATATCGGCCGCAATAATATGGCCGACATCCCCGTAGTAATCCAAGTGGCGCTTCGCGCCGTTTATTTCTTTATTGTTATAACGCTATTCTATATCCTATTTTAAAGCCGATATGATAATAAGAGGTTTTAGTTTCAATTGATCCTTTTACGGTAGTAATGTCTATCCCATCGTCCACATAAATTGAAATATCGTGTTTTACGGAACCGGAGAAAGATTCATAACCTACTTCAAGAATTATACCGGAATCAAATTCATATCCCGTCCCTAATCCGTAATATAAACCTCCGGAACATTCCCTGTCAACTTTGAATTCAATATCATCAGTGGAAAACATACCCAAAATGGAGTTTAATAAAGGCCCGATTTCAGTTAAATCAAAATCATTATCGTAATAGACTTGATAACCTAAATTTGCTTTAAAAAATGCTCCTTTCAACGCGCCTTCTTTAGCAGGATTAAATTGGGCTGTTGCATATAACGGTAAAGATGTTGGGTTGTTTCTAAAACTCAGTTTAACGTCTCCCATACCCATCAGACCTGTCAACGCGCTGAGGTCAAGCGCAATTCTTGCATCGCTTACGGAAACATATTGCATACCCGCGCCGATTTTGAATGTTTCGTTTATGGGATACAGATATTCCGCGCCAAGCATTAAACTTTTGCCGCCTTTTTCGCCTTTTAAAAAGGGATCGAGTATCTTGCCGGCTTCAATATTCACTCCAAGCCCATTCTCAGCATATGAACCATCTACTTCTGCTTTTGGATTAGTCGTGCCCGCGAAAGCGCCCAATCCTCCTTTAATTACAATTTCGCCCCCTCCTGCCGCAAAAGCCGAACCTGCAAAAAACGATACAGCAAACAACAATGCCAATACTTTTTTCACGTTTCCCTCCTGTTTTTGATATTGAAAAGTGAAAATTTTCACTTTTCACCGGCGTTTAATTTGTGTACCTATACACGACAAACGCATAAAAAAATGTCTCGACGACAACGCCCTCACCCTGACAAGGGAAGAGAGAGAACCGCTTACTTTGTCATTTCGGCTTTTTTCTGCAAAAGTGCCCATTTTGTGTCGACTTCTTTCTGGATCTGTTCGATAATAGCCTCATTGCCGGGTTTGAAAAGATGTGAAAATCTTCCCTGGGGTTTTAAAAATTCCGTTACGGGTTTCTTTTCTTTAGGCATTACGTTTATTTTATAAACTCCGTTTTCTATTTCGTACGAAGGCCATATGCACGTTTCAACGGCAAGTCTGTTGAGCGCCATTGTGTCTTCCGGCTTATAATTCCAGCCGAGTCTGCAAGGCGTTAAAATGTTTATGAATGAAGGGCCGTCTACGGCTAAAGCTTTCTGCACTTTTGTTATATAATCATTCCAGTTGCCGACATAAGCCTGCGCGACATAAGGAATTCCGTGAGCGGCCATTATTTCCGTCAAATCTTTTCTTGTCTGCTGTTTTCCCTGGATCGCTTTTCCCGCCGGAGCAGTCGTAGTATGCGCGCCGCGCGGAGTAGCGCCGGAACGCTGTATGCCGGTGTTCATATACGCTTCATTGTTGTAGCATATATAAAGCATTCTGTGCCCGCGCTCCATCGCGCCCGACAAAGACTGAATACCGATATCGTAAGTTCCGCCGTCGCCGCCGAAAGCTATAAATCTTATATCTTCGGTTATTTTGCCCTGTTTTTTCAAAGCTTTGTAAGCAGTCTCAATACCTGAACACGTTGCCGCGGAATTTTCAAAAGCGCTGTGAAAAAACGAATCTTTCCAAGCGGTATAAGGAAATATCGTAGTAGAAACTTCCAGACATCCCGTAGCGCTTGTAACTACTACCGGCGTATTGCCCGCAGCAAGAAGCGTCTGTCTTGCGACTATGCCGGCTCCGCATCCCGCGCAAAGACGGTGCCCTCCGGTAACGCGTTTCGGAAATTTGCTTAATTCTTTTAAATTTGCCATTTTAACCTCTTTTTAACGGCAGAGTGGAGAGCGGAGAGTGAAGAGTGGAGATATTGTATTTCGGCTTTGCCGAAATCTAATTATAATTATAGGTTTTCGTTTTGCGAAAACACATTATCTTCACTCTTCACTTTTCACTCTTCACTTTGTCTTTATTTTATTCTTACATTAATATACTCAATCCCCGTGAAAGGCTTTTCAGCGCCGGACGCTATTTTGCCGAGCTTATCGTAAACTGCGGCAATATGTTCGGTATTGATCTCTCTTCCGCCGAGACCGTAAACATAGTTGACTAATTTAGGCGCGCAAACTCCCGCGGCAAACAAAGCTGCAGCAACGTCCGAATAAACCGGCGCGTATGTTCCGGAGCAGGAATCCGACCGCTCCATAACCGCAACAGCTTTAACGTTTGACAAATCTTTCGCAATTATTTCAGCAGGGAAAGGCCTGAAAACTCTTATTTTAATAAGACCGGCTTTTATTCCTTTTTCTCTGAGTTCGTTTACTACCACTTTAGCCGTGCCGGCAGCCGAACCGATGGTAACTATCGCGATTTCGGCATCGTCCATCATGTATTTTTCGTACATATCGTATTTGCGCCCGAAAGTTTTTTCGAAATCTTTCGCGACTTCGGCAATAATATCTTTTGAATCTCTCATAGCCTGCGCAAGCTGCCATCTGTGTTCAAAATAATAGTCCTGAAGCTCGATAGAACCTAATGTGTAAGGTTTTTTCGTATCAAGGAGATACCTTTCCGGTTTATATTCGCCGATAAATTTTTTTACGTCTTCGTCCGGATATGTTTCTGCGACTTCCATGCAGTGGGATATGATAAATCCGTCCGTTGTTACCATCGCGGGAAGTTTTGCTTTTTCCGCGATTTTTACGGCCTGGATCATATTGTCATAAGCTTCCTGCGAATTTTCGGAATAGATCTGTATCCAGCCCGAATCTCTTGCGCCCATCGTGTCGGACTGGTCGCCGTGTATGTTTATCGGAGCCGACAACGCTCTGTTTACTTCCGCCATAACTATAGGCAGCCTGAGACCTGATGCTATATAAAGCATTTCCCACATAAGCGCAAGTCCCTGCGCGGAAGTACCCGTCATTGCTCTGGCGCCGGCTGCCGCAGCCGCAATTGTCGCCGACATTGCCGAATGTTCGCTTTCTACCGCGACATATTCGCTCTTTACTATCCCGTCAGCCACAAACTGTGAAAAAATCTGTACGATTTCCGTGGCCGGAGTAATAGGATATGCGGCTACTACGTCCGGCTCTATCTGGCGCATTGCTTCGGCCATAATTTCATTGCCGGTTTTTGCGACGATTTTACCTTTTGAATATACTGGTTTTATCATGTTGACCCCTTTTTAACGGCAGAGTGGAGAGTGGAGAGTGAAGAGTGGAGATATTGTGTTTCGGCTGGGACTTTGTCCCAGCCGAAATCTAATTTAATAGGTTTTCGCTTTGCGAAAACACATCATCTTCACTTTTCACTCTTCACTTTTCACTTTGTCTTTTATTTCTTTTCCTCTTCCATCGTAATGGCCTGAATTTTTGCGGGACATTCTTTTGAGCAAATGCCGCAGCCTTTGCAATGGTCATAATCTATGCCCGTCACGACCGTAGTCTTTTTTTCGTCCGGAGCGATCATAATCGAAGAATCCGGACACGATATCCAGCACGCAAGGCAGTGAATGCACTTATCTTTATTCCATACCGGTCTTGCCGAACGCCAATCGCCTGTGATAAAACCGTTTGCGGTTCCCGCTTCGACTATGCCTCCGGCAGGAAGCTGAGCAGCCGATAATTTTTTGTTTTCTGACATTTTGTTAACTCCCCTTTTAACGGCAGAGTGGAGAGTGGAGATATTGTGTTTCTGCAGGGACTTTTGCCCATGAAGAAGCCTAATTTAGGTTTTCGCGGAATTTATCCCCGAAATTTGTAATCGGGGGCGAAAACACTTTATCTTCACTTTTCACTTTGTCTTTTAGTTTTTCACTTCATCGTACGCGCGTTTAATTGACGATAAATTTCCTTCGATAACTTCGGGTTTGTGGCGGAATTTCGCCATAAGTTTTCCTTTTGTATCTTCTAAAACGGCATCAATATCCAAACCGCCGATAACTTTTACCAAAGCGCCAAGCATCGGGGTATTCGGGATATTTTTACCTATGGTTTCAACCGCGATATGGCTTGCGTTTACAACAAAAACCTGCGATTTGTCGACATTAAGCTGTTTCGCTATCTCTTCGGCTCCGAATGTCGAATTGACGATAACTTTTCCGGTTTTGCCGATACCGTCGGTAACGTCAACGCTGTCCATAAGAGACGGATCAAGGATCACTACATACTGCGGATTTGTGATGCCGGAATGTATTGTTATGGGCTCTTCGCTTATTCTGTTAAAAGACTGAACCGGCGCGCCCATTCTTTCCGGTCCGTATTCGGGAAATGCCTGAATGTATTTCCCAGTTGCCAAAACCGCCTCGGCAAACAAAAGCGCGGCTGTTTTTGCGCCCTGCCCGCCGCGGCCATGCCAACGAACTTCAATCATTTTACCTGACATCTTTTTACTCCCTTATTTAACGGCAGGTAACAGGTAAAAGGTAATAGGTTTAACGGCAAACAACACAAAAACCATCTTCTTTTTACTTATTACGGGTTTCTCTAAAAACCTCACAATTCTGTCATACCCGAATGTCTCTATCGGGTATCTGCAGTTGACAAAAGCAGGCTTCAATTCCTCTCTTTTGTCATTGCGAGGAAGAAAACTAAGTTTTCTGACGCGGCAATCCAGTCCTTACTGCAGATTCCCGATAACGGATTTCGGGAATGACAAACAGGGTTTTTAGAGATGCCCTTACTTGTTACTTATTACTTGCCTTTTATTTAACGGCAAGCAATAGGTAATAGGTTTAACGACAAACAACACAAAAACCATCTTCTTTTTTACCTATTACCTTTTACCTATTACTTGCCTTTTATTTACATTTCTTTCCTTCCGGAAATCGCCCGTGAAATGGTAATTTCGTCGGCATACTCAATATCTCCGCCGACAGGCAAACCATAGCCTAATCTTGTAACCGTAATACCAAGTGGTTTGATAATTTCTGCAAGATATAATGCAGTTGTTTCACCCTTTGAATCCGTATCCGTGGCAAGGATGACTTCCGTAATTTTACTACTTTTTAGCCTTTTTAGCAACTTGTCGACCCTTATGTCGTCAGGACCAACGGCGTCAAGAGGAGAAAGCGCCCCGCCAAGCACAAAATATAAACCTTTATATTCTTTAACTTTACTTACCGCGATAAGATCCTGCGGCGTTTCCACAACGCATATAATATTGTATTCTCTTGTCGAATCGGCGCATACCGGACAAGGATCGCTTTCGCTTAAATTGAAGCAGACGCCGCAATATTTCATGGTCTGCCTTGCTTTTTGTATGGAATCTATAAGCCTTTCAACTTCCCCCTGAGGCATTTTTAATATGTGATAACTCAGCCTCTCGGCCATTTTCGGCCCGACTCCGGGAAGCCTTTTTATTATTTCCACCATTTTTTCTACGGGCTGCGGTCTGTTCATAGTTTTAACTGCAGGTAATAAGTAAAAGATAAAAGGTTGAGGATAAACTCCGTCTCGCACAATAATTACGGGGTTCTCTAAAAACCTATCTAAAGTGATGTCATTCCCGTGAAAACGGGAATCCATTTTTGTCGTTATCATCGGACACATTTAAAAGCAGCATGGATACCCGTTTTCACGGGTATGACAAAATTGGGTTTTTAGAGAGACCCAATTACTAATTGTCGTTAAAAATTGGTGTTTTCGCTTTGCGAAAACTTATTTTACGGATAGGGCGCTCACAGGCACATTGTGCCATCGCGCCCGCCGCAAGACATGCGCTCTTTATTCATCGCGCTGCGGCTCAAAACCTTTTATCTTTTACCTATTACCTGTCCTGTCTCCTTTTTAAAATCCGCGTAATCCTCTTACCGATCCTTTGATGCCGCTTTTGATACTGCTTTTGACGTCTTCTTTTGCCTGTTCCTTAATGGCTTCTTTGGCGCTTTCTCTGATTTCTTTTTTCATATCGTCCATCATGCTTGACATGAAATTGCCGTAAAACGTGAACTCTCTTGGAACGTTTGCATAACCTTTTTTTATACTTGAAGGCGTGAAAATCGAGTTGTCCGTATTTGCGCCGTCCAAAATTTTGAAAGATGAAGTCTTCATATGCATAATTATTTTTTCGCCTTTTTCCGTATTAAGCGATTTTAACGTAATTTCAAAAGGATAATAAGAGTCGGTTTTTTCTATTTTTCTGTAATCCGACATAATGCCTTCGCAATTTGTGAATGCCGACATTGCGTTCGCGGCTTCTTTTGCCGCTTCTCTCTTTTCTTTTTCGGGCTTATCTTTCCATTCGTCGGAATCTTTCATCATTTCGTATACCGCATCCTCGTCGATTTTTGCGGTAAACCTGTTGGGAAGAAATTTTTGTTTGTCTACGCGGAACAATATATCGAACATCGCGTACCATAAAGAAGCGTGATCCAATGCCGTGTATTCCGGATTTTCTCCTTTCTGGGCTTCTTTCTGGGCTTTTTTATATTTTTCTATGGCTTCTTCTTTATTTTTTGAAGTGAGTTTTATAACGTATTCGCTGCTGTTTTTTTCCTCCGAATTATCAAATGAAATGTTTATGACCGCGGGATCAGGCATACCTCTTGTTTCTTTAGCGAGCGTCCTTACGCTGGAAGCGTTTTTTATTTCCTGATATCCGGCAAATTCCATTTTGTCTCCGTCCATAACGGCTCTTGTGCTTACATAGTCGGCTTCCGCGCTTAAGATTATCGAGCAGTAAGTCGTCTTTTTTGGAGATACCGATTTTATGTCCATGCGGCGGTTGATCCCGTTAACGGTCTCTTTGTAATACATCTTTGTGTTCGGGCTGCTTTGGCATTCGTATTCATATTCGGTTTCATAACTTTTCGTTGTAGCGATTCTGTTGCTGAAATCCGCTTTTGACATTTTAACGTAAACGTCCTGCGCTGTCTGGGCAAATAATGCTGACGAGACAAAAAGCAATGCAAACGACAAGAAAAATTTTTTCATATATCCCCTTTTTAACGGCAGATAATAGATAATAGATAAAACAGATTAATCAAGCCGTTGCCGTATCTATCTATACTCTATTCTCTTCACTTTTTTTAGAGTTTTTTCGCTTTTCCGCCGAACTTTTTGGCTATGTCCTGAATGTGCTGAGGCACGGCGGTTTTGGCGCTTTCTTTGAAATCTTCTTCAACTTTATAGTGAAGCGCGACGGGAGACTGTTCTTCATCAGAGACAACAATCTCTTCTTTTTCAGGCTTTTCGTCAATCTTTATATCTTCAACCGCTATTTTTACCGCTATACTTCCGCCGGTCTTGCGCTGGTAAAGTTTTGATATCTGTTCCTGAAATTCCTGAACGCCTTCATAATCGAATTTGTTTGTAACGGTTATCTGCACTGATTTGGGAGAAAGTATTTTCACGAGGGTTTTAAGCAATGATTGCGAAGTCAACGGATGTTTTTTAGTGATCTCGGAAACTATTTCTTTCCAAACGCTTATCAAATCCGCTCCGCCTTCAATGCCTGCGGCATCGGCGATAATGCCGCTGTCGTCATTTTTGCCGACAAAAGCGGCAGACACCGGAGACTGGGACGTTTCCGGAACAAAATAATCGCCGCTTTTTAAATTTTTTTCCAAATCTGCAATTCTATTGATAAGCTCGCCGACATTATAATAAGGTTCTGACATTTTCAGAAGATACATTTCAAGAAGGATCCTTGGCTGGTCGTGCCAGCGCATCTCCTCCAAAACTTTCGAAAGAAGATTATTCATCCTGACATGGCGCGAAACCGTAAAAAGGGTTTTTTGCACTTCAAAAAGTTTTTTATCTTCCGTTGAAATTTCGGTTATCTCCGGATTTATCGAATAGATCATCACTTGTCTCAAATGATCGCGCAAATCTCTGGCAAACTGCAAAATATTGTATCCCTGCTCGGAAATTTCTTTCACGGTCTTTAATATCGCAAGAATATCGCCTTTTGCCAAACTTTCCGTGACTGAAGCTATTATTTCTTTCGGAAGAAGACCCAAAAGCCCTCTTATATAATCTCCGGTTATTTTTCCCGCGCTTGAAGAAACCGCCTGATCAAGCAGGCTCAATGCGTCTCTCATGGAACCGCCCGACGCGCTTACGACAATGCTCAAAGCGTCGTCGTCTATCTCAAAACCTTCTTTTTGTCCTATATTTTTAATGGCGTTTGAAATTTCTTTTGTCGATATAAGCTTAAAACGGTACCTTTGGCATCTGGAAAGAATGGTTACGGGAATTTTGTGCTGTTCGGTCGTGGCAAGTATAAAAACAACATGCGCAGGCGGTTCTTCCAAAGTTTTAAGCAAAGCGTTAAAAGCCTGCGCGGTTATCTGATGGGCTTCGTCTATGATGTAAATTTTGTATTTGGAATTTGCGGCGGAAAATTTTACGTTTTCCCTTAAAGCTCTTATCTCGTCTATGCCGTTGTTTGAGGCTCCGTCGATTTCCAATACGTCGATGCCGGCGCTTTTTCCTATTTCAACGCAATTTTCGCATACGCCGCACGGATCGGCCGTCGGCCCGTTTTTGCAATTTAAAGCTTTGGCAAGAATTCTTGCCATGGTAGTTTTACCGCAGCCTCTTGGGCCTGAAAAAAGATAAGCATGCGCTATTCTGTTTTCAGAAATGGCGTTTTTTAAAGTTTGTGAAATATGTTCCTGCCCGATAACCTCGTCAAAGTTCTGCGGACGGAATTTTCTGGCTAATACAAGATATGACATAATATTAAAAAGAAGTGGAGATTGGAGTGTGAAGAGTGAAGTCAAAAAGCGGAAACCTTTTAACTCTTCACTTTTCACTCTTCACTCTGTTATTACAAGTGGAGCTGATCGGTATTGAACCGACGTTCCGGGGCGCTCACATCTCGCGCCCGCTCGCAGACATGCGCTCCTTATTCGTCGCGCGCTCGCCCTCTTCGTTGAAGAGGCCGGCGATATTTGATTCCGCTATATTTCTTGCGAAGCATTATAGAACTTGTGGAGCTGATCGGGATTGAACCGACGGCCTCTTCGTTGCGAACGAAGCGCTCTCCCAGCTGAGCTACAGCCCCGTTATTATACTTACGGCTTGAAGATATGCAAAATTTATTGCTTAACGCTCATAACGAGCGCAAATTTGAGGAACGAAGCGCTGTCTTCGCTTCTCTCAGACCCGGGGCGCTCACATCTCGCGCCCGCGGCAGACTCGTCCTCCTTATTCGTCGGACTGCCGCCCAGCTGAGCTACAGCCCCGTTATAACGGCAATTACGAATTACAGGGACTTTGTCCCAATTACGAATCAACTGCGAAACGGCAATTATGGATTTATATCCTTAAATCCAAGAGTGGATTTGAGGAGTCTTATTGTATTATAGCAATTATTTTTAAAATATTGAAATTTTAGGCGCGGCAAAAATTATTTGCTTGTTTGTTTTTTTGCTTCTATGAAATCTTTTGCGTCCAGGGAGTGGCTTACCACATACGCTTCGTCGTCGCATGGGTAATCTTGGCATGAGGAACAGTTCCCGATATCTTTCGCTATATTGCACGCTCTGATTTTGCAGTTGGAACAATGGAAAACTTTAATCCCGTCGGATTTGCAGCCGGTGCAATTTATTTGTTCCGGTTTTATGTCGGCATTGTACATATCGCTCCAGTTTTTTGCCGTGGCTTCCCTGAGCGCGTCATCATTATTTGCAGTCGCTTTAAAAGCATCGCATTCAAGACAGTCCAATCCGCAATAAGCTCTGTTTTCCATTTTCCGCCTCCGTTTCTGTAAAATATTAACAAAAGGATATCTCTAAAACCCCTGTTTGTCATCAATTCCCGAGTGTCTCTATCGGGAATCCGCGTTGCTTTTTTCTCGACGACAACGACAAACATGGATTTCCGCTTTCGCGGGGACAGGGTTTTTAGAGAGACCCGAAAAGGAATAACCGGCTTCAACAGCCAAATGTTTTTGTATCCGCATTATAGCATTTTCCCGTTCATTGAATTTGAAATTATTGTGAAAAAGGGGAAACTTATCTTGTATTATTGCTCAATTTTGGCTATATTTAAAGTGGTATATTGTCATGGAAAATAAAATTGTGTCAATCTTTATCGTTTTATCGTTTTTGGCGTGCATCGTATGTACGCCGGTCCATATATTTTTGCAGAGCTTTTACAAAAGCAGCATTGCTTTTAAAACAGTGGATATTCAGGGTGTTACAAAAAACATTGTATTTTCAGCCGAAAAAATTGCAGGGCTTGACGATTTTACGCAGAATATCAGAACTCCGAATAAAAAAGTATTTGATTTTGAAAACAGCATTGCCCTGATGTCGGCAAAAAATGAACAAAAATTTATTCCTGCAGAAAATAGCGCTAATGACGGTTTCCTAAAACAATTTGATTTCTCAAACGTTTTTTATTTTACCGACACAGACCGGCACCGATTGCGAACGCGCGCGCATAATGACATCGGAACTCTGTTCGTTTTTTTCATACTTATATATATAGGTATGCTTAGAGCCGTTTATTTAAACAATAAAAACATTTTAATGCTTGGCAAAAAACCTCTGTTCGTATAGAACGGGGGTTTTTTATTTGAACGGCAATTCAGCCGAAACGCAAACATTTTTAATTGTTTTAGAGGGATTTTATGAATATTAAAAAATTTATTTCACTGCTGACAACATTCTGTTTTCTTGTCTCTTTCGCAGGACAAAATCTTGCGTGGGCGGCGCCGGAACCCTCATCGGGTAAAATAGGCTCTGAGGAATTTAAAAAAATCTTTGAGAACATTCCGCAAATTCCGGTAAAGTACGGAAAAGTTACATTTGTGTCGAATTTAGGCAGTAAAAGCATAGCAGTAAACATTCAGGATCTTCACTGCCACCCTGAAGCGCAGAAAAATATAAACAATATAATAGAAATTCTTGACAAAAATTATAAAGTGCGCAGCGTATATGTTGAGGGCGCTTATGACAAAGTTGACATTGAGTGGCTTTCCGGAATACAGGATAAGGCTCTCAGAGATTCTTTTGCCGAACAGATGCTAAATGACGGAAAACTTAACGCTTCGGAATATTACGCGGTGAAAAATGACAAAAAAGACTTTTTACTAGGCATAGAAAACAAAGCAAGGCACGAAGAAAATATCAAAAGACTCGCTTATATTTTGGAGAAACAGGAAGAGTACGGCGAAATCCTTTCGCGCGTTCAGGCAAACCTGCAATATTGGGATGCCAAGTATACGAATATAAGAAATAAACGATTCAACAGAATGCTTGAAAAATATCACAGCGGCAATATAAACACGGATAAATTTTACGCGATCCTCAACAAGTATGTTAACAAAGTTAATGCAAATCCGCAGAAATACAATAATGCTCTGCCGATAAACATGTCGCATTACCCCAACATTCAAAATTTCATGTTTGCTACAAAAGCAAATGCCAAACTTGATATGAAAAAAGTTCAAATTCAGCTGCAGTATGTTCTGGCATATTTAAAAGGAAAACTTCCCCCTCCTGCATTCCAAATGTTTTTGGATGAAACCGACAATTTTTCAAACGTGGACAGACTTGCCGCGGCTCTTTCCAATTTCAGCACAATGTTTAATATAGATTTGGGCATAAACTACGGAGAATTGAATACTTTTTTTAAACTTCAAACGCTAAGCAGAGCCATTAATCCGCTTGATATAATAGCGGAAGAAAGACATTTGATCGAAAGACTCAGAACAGCTCTGTCTTACGACCAAACCGAAAATGAAATTGCGTTCATGAACGATTTTTACGGATATTTCAAAGATTATATGCAAAACAAGCTTATGGCGGACGATTTTGCATATTTTTCTTCGCATTCCGGCAAGTTCAGGGAACTTTACGCAAAATACGCGATCGTCAATGATCTAAAGCGGATCGAATCCGATTTTAGCATTTTGAACGCATACCACAGTTTAAATGATGAAAGAAACGATATTTTTGCGGAAAATATATTTAAATATTGGACACCGGACGCCGGAAAAACGGAAGACATGATTTCAAACGACGCGGACACGATTTTAAAAAACGCGGAAGAAATAATAATAGTGGTTACCGGAGGCTATCACAGCCACGGGCTTAAAGATATTCTCGCTAAAAAAGGCATTACCAATATCATCATAACTCCGACCGTAACGACAGACATTAAACGCGCCGAAGAAATTTACGAAGAAATAATAAGGCGGCAGGGGATATTTTTAAGAGAAGCTTTGTCATTTACGATCGCGTCGCAGGCAGCTTCGCAGGAACAGTTTGAAATTCTTGTCGCGGCGGCAATATCTTTATTGCAAAATACGCGCTACTCTCCGGATAACATACAAGCTCTTGAGAGCATGCTGAAATCTGTCAACAGCAACTTCAGTATCGGCACCGACGGGACTATTACTGTTCCTGTCAGCAGCGGCCAAATAAGAAAAAACACGGTAAAACTGACAAACAAAAACGGACAGATTGCGCTTGATCTCAGGCAGTACAACAGGTCAGTCCGGGGAAAGCAATCCTATAGATCCGTTATAGAATCTGTCATGAATGAGCTTGTTATTCCGCATATTATTCAATCGAATCACGGAAGAACGGTTTTCACGCCGGATGTCACCAACTTTGTAACAGGCTTTGTTAAGTTTGCCGAAAAGCACAAATTTCATAATGTTTTAAACGCCAACGGACTTATTCCGGAAGCTGACGCTTTCAAAAGAGAAGCCGAAAGCCTGGGCACAGCAGCAGAAAATATACGCATAAACGGTATATCTTTAAACACTTTCGGAAAACTTCCCGCACTATTGCAGGAAGCATTTTTAAACGCACAAAAAAAAGAACAGGAAAATATAAAAAAACCCGAAGCTGAAATCCAAACGCCTGAACAACGGCAAGGAAAAAAGCCAACGGGCATGAGCAGAGCAAGAACTGCTTTTTTGAGAATAGCGGCAAGCATTTTACTTTTTATATCCATATCATTGCCTGTCAATCCGCAGACTGACATAGTCTATTCGGACGGCGCAAATATAGCGCAAATCGAACAAACGTCTCCGGCCGCGCAGGAATCTGCCAAAGCCGTTTCAGGCAGCACTTTAATAAGGCTTACCGATCAACAAACCAGAGACGCCGTAAGAGTACACGGCATGCTGCATGATTACAGCGATATAAACGACATAAGAAACTCTGTCAAACTCTCAAACAGCGATGATGTGCAGCGCCTTGTAAATATAGCTTATGACCGCCTTGAAGCAAAAGGCATTTCATACCATTCAAGAGCTCCTATTCTGCTTTTAACCAGTTATGGCAATGAATCGCAAGGTTTTGCTTCTTTGAATTATGGGCTTATAATAGCGCCAAGCCAAACTTTTGATTCCATGACGGAAGAGAAGAAAATAAATTACATCATTTTAAAAATCGCTCATGAGGCAGTCCACATAAAAAATAAAGATGCCGTGGCTTCCGGAAAAATGACAAGGCTTGAAGACGAACGGGAAGCTTTTGAGGCCACGATAGCCGGCTTGATAATTGCGGAGCCCGAAAATATTGAAGGCATAAAAAACCAGCAGCACGTTTTTGAAGCTTTTGATTTTATAGTGAAAAACAGAGGCCAGATACTTCTGCCCATAAGAAGCTACGAAGGCAAAAATGTAAATTTCGCAGACTTATATTATCTTGACATACAGCTTGACGGAACAGCCGTTGTCACAGAGCTTTTCAATGAAAAAACCGGAAATCCATATTCTTACTATTTCTATTTTGAAACAGACGAAAAGACTGTAAATCTGGTAGAAGTCATAGAAAACTTAAGCAGCGGCGAACAAAAAACCGCAGGTATGTACGAATACAGGGACGGCAAGCTGATCCCCCTCGTCAAAACCGATAACTCACAACTCGAACTGCAGGAAACAGCCGCGGAAGCCGATGCAAAAGGACTTACCGGCATTAAAAGAGCATTTTTTGTTGCAGGAAAAGAGTTTGAAAGATCTTTATTACCAGGTTTTGTTGATATGCATTACGGTGAAAAAGGCCCTACGGAAGCTGACAAAATTTCAGATGCATATAAAATGAGAGTCAAAGGGGATAAAATAATAAAAGCCGTTACAAAAATCACCCAGTCTATATGCTTTGGACATATAACAAAACTTGTTAAAGCGGCAAATATAACCACCCACGCAATATACAATATACTAAATCCGGACGCAAAGCTAAGCCTATCCGATTCTATTAACAATGTGAAAAAAAGAATGACGGGCAGCGGTTATTCCATATTTAATAAGCTAGGCATAGAAATAACGGCTGCAAATGAGAAATATATAGAGGCATTCACGGATAATTTTTTTAAAGGCATATTAAAAGTTGCCGGACATGATGAATATTTCGGCGATAAAAATCTTTTCATGCCCAATAATACAAATACCGGATATGTTTTTAATAAAGATTTTGTTTTGACCCAAAAGGATATAAACGCTTTTAAAAATATAGTAGAGCAGTCCCTTTCAGAAACAAAAAAATACGAAAATGATGATCTGATCAATAAAGTTCTTAATAAATTATCAAGCCAGAAGGTAAGCAGTATTATAAGAAACGCATTGCCCGGAGATAAATCGAGCGAAATTATAAACAAGCTAAAACAACTCAAAAGTTCAAATATCACGATATTGTCCGGAAGTTATATTTCAAACGTTACCAATGATGTAAATGCCGAGGCCGTTACTCTTAAAAGAGACGGCGCTTACGGAATTTTTATTACCAAAAGCGCAATGGATAAAATAAAAAATGCAAATGAAGAAACAATCGTCAGCTTCCTTGCTTCGTTGATCGCTCATGAAGCGGTTCATTTAACTAACCCTAACAGTATGATGGAAGCGCCTGATGAGGCAATAGCTTACAGAATTCATTATTCCATGTTAAAAGGGCTGGGGCTTACCGGGTCGTACGTTAATGAAATAAAGAAAGATTTAGTATATTATTTAACGCGCTCAGGAATGAAGGATGACGCTATTGTAAAAATCATCAAAAGAATAGACAGTTATGACAAAATAAACGCCATTTTATCTGACGAAAACGAAGATATAATAAGCCTGGCGAGCACGGATAAAATAGGAAATTTAAAGTTAGCGTTTGAAATAGCCGGAAAAGAATTTTTTCAATCATTAGATTCCCGTTTTTCAAGCAGACATCCTACCATAGGCGGCAAACGCGGCGCAGCTATAGTAACCGCGTCTTTTTATATTCCGGCTATTGCCGTCGGGCTTTTGGTTTCATTATTTAATCCCCTCTCTATTCCCATAGTTGCGGCCGGCATAATTGCCGGAGCTATAGCCGGAACAATATCTGATTTAGCCGTTCATACGGCGATAGATTATAATTATTTTAATGCCGTAGCAGCAGCTGAAGAAGAAGGCGATATAAGCGCAATACTGGAGCAGAGCAATCCGTATTCGCGGATAAACCAATTCAGAGTGAATAAGGATAAATACGGTATCCATAACCATTTATTTGAGAAAGAATACAAGAAATATTTGTATTTATTTACGAACAAGATAGTGAATAATATATCTGATAATGACAACGAGGCGGCGCGGAGAATACACGTTTCCGCAGATATAACCGGCAGGAGAGGGCAATTAATAGAGGATGCGATAATAAAGAGCGAAACTGACGGAGCTGATTATTTGATGGTACACAAGGTAAGCGATCCTAACAGCGGCAATTTTAAAGAATTATTCAAGCAAAGAATCAAAGTCGTTTACGTTGACGGAGAATGGGAAACCGATTCGCGTTACCTTGACTTTATCGCCGGTGATGCCAACGCTTTAGACGGCTTGTCCGATATAGCTAATAAAATCATAGTAATTCCGGCAATTTTCAATCAATTCGATGCCAATGATGAAGCAGACCTCAATAAAGCGGCAGCTATAATTAAACGCCAGCACGACCGCATCAAAGAAGCGGAAGACGCAATAATCAATGCAATTTTGCCGCAAACGGCAGACGATGCTGACGAAGCCGGAATCAGGATGGAGCTGGGCGTTTCTGAAATTGTGCGCGTTGACGTTTCAAAAGTTGCGAAAGATATCGCATATCTTGCGGACGCGGCAAAAAAAGGCAGGACAGACGCTACAGCCGTTAATTCAAGCATCAGAGAAATTGCTAACGCCGTTGCCGGAGGAAAGGGCATAGCCTTGTATTTCGGCGATACGGCGCGAACCGATAAAGGGTTTTATTATTTAGGGGTCAGCAATTATATGGCTGAGCTGGCAAACGTTCTTATGTCCGAGATGTTTCCCGGCGGCAGAAAGATATCAGCCGAAGAGCTTGCATTGTACAGAATGCTTTTGGAAATGATAAAAAACGCATATGTCCACGGCAATCACCTTGACGGAAACAGACCGGTTTATTTATCGGTAAACAAAGAAAGCCGCGAAGTTAAAGTATTAAACAAAAAACACGAAGTTTCTCACGACGATTTTGCAAACGACGTGATGAATTTGGATTATTCATACTATTCCAAAGTCGGCGGTCTGCACGGAATTGGTCTTGGGCAGAAAAAAGAAAGCATAGAAAAACTGCATCCTTATCTTAACGACAGCACAGGCAACACCTCTTACCGCCATTCCGACCCGAACGCGGATTTATATGCGGAACAATTTACCGTAAACGACAGCTATTTTGAAAAACATGCCGAATCAATCTCTGAAACTGAAAGAAGAAAAACTCCGGATGCTGCGGATGCGCTGGCTGAAAAGATCAACGCCGGCAGAGCCGGCATTGATAGAATTGATTTTAGCGAATATTTTTCAAAAGAAGCAAAATTTGACGACAAAAATAAAGATATAACTATTGACGAAGCGGTAAAAGCAACGCTCAGGGGAAAAGATTTCAAAAATAAAGTTATCCAACTCTCATTCAATAATCAAAATCATGAAGTTGACAATTCTTCTATCGGCACGGCGGGGTTATTGTTATCTTTTTTTGCAAACCACTTGTCACAAAGCCTGCAAAACAACTCTTACCATCAGCTCTTTGAAACTTTAAAAAATGCTTTTGTTCACGGCAACAATGTCGACCTGTCAAAAGATATATACATATACGTCAGCGAAAACGGCAATGAAATATTTGTAATAAATCAAAAAAACCCGCAAACTGCCTCTTTGGAAAAACTTGCTGCCGCAATGGATAGAAATCTTTTTGGGGCAGGAATAGGAGTTTCCAATACGATTGAAGCCGGCGATTATCAGCACGCAGAGATTAATCTTGCAGGAACAGATTTGTTTGTAGGAAGTTTTTTAACAACGAGAGCCGCGCAGGACAACAGGAGCAAGCTGCTGAATGCCGCGTGGAGTAAAGAGCAGCTTCCAAGAAAGCATTATCCGGTTTACCTGATAAAGGATATTACACCCGGAGAGGAAATGTCGTCCATAATATGGGTTGGGGATACCCAAATACCATTCAAAATAGTAAATGAAAACGGCAGACTTTCCTTAAAAGAACTTGATGCGCGGCTGGAAATAAAAGAGGAAAACGGAAAGTTTTCTCTTATGTCAAAAGAGCTTAACGAGCAAATCGGCGAGCTCGAAATAAAAGAAGAAAACGGAAAATTTTATCTTATTTCCCAACGTGAAAATATAGATTTATACGACATTTCAAAATCACCTTCGGATCCGGTTGCGGCCGCGCTTACCGAAAGGGTAGAGACGCAAATTGTAAACATAGATCTCAGCGCCGGAGACATTACTTTGGGTGAAAAAACTTTACGCGATTCCGATTTTGAATCCGCCGGCTTTTTATCTGCGCAGCTTGCAAAAATTGATATTAATACCCTTAACCCTGAGCAGCGGAGCACGCTTGCAATGCTCGAAAACGCAAAAAAGCTTTTTGGAGCTGACAAGGGGCAGGTAAACGTGCAGGAAAGCGAAAAAGCCCTTGACGAAGTCATTGCCCATCTCAAAACATATATGTCTGCAATGATAAAAAATAGAACCTCTTTGAACATAGAATCAGCCGACACGTTTTTGTTTCTTAACGGACTAGATGTCCTCTTTGCCTACTTTTCGAACATTAATATGCCTGCAAAAAACTTTAAATCGCTTTTTGCCGATGTGCATGAATTTGACTATGTATGGAAAGAAGCGTTTTATGATCTGGCTAAAAACAGCAAAGAAAATTTATCCCTCCAAGATTATTTAAATCTTCAAGATTTTATATATCTTGACCTTATGAAATCATTCACTCAGACAACCGAAGAATATATGGACGATTTTGCGGTAAAAGTATCTGAAACTCTCATTGACAAGATCAAATCTATTGATGCTTCTTATGATGAAAAAACGAATATACCGCAAAATATGGCTGACAATATCAGAAATTTCTTTTTTTCAACTTACGATTTTGTGCCGGGATTTAAAACACAAATCGGCGCGCTTGAAAAACTTATAAACAGCGGCGAAATAAAAAATCAAAGCCTTTTAGGCATACTGCGCTCTATCACATCGGATAGCATGGACAGCAAAAAGAAGAATGCGGCGACAAATATTGACTCTTATATAGAGGCAAAAATTAAACTTATCGAGAATATCCCAAATATCGGCACGCCGGAATCGGTCGGATACCAGTTTTTACTCCAAAAAACGGATAACGATATAGCTGACGCCATAAGATTCATGGAAGAAAACGGTGAAAAAATGAGCGCAAAACAGCAGGAAGAACTTAACAAAGCATTCCCAAATGATACCGCAAAATATCTTTCAATAATTGCCGGCAGAGACAATAAAACTTTTCTGTTGGAAATATTCAACAGCAAAGAAGAAGATTTGACAATGCGTCTTCTGGCGCTGCTTTATTTAAAAGCCGCAAATAATCAAATCGACAATACCGCTGAAATTACAAAAGAGTTTTCCGACAAAATGATTTCGGCGCAGGCAAAAAACGACTATGAAGTTAAAGCAATGATGATGGGTACTCATCTGCTGCTCATGACCGGTCTTACTATTCCGGAATCAGTTGAAACTACACAGATAAAAGGACATTACGGCAATCTTTTTGAAATAATGACATACGGCGCCATTGTAAAACCGGCTATCCGCAAAGATAACGAAGTGCCTTCAAACGCAAACTCTTATTTATTGTTTACTCAGGGTTATGCAAGCGTTAACGAATTCGCTCACGAAATCGGACACAATTATTTGCATATCATTGCCCCGCAGCTTCTTACTGACACGCAAGCGGTAAAAACTTTGCACGAGTTTTTTGCTTTCGCGATACAGGGTTTTACAAATTCCCTAATTGGCAAAATACTGCCTTATAAAGATGAATATTTGAGCCTGCATTTATTTTCAGATGGACAGAAGACAATGAGGATACACGACGCTTCCAGAGGTTTTATAAACGTTTTACAGAATGCAGTCGAAGCCGCCGGCAGCGAGTTTATGTGGATACATCTTATTTCGGCTATATCAAAATTTGCGCAAGGAATTGCCTCTTCGCAGGATTACAAATCGCAGAAAACTCTTTTCGAAAAATTTGCAAATGACTTCGCAAATTATATGTCGGATAATTTTAAGAATTTTGATAAAGAAGTATTTTTTGAAAGCATCAAAAACTATTCAGCCGACAAACATGACTTGTATCTTATAAACAGGCAAAGGCTTTTGAGGAATAAACCTTCCACGGATAATGCGCAAAATTACGCAAGAGATCTGACTGAAAATGATTCGAACATAGCCGATAATTATGATCTCTATTCCGAAAATAAACTTAAAGAAGTTTTTACCGACGCGGAACTCGGATATATTAAAAATGTAATGCGTTACAGATCAAATTTTGACGTGCTGGCCAATATCGCAAACAACAAAAATGCGGATATTATGCACAGGCTGTTTGCCTTGAACTTATTTAAAGCTTCGCCTGCGGCAGACACCGAAAGATTTGACGGTTTGATTGATGAATTTATAGAAAAACTTGAAAACGGAGAAATATCAATAACCAATGATTACGACTTAAGGGCTGTTCTTGCCGGAATAAATGCCTATGCGCTGCGCAATATTCCGACGTCAAACGACGAAATAGCGCGCTTTCATATGAGAGCAGCTTACAGTTCCGTCGGATCGGCAACATTTATAAACAAGGGAATTATGCAGGCGCCGAGCGGATACATATATCTGACCGACATTTCCAAGGATAACATTATATCGGCTCTTGAAAATGTAAATATGTATTTCCGTGTCCGTGTAGACAATTTTCACGATAATCTTTTGAAAACGCTTAACGAATTGCGGCTTGCGGCGATTCGTTTCAATCCCCAAACGGCAGCGTTATCTCAAAGCGCAGACATTGGCAAAACGCAAGAAAGCGGACAAGAACAAGCTTTGTCCGGTTCCGACATTATTGCCAACGCGCTGGCGGAAAAACTCAACGCCGGAGTAATAGAGCTTGACTTCAGCAGGCTTTTTTCTGATGAAGCTAAGAAAATTATAAAAGAAAATAACAATAGCCTCCCTCCTACGCTTGTCATTGATGAGACTTCAAAACTCAGAAATGACTTGAAAGGAAATACTATCATTAGACTATCGTTAAACGATATGGATATGAGCGATGACTTTTCGGTCAAAACGGTAACGGAAATACTTCGGCAAGCGGCGCTTGACATATCGCGCAACGGTTTATTTAAGGATGCCGGTTTCGAATTAGATATGCAAATCGCGGATATTTTACGCAATGCGTTTGTTCACGGCAACGGTATTGATTTGTCAAAAGACATATACATCTATATAAGCGAAGACGGCAACGAAATATTCGTGATAAATCAGGAAAGCGCGCAGGCTCCTTCTTTAGAAAAACTTGCTGCCGCGACAGATGCCCGTATGTTCGGAGCGGGAATGGGGATCGGCGTTGTTGACGATTATAAATTTGCAAAGATCAATCTTGCCGGAAGAAATTTATTTATAGGAAGTTTTTTGGCATTGTCTAAATTTAAAGAAGATAAAAGAGCAGCTTTATTAGAGAGCATTGACGGAAACGCCAAATGGAGCGATGCCAAACTTGAGAGAACGAATTATCCGGTTTACGCGCTGCCGGACATTAAACCCGGAGAGGAAATGTCCGTTGTATCGGGGAGTTTTTCATTGGGAATGGTTAATTTTAAAATAGAAAATAAAGACGGCAAACTTTCTGCAGTTCGTCCGGATTCAGAAAAAATTTTCCCCGATTCAAACGATCGGGATAAAAGACAAAGACTGAATGAGATGCTGCCGGTGCTGAACATAATAAAAGCGGGAAACGGAAAATTTTATCTTGTTTCTCCTCTTATCGTGATAAATTTCGGAGACATTTCCAAATCGCCGATTAAAGCAGCCGATGATCCTGAAAAAACAGATGCTCTTGGCAAGACCGGAGATGAGGATACGGCAAAAAAGTATAAATCTTTTGCGGATAATTCCAAAAATTATCACAAAATGACTTATGACGATATGGACGCCGCTTATCAAAATAGCGGCTATGTATTCAGGGGCGCGTATTTTGATCCGGCTGATCAGAACTTTGCGCAAGACATTAGCGCCGTTCTTGATAAAGGTTTTGAACCCAGAGGCTGGGGAGGAACCGTTATGTACACTGAGGATTTGCTTTACGCCTCTAAATTTGCGCGCGATACGCCCGACAGAGAGAACAAAGAAATGCTGCTGTTTGTGTTCGAAAATACTCCCGGTCTTTTTACGCCTGGGCTTGAAGATAAAGTTTTGCTTGCCGCAGAGGCTGTAAAACCTTATAAAATTTTTCGTATTGAAATAACCGATAAATACAATACCTCATTTACGGAGGTTATTTTAAATCCCGCAATGGCGCGGACAAATATACCGCAGGGATCTGTTGATTTGATTAATAAAGCGCTGCAGTCAAATTTAGGTCCTAAGCTGATAGAAGCTTTGACTTTATCGGCCGCTATCCCGAAAACGCTCTCAAATGAAATTGCATCCGTGTTCGGCAATGCCGGCGCGAAACATATTATCGTCAATTATCATTTTATACGCCGCTCAGCAATAGCAGACGCGGTAAGAGAGTTCGGTTCGGCAGCCGTTTTGACCGCGGAAGGTTATGTGAATCTTCCGGTTTACGTAATAAACGATATGGGCGCGGAGGACGCGCGCAGATCCGAATTAAATTTTGAACCTACCGGAGTAAGCATTAACGGAAACGCTTTGTGGGTCAGCAAATCGCAGGACGCCGTCATTATCTATTGCGAAGGGGCTTCTTATCAATCCATAGCGCAGGAACTTTCTTCCAACAGAAAAATAAATTCGCTTGTAAAGCGCAATGCAGGGACATCAGTACTAACGAACTTAAATAATATTTCCGTCGAGTGGATGGAAGTAGATCATTCAGCCGGCCAAAAAGACATCACATACTCGGAAAACGGAAATGTGCGCGTCGGATATGATTTGTTTAAAGCCATGTTAGGCGATACGGTAAATTTTAACGCTTCTCTCAGAAGAATAAAAAATATTGACGGGTTTACGCTCGCGCAGGGTTTGCTGCACCGTCTTGACGATATTGTTGACGTAGATGATTTCACTAAATACTTTGACCAGCACAAGAAAATCGGGAACGGTCAAATTGTTATTAGCCAGAATCTTGCAGAAAAAATAGGAATTCAGAAACTGTCAGTCTTTTTAAACGAAGCGCGTAAAGCCGGAGTAGAGATATATCTGGACACGGAAAAAGCTGAAATGCCCGTTAAGTTTAAAGATGCGGGTTTTTCAGGATATGTGTATCCGAAAGCGTCCGGCTTTGAAATGTACAACTACGCGCTCGGCACAACTTCAGAGTTGAGCACATTGGAAAATTTTGATCCTAATTTATCTCTTGAAGAAAATATAAAGAAAGCCGGAGCAATGGTCGTATTGAACAATTCGGAATTAAGAAAAAAACTTGATGAAAGAAGGAGCGGATTAGAGATATTGGGGATAATAGAAATCATTTCAAGCATAAAAATATTAAAAATATTTCCGGAAAAAATTACGCCGGAATTCGCATTGAGAGCCGCAAGAAATTTTGAAGTAAGCGATATGCCCGTTATGAGCTCGGAAAAAGCCATTGCCGCAATGAAGGAATTTTATGAAAATGAAAATAAAGATGATGCTTTTACCGCTCTGGTTTCTTCGCTCAATCTGCAGCAGTCGCATCCTGTATCCGTTTACATATTAAAACTGAAAAGCCAGATGACAGATGACATTGAAACGACATCCAATGCGTTTGTCAAAGGAATAACTGAAAAAATACTTGCGGCAAACGCATTGAGAGACGCAAATAAACTGAACGATAAACTGTACGGCCTTCAGGACAGAACTCTTGAAATTATTTTGGGAAGAGTTTTGGTATCACAGATTTTAGAAAACACTAAAGGAGAAGGCGTAAGCGCTAAAAATGAACACAGAGTGAAAGACGGAACAATGAGAGAAGCGGAAAAGCAGCTTTACGAAATCATACAATTATTAAGACCAATCGCTTTTGAAGATGAAGAAATTTCCCAACAGCTTACCGATACGGAAATGAAAGCTAAATCCAAGGAAAAAGCTCAGGCAATAAATTCACTCGCGGAACTTATTCCCGCATTTGCAGAAGAAAGAAGAAAGAATCTGACTAAAGACGATATTAAACCTGAATTTAATATGAAAGACTTTGAAAGCATACTCACAGCGGCATAAAAGGCAGGCAAAGACAAACGTTCCTTGTATGCAAAAAGCCCGCCGTTTTGAAATAAACGGCGGGCTTTTTATTTGTTTGCACAGGCCGTCAGTACTTTATCATTACCCTGATTCCGTATACGAAAATATCGTCACCGGCCGCGTTTCCGCCTAAAGGTTTTGAAATATACTGAATGGCAGGCGTGATCGCCAGATTATCGTTTACGGCAAAGCTGTAATAAAGTTCTGCCAGCGTTTCGCTGTCATCTTTAAAGTCGGGATCCAAGAATTTTTCCGCGTCTGAAAAATCTCCGGAAGGCATAATCTGCCCGACGGCAAATCCGATAATGTCCCCTTCCCTTGTCCACATGGAACCGCCAAGCTGTACGCCTGCGCTCCACGACATTGACAAATCATACACCGAAGGATCCGCCCAGCCGAATCTTCCGAAAACTCCGACCGTTTCGGTAATCGCCTGATCCAAGTTGACGGCAAATCCGTATCCGCCTGTCTTTTCGCCGTTTTTAAACTTTTCCATCTCTTCATTGCTTGCCCAATACATAAGCCTGTAATTGGCGCCTTCAAAAGGTTTTATATTAACTTCTATCGCATTAAAACCGCCAGTATCCATATTATCCCACCCCGACGTCATATAAGCATATGTGATATCAAGCTTTTCAGCCGGCGAATATATTATTTTGAGACCAAGACTGCTATCCGTAAAAGCAATGACCGGATTATTTACAAACATCGGGCTTATAAACTGCGTTTTTTCGCTGTTGGCATATTCGTTTTCATCAAAATATCCGACTTCATTAAAACAGCCCGCAGGACTCAATTTGCCGAAAGTTACCGTGAATTTCTCGTCAAACAGTTTCTGTTCATACAAAAATTCTAAGACTTCAACGCCGTCAGCGGTTGAAGCCGCGGCGCCGTTTATTCCGCCGTAAGTAATTACCGAAGAATCCAGTCCGCCGCCATTGCCGGCGTCAAGATGCATGAAAACCCTTCCGCCGTAAGAGAACTCTTTTTCAAATCCCAAATCTATTGAATAAGTCGCGTCATTTCTTCCTTTACCTGAACCGTCGTTAACTTTATTCGTTCCCTGCATTATTACGGTTCCGCCGGCTTTAACGGAAATTCCCAATGCCTCCGAAATGCTTCCGCTTTTATCCGCGGTTTTTATTTTCGCAATATCTTCTTTAAGAAGAGCTATTTCCTCTTCAATTGTCAATGCGAAAACATTTCCGCAAAAAAATAAACATCCCGCTGCCGCAGCTGCTACAACGCTTTTTTTCATTGCTTGATCCTCCAAAATCCGTTATTTTGTATCTTTAAAAAAACATCCGCCGCATATTTTGTCCGATTTATTGCCCGAACATCCGCAGCAGCGCTTTCCTTTTATAAAATATCTTATTAAAAAAAATACCGCCGCGGCAACAATTAATATAACTATTATGTTTTGCATGTCAACCCCCTTTTAACGACAGTTTGGAGTGTAAAGAGTGGAGTGTGGAGCTGTTGTGTTTCGGCAGGGACAAAATCCATGCCGAAACCTATTTTAGGTTTTTGCTTCGCAAAAACACTTTAACTCCACACTTTTTATAATATAAGTATCCCAACCTGATAAACTACAAAAGACGCTATCCACGCAAGTCCGGTTGTCCCAAGCACAAGCAGCGCAAGCCGCTTAAAACTTGACCCCGTCTCTTTGAAAAACACGACAACGGACGGCAAGCATGGTATGTATATAAGACAAAATATCAAAAATACTATGCCTTTAAGCGGCGACCAGCCGGGATCTGCGGCTATTTTTTCTTTTAAAGGTTCGGCATCCTCTTCAGATTTTACTTCTCCGAGCGAGTATACGGTTCCAAGCGTGCTTACGATTATCTCTTTTGCGGCAAAGCCCGCTATTAAAGCGACAGCTCTGTTTCCGTCCATGCCTATCGGTTTAAAAAACGGCTCTATAAATTTTCCTATGCGTCCTGCGGCGCTGTATTCTATCTGTACCGCAGCTATTTCCTCTTCGGAAAAATCTTCGTCCTCCGGAACTTGCGGATAAGTAAACGCAGCCCAGATTATGATCGACGCCAAAACTATTACCGTTCCGGCTTTTTTTACGTACAGCCAGCCTCTTTCCCACATTTTTAAAAGTAAGCCTTTTAAAGTAGGCATATGATAAGGAGGGAGCTCCATAACAAAATGCGCGGCTTCGCCTTTAAACGCCGTTATGCTGAGAAGTTTTGCTATTGCCAAAGCTAAAACAATGCTTAGCCCGTACATTATAAACATTATATTTGTCTGGTATTTAGCCGAAAAAAAAGCTCCTATGATCAAAGCAAATACGGGGAGTTTTGCTCCGCATATCATAAAAGGCGTGACAAACATTGTTATGAGCCTGTCGCGTTTTGAATCCAAAGTTCTTGAGGCAAGAAAGCCGGGAATAGCGCAGCCGTTTGTGGAAATCATAAGAGGCAAAAAAGATTTTCCGTGCAGGCCGAATCTGTTCATTATTTTGTCCATAACAAAAGCCGCTCTTGCCATATATCCGGAATCTTCAAAAAACGCTATCGCAAAAAACATAAACAGCACTAAAGGAAAAAAACCCAAAACGCCGCCTACGCCGCCTATAATGCCGTCGACGATCAGCGACTGCACCGGGCCTTCAGGCATAAGTCCGCCGGCAAATCCGCCCAGCCATCCAAAAAATATCTCAAATACCTTTACGACCGGAATTGAAAGCGTAAACGTAAACTTAAAAATAATATACATTACCGCGGCAAATATAGGTATGCCCAAATATTTATTCAGCGCGAATCTGTCTATTATTTCGGTTATATCGGTTTTTTTGCCGTCAGTTTCTTTGATAACGGTTTTGGCGACTGATCTGGCAAAACCATAGCGGCGGCCGACAATTTCGATCTCGGGTTTTTTGCCGAAATGACCTTCAATGTGTTTTCTGCTTTTTTCATTTTGGGCAAGTATGTCTTTGCCGTTTGAAGCTTTTGCGGCAATGCCTAAAGCTATGGTATCATTATCAAGAAGTCTGACGGAAAGCCAGTCTTTAGAATATTTTAAAAGACTCGCATCTTTTGCAATCAAAACTTCAAGTTTATCTTTTTCTCCTTTTATATCGTCGCCATAATCCACCCGCGCGGGTTTATGGTCAAGGGGACGTAGCTGTTGACCATTGTGGTCAACAGCTACGTCCCCTTGACCACCTTGACCATGACAGCCTGCAATGCAGTCCAAAATATCGGTAATGCCTAAACCTTTGTTACCTACGGTCGCAAAAACGGGTACGCCAAGAAGGGCAGACATCTGCTTTTCATCGGCAGTTTTGCCTTGAGACTCAAGAATATCTACCATATTTAAAACGGCTATTACCGGAATATCAAGCTCAATGATCTGCGTAAATAAATAAAGGTTGCGCTCCATATTTGAAGCGTCGATAACATTAATTATTATGTCGGGTTTGTCATTGACCAAAAAATCGCGCGCGACTACTTCATCTTCAGAAAGAGCCGAAAGGCTGTACGTTCCGGGTAAATCAATGAAATTTATGTCATACCCTTTATAATGCTTTGTTCCTTCTTTTTTTTCAACCGTTACTCCGGGGTAATTGGCTATTCTTTGATTTGCGCCGGTCAAAGCATTAAAAATCGTAGATTTACCGCAATTAGGGTTGCCGGCAAGCGCAACCGTAATATTTTTATTTTTTTCCATTTTTGCCGTTATCCTCCTCCAGCACTATAATCTGGTCGGCAATTTTATTGCTCAATGCGATTTTAGATCCTTTCACCTTCACCATAATACTGCCCTTTGATCCGGTATTGGTGACAACTACAATATTTTCTCCAGGCATAAAGCCCATTTCAAGCAGTCTGTGCCCCAAATCCGCATCGCATGACGTTGATACAAATTTACAGCATGCTCCTTTTTTTGTAGAACTTAATTTTGTCATTTTTTCCCCTTTTTAACGACAGATAATAAGTAATAGGTAATAGGTAAAAAGTAAACTTCCCACGACCTTACGGTCGGGGCATTCTCCGATACAATGATTGCCAAGCAATCGGCAATCATTGCCCCGCAACAACGCGGGGTTGACTTCATCCCACAATCTTACGATTGGGGCATTTCGGAGGATTTAGTAAAAGGTTAACGGCTTTTCGGTTTTTGGTTTTTACCTATTACGGGTTTCTCTAAAAACCTGTATTTTCAGTGTCGTCATTGCGGACCCCGAGCCGCAATCTCGTCGGGAACCATAGATTGCGGGTCAAGCCCGCAATGACAAAAGCGGGGTTTTTAGAGATGCCCTTACATATTACTTATTTTAATTATTTGAAATATATCCCGCGGACTTGCCGCGGGGAACCGCTTAGTTGTCACCCTGCGCGAAGTCGCAGTATCGCAGGGTCAATAAATTCGTGAAACTCCACGGGCTCACGCCCGTGGTACCTCGGTGGTTTAATAGATTCTGCGACTTCGCGCAGAATGACCTCTGATACCGTTCCCGATTTAGGCGCTCAGTGATAAACTCCGCTTGCTGCGCGGATGTTCATTTCTTTAATCGGGCGGGGCAATTTATACCTAAGACCGTGTCAATTCCCTGTCCACGACAAACGCATGAAAGCTAAATCAAAACCCACTTACCGTCGAAGCAGTTCTCCCTCTCCATCATCAGGGAGAGGGCGGGGAGAGGGCGTCCTCGACGAGACATTTTTTTCATGCATTTGCCGTAATTCCCTGTCACGCTGACACTCAACTCTTCACTCTTTTTTGTTAAATTTTAAGTTTCAAACTAAAATTTATTTAGCTGTCTAAAATTATTTTAGCTTAAACTAACTTACAGTATTAAAAAATAAAGTCTTCCATATAAAAAGACCCTTTTGAAGGCAAGTAATAATTAATAAATAATAAATAACGGCAAAGGCAAAAAGCCTTTTACCTTTTACTTATTACCTGCCGTTCACTTGCCGTTTAAATATTCCTGTAAATTTTCCATATCTTCTGTTTTCACTAAAAAATGCTTTCTTAAAAGCTTATACAATCTTTCAAGCCTGTGTATTGTTTCCGAGCTTACGGAATGTTCAATCGCGCATGCTTCCGCCGACGCGACATCCGTATCAATAAAAAGAAGATTATTTAAAAACTTATATAATATGTCATGCTTCCTTTGAATCTCAGCCGCAACTTTTTCCCCGTCTTCAGTCAAATCAACATAGCCGTATTTTTCATGAACCGCAAGACCGTTTTCGGCAAGAAAGTTAATGGCAACGTTAACGCTTGAACTTTTTACGCCGAGAACTTTTGCTATATCGCCTACCCTCGCGTACTTTTTTTCTTTTTTAAGCGCGGCTACAGTCTCAAGATAATTCTCCAAAGCCGCGCTTAATTTATTAATACTCTGTTCTTTTTTAACCATTAATTCCTCTAAAAAATACCGCGTCAATACATTTGTTAGATTAATATAACATTTTTGCCTACGCCTGTCAAGATATCTATTTTGGTATCAATTTGGCCGCTATTGGCGGGATTGCAGTTCTTTATTGATTAATCCTTGTATCTGCAAAACTTTTTCAGCGTCCCCTTGCCGCTCATATACGCGTTCTATTCTAAACAAAATTGAAACATTTGTATAATTTGTCTGCTCAGCCAGCCCCGTAAGAAGCGGCATTGCCGTATCAAAATCATTTCTTCTTATAAGCATGTCGGCATAAAATAAAAGAGGCAGAAGTTTTATTTTCGGAGCCTCAGCCGCAACGGCTGTCCACATAGACATGTCGTCTTCGTAAATATACTCGTGCTTGCGTGTTATATACGACGACAAAATGATCAAAGCCGCAGCTATGATCACCGCCGCGTTTTTTTGTTTATTTTTCAAACGCTCCGCAAAAGAAAAAACTATCGCCAGTACAAAAAAGAATCCCACATATATGCGGTTGCCTTGAAAGAAAAACCTCATAACAACAAAGTTCGGCGCAAAAAACGCCAAAATCCCTGCCATAAAACAAATATTTTGCCTTATTGTTTTTTTATCCGTTTTCCAAAAAGTCGAAAATAAAATTATAAGCGCCGAAATTATCCCTAAAATTATAACTTTCGTTTCTATATGCTCCGCGGCAGGAGCCCTAAAAAACACTATTGCCGAAAGCAGATCTAAAAATCCTAAGGCATTTTGCACAAATGCCTTACTTCCTTCCACGTATAACATATTTATAAATTGTCCCGGCACAACAGCCGATTTTATAAAGAAAAAAACGCCAAGAATTATCCCCCAAGCGGCATACGCGCAGGCTGACAATTTACTGTCCGGATTTCTGTTTAATATATAGTATATCCACAATAACGGCACGATCACAACGGCAGTTTCTTTTGTCCCTAAACAAAACATCAGAAACAAACCGTGAAAAAATAAAAAATACCAGTTTTTTGTATTTAAATATTCTATAAAAAAAGCAAAACACGGTATAAAAAACATAAGCAAAATAGAATCATTGCGCCCGGGGATCCAAGCGACCGTCTGCAAGGCGATAGGATGAGCGGCAAACAAAAGAGCGGCTATAAAAGAAAAGCGAAAACCAAGCAAATATCTGCCAAAAAAGAAAAATACCAGCACAGAACAAACGCAATGTAAAATTACATTTGTAAAATGCGAAAAAGCGTCAGGAGAAACTGAGAAAACCGGATTTAAGGCTTTTACAATTTTATGATCTAATATAAAGGATACGGAAAGCATAGGGCGGTAATAAGCGAGGTGGGCATCAGTCCCGTAAAAAACATCGTTAAAAAATGCGAACGCGATCGAATTCGGCTCATCATAAACAGACGATAATTGCCGGACAAGTTTTATGTCGTCAAGATGAGACAAACCGAAATTTAAGGCAGGAAGATACAAAACAAAAGCAAATAGGAAAATAAACGCATACGCGGCAAATGAAATATTTTTAAGTTTAGATAAAAGTAACATATTTTTTATTGAAAAAATGCCTTTCTATGATTTGCGAAACAACGGTTTTACTTTATTCAAATACTGTTCCGGCGGCATCATTCATTGCTAAAGGGAATGCTCATTCCCTGAAACATCTCTTCCAAATCTAAAACGTCTATTTGAGAACCTATGCTTTCCATCATCTTTGCCGCGGAAGAATCTTTTGTCCATCCGGAAGGAATTTCAAAAAGAGAAGCGTTTTGCGCTCCGGTTTTAATATTGCGCATTTCTACGATCGCTCCGTCTTCGGTCTGTATACGGACAGGATATTCAAATTCAGCGGCCATCCACTCATAAACAACCGTTGTCAGCTTTTGCCCAAAAGCGTTGATCGTTGTGACGGTACGGTATTTATCGGTCTTGTATCCGATGACGGTTTCGGTTCCCTGTTTTTCCCGCTTAATATCCGGCACAATGCCGAAACTCTGTCCGGCTTTGGCCATGTTTTCAAAAAGAGACGCGCTGCCGTCAATGGGAATTTCAAAGTAGGTTTTATTTTCTGACTGGCAAACGTACATTTTTTTCTGATCCGGACGGATTATGCTCATACCTTCAAGATTGCCGTTCTCATCGTACATCTCCATGCGAAATTTCGGCTCCGCGGCATAGACCTTTCCGACTGCCATGCCTGATCCTGTCTCCACTACGTCCGCGCTGTAGTTTTTAACTGTTCCCCCAAAAGCAATATCGGTACAGAACATAACTAAAACAAGCAAACTGATTTTCTTAAACATTTTTATTTTTCCTCATGCGCTAAATTCTCTCAACGAGAAAGGTATCAAAAAAGAAAAAACAAGTCAAATGCGCGCAGCGTAATAGTTCATAACATAAGGAGCGTTGATTTTTCAATTTAAAAACCCTTTAGCCAACTGGCTAAAGGGAAATCCGTACAAGCATACTGCGGCGGCTAAACCATACAGACGCTATTCTTGAGTTTTATACCGCATGTCTGAAGCCATTGACAGACTTTTGGCTATCGCAGACAGACAGGAAACCCAAGAATAGTGTCCGGTTCTTTCAGTAAAAAATTTTTTAAATGAATACCCGGACTCCGTTCCTGTCTTCTTGAAGGAGTAATAAGAGCAGGCCAGCTTACAAACGATTATAAAACAGAACTTACCGATTATTTAGCAAAAAAAGCAGATTTTGATTACAGCACAATATATTTTGGTTTTAGTTTAGGCATGGGGCGTATATTTGAAGTTAGCGAAAAAATAGACATTGACGCTTTCGGCAGATACAGCCTTACAAGCATAGGCGGAAGCGACACAGATTTGTCAAGCGGAACGCTTAACGCAGGAGCAGGCATAACCGCAAAAGTTGCAAAAATTTTATCGCTCGATTTAAACGGACAATTTTTCACCGGCGCAAGAGACGGCATAGCAGGCAGCCTACAGATAAAATTTCAGTTTTAAGAACACAGATTCCGATTTTTGTTTATTTTGTCTTTGCGGTTTTACAAGATGTAATAAGCAGAACTCTTATTTTTATACACAGAGAGTCGAGCATTTTATAATAGGAATCGTCAATATAACCGCTTTTGTTTAATAATTTTAGCCAATAACTTGTTTCATTTGATTCTTTTAATGCTATTTCCATTTTTGCTATAAAGTCAGGTCTACTGTGGGCATATTGCGCTTCACTTATATTAGCTCCGATACTTGTTCCGCTTCTTCCTATCTGATTGGAAATAATACTTTCTTTTCTCTGTTTTAAAAATTTTACAAGTTCAATTATTTTAATAGCAAACCCCATGGATAATTCGATAAGTTGATTTTCTTTCATAAGAATTCCTTATAACTGCATAACGGCATGATGTACGCCTTTGGCGAATGATGTCGCTTCGCTAATGATGTATTGCCTATCGGCAAAATGATGTAATGTGCCCTTGTCGTTAATGTGTACGTAGTACACACATCATTTCCAAAGGAAACATCATGCACGCAGTGCACATCATGTCCCGCAGGGACACATCATTGTCTTTCCGGCATGATGTACGCCTTCGGGTCTTTGACCCTTTGGCGAATGATGTCGCTCCGCTAATGATGTATTGCCTTTCGGCAACATGATGTAATGTGTCCTTGTCGTTAATGTGTACGTAGTACACACATCATTTCCAAAGGAAACATCATGCACGC
>WRNH01000005.1 GCA_009776745.1 Endomicrobiia bacterium | reverse complement strand
ATTGCGTCTTTTATAAATTTTATTGACAAATGGATAGAAAACAAATATAGTTTTATTGTATGCTGCAAAATATATCAGACAGAGGCAAGTATGAAAAAAATTTTATCCGTATTTTTTTATCTTATAATCTTCACTTCGATCTCTTTTGCCGAAAACGCTGCAAACGCCGCAAAAGATAAAGTATACATTGGAGCAGCCCTTTTAATGAGTTTTGAAGATTTTTATTATGATGATTTTGTAAATAATTACACGATCTCCACGGGAAACAGCAAAACATTATCCGGCCCGAGATATGATTTTACGGCAGGGTACAGATTCAGCAAAAAATTAAGGGCTGAAGCCGAGTATATGATAATAAGCGAAAACAGTTTTGAAACCGACGAAACAAACAGCTATGTGGAATACAAAGCCCAGGCGCTTTTTGCGAACCTCGTGTATGATTTTTGGGACATGCAGGAATATTTTCTTACGCCTTTTATCGGAGCGGGAGTCGGAGTAGGGGCGCCGAATTTGAATATAAGCTATCAGGGCGTGAAAGACGAAGTTGACGATAACGGTTTTTCGTGGCAGTTTCAGGGAGGCATAAGCATGCTGCTGACCGACTGGCTTATCGTGAACGTCAAATACAGCTATATTTCAATGCCGGACGTTGAAATCAATTCTTCCAATCGGGAAGAAATTAAGGCAGAATTTAAAAAAGGCGTGCAGGCTGTCGGGCTGGGAATAATTTTGCTGTTATAATATAGAAAAAAATAATGCGCGCAATATGTGTCCGCACACCCTAAGCAGTAAAGGCGAAATTTGTTAATAGTCTTTCGCTTCGCGAAAACGCCAAAATTATTCATTGCTGGTTTTTATTGTCTTTTACTGTATAACTATCTCAATTCTTCTATTTTGGATACGTCCGGTTTTTGTACTATTGTCCGCAACCGGATTGCTTGAACCGTAAGCTCTCGCCTGCATCTTTTTAGACGGTATGCCGTTTGCGGCCAATACTTTCATTACCTCCTGAGCCCTTGCTCTTGAAAGTTTGTTATTTTCAAAGTTGTCGCCGCGGTTGTCCGTATATCCGTCAATATAAATTTTTTCATACCGTATTTTCTTTATTTTATCCGCTATTTTCTCCAAATAATTTTTGAGGTTTGCGTTCACATAAGCGCTGCCGGAATCAAAGTAAAATCCCTGGATCGTAATTTTACGTCCCGCTTTAACATCCTCTGCAATATTTATAGAATCCGAAAGAAGTTCGTACTCGGACTGAGCTAAAGAATGCGCCGCAAAAATTAAAAGCGCAAATAAAATCAAAAATATTTTTTTCATGCTTATACTCATTGGCGGCAATTTTCATATCTGTTATTACTGCCTTTTTCATAATCTTTTGTTTTTGCCGTTATTTATTCTCCGCCGTTAAAATCCTTCAAGTTCAGCTTCAAGCTTTTTCCACTCGGGAAAAGCTTTTTTCATATAATCTTTAAATCTTTTATTGTGTTTTATTTCTTTAAGATGCAAAAGCTCGTGAACTATAACGTATTCAATGCAGCGCTCGCTTTTTTTGGCAAGCTCCGTGTTTAAAGTTATTTTTTTATCGGAAATATTGCAGCTTCCCCACCTGCCTTTCATCTTTTTGAAACAAAACTTTACGGGGCTTCTTAAAACTACCGCGTTTTTATCAATGCCGTCATCGCGGCTGAATAATTTGTTTTGCACGTTTTTAAACAAAAATACCAAAGAGTTCGGCGCCGTATGTATGCCGAGTTTTTTTTCCCATTTTAAAAGCGCGGAAGAAATAATTTCTTCAAGTTTTGTTTTATAAAATTTATCTATTGATTCCCTTCTCGCTTCAATGCCCGCTTCAGAGCCGATATACAAATCTATCGAATCAAAATTTAAAAAAACTTTTGCTTCCTTATCATAATCATAAACGTTTAATCTATATTTTTTGCCTAAAACTTCAATTTTCTCGCCGCTTAAATAATTATTAAATATTTTCGGCGGGCGTTTTGAAATTTTTGTTCTGTGTTTGCGTATCCATGAAAGCTTTGATCTAAAAAATGTTTCTATAGTGTGCAGGGAAGCTCTTGCCGGAGCGGATATGCCAACCTCTCCGGTGGATGGATTTATCGAAATGTAAATATTCCTGATTCGCTTTCTTTCTATTTCCGCTTCAATATCTTCAAGTTTTATTTTTTCCATACATTTCCGCTTGATCATTTTCGGAAAATCCGCCCGCGCGCAGCGAAGCCCGATTATTCGCGGTTTTGACTGCCATGCCAAATCGTTTTTATTTTTTTTCCGATTTTAGCATTGTCTGAACGTGAGCAGCAAGGCGGAAATCATCGCTTTTGATATGATAAACAAGCCAGTCCGCTATAATCCGTATCGTATTTTGCAAAAGAGCATCGCTGTATCCCTCATTTTCAAGCTTCTGAACAAGCTCTTTTGCCGTATGTTTAAATTCATTGTGATATGTTTTATGGTTAAGTTTATCGGGATAGTCGTACATGTCCTGAAGTTTTTCTTCATCGGCAAAATGCTGTATTACATAAGCCGTAAGAAACTCCATTGTTTTGCTGAGTTCTTTCACGCCTCTGCCTGCCCGATGCGCGTCCAGAAGCTCATTTAAAACAGCAAACATCTCTTTGTGCTGTTTGTCAATTATTTCATGACCCGTTTCCAGATCACTGTCCCATTCGTATGACATATTGCCTCCCCGCATTATGATGTTTACAAACTCTAAATAATTGGGTCTCTAAAAACCCCTCTTTTGTCATTGCTGGCTTGACCCGCAATCTATAGTTCACGACAAGATTGATGACGACACTGAAAACACAGATTTTTAGAGGGACCCAATTTCTAATCCGCACACGCCGCAAATTACAAATTCAAGAAATACTTTTTGGACAGCTTTTTACTTTGTCTCGCCCAATTCAGCCAGCCATGCCGATATTTTATTATCAACGGCTTCATCGTATTTCTTGGAAAGATTGTTAAACAGCCTTTCCTCAAGAATAACGGCATTCCGCGCTTTTTCTTTGAAATCTTTTACAAAAGTTCCGGGATTGCTTCCCTGCGTTGAAAAAGGGACAACTTTTTTGCCGCAAAAATCAGCCTGTTCCAAAAAAGCAAGCGCCGGCGTCGCCGCAGTGTACCACCAGACGGGCGCTCCGACAAAAATAATATCATAAGATTCAAAATCCGGCAACTCTTCATCGTGCAGCGCGGGGTATTTTCCCGTTTTCAGCTGTTTTTTAACTTCCATATACATTTTAGGACCGGCAGGAAAAGCTTCCTTAGTTTTTATCTCGTAAACGTCCGCTCCTGTTTTTTCCGCAATTTTCTCGGCTATAGCGCGGGTATTTCCGCTCAAAGAATAATAAACTACAAGGACTTTTCCAAAATCATTGCCGGCTTCAATATGTTTGCCCATGTAAGGAGACATTTCCTTTTTATTTTTAAAATACACTCTGCATAAATGAATCCCTCCGATTATCAGCACGATAATGATAACGGCTAAAATTCCGTAAACTATGTATTTTATCATGGCGGTTTCCTTTTTGTTTGATATTTAAAAAATTTCAGGATATAAAGGGAATCTTTTTGCGGCGGCGGTTTTGATTTTTTGCAAAACATTTGGAGTTTTTGCGGCGCCTGCGGCAGCAAAGCGTACGCGAAACGGCGATGAGCCGGAGTATAAGGAAGCAAAAACTTCAAAGTCAAAGCAAAAACGGAAGGGGAGGGATTCGAACCCTCGGTACGGACTTTCATCCGTACAGCGGTTTAGCAAACCACCGCACTAGACCAGCTATGCGACCCTTCCATTTCCAAACTTGTAAAGCATTATAACAAATAACCGTTAAGCTTGCAATGACACGAATCGGAATAAAATATAATAAATGAGAAACGGTAAATTTATGTGTTATATATTACATTTTATATTTTTTATTGATTAATGTTCGATTGCTTTTTCCGTCAGGAGTTTATATAATTTTATATCCCGGAACGGAGTGAATCATGAGTTTTGACTACAGAGGTTTTTTTCATATTCATTCATCCTTTTCTCATGACGGTACCACTGATATTAAGGGGATAATCAAATCGGCAAAAAAGTGCGGAGCCGACTTTATTATTGTTACCGATCATTTCAATATGAAAGCGAAAGAAGAAGGGTTTGAAGGTTATCACGACGGTCTTTTGGTTATATGCGGCGAAGAAATTTCTCCCGCTTATAACCATTATCTGGCAGTCGGAATAAAAAAACCGGTTTTAGCCGAAACGGATGAAAATCCTCAAATATATATAGACGCGGTAAAAAAAGACGGCGGCGCGGGACTTATCGCGCATCCCGACCATACCGGCGCAAAACTTTTCGGCATACGTTCTTACCCGTGGAAAGACTGGTCGGTCAAAGGATATGATTCGATAAGCATTTGGGATTTGATGACTGACTGGCAGGAAAAGCTGACTTCTTATTTTAAAGCTTTTTTTGCGGTTGTTTTCCCGTCTTTTATATTATCCGGCCCGAAAAAAGAAACGCTTGAAAGATGGGACGCTCTCAATATGGCGCCGGAAAGAGAAACTCTTATTTCAGGGTACGGCGAGATAGATAACCATAATATAAGGAAAAAAGCGTTCGGCATTACTTTCAGGATTTTTCCTTTTGATTTCGCGTTTAAAACAATTTCAACGCATGTTTTATTAAAAGATGAGCTCAGCAAAGACGCCGAAACGGCGAAAAGACAGATTGTCGAAGCGGTAAAATCGTCGTCAATTTACGCTGCTCAGGAAAGCGGGAATAATGCGAAAGGCTTTGAATTTTATATGGAAGACGATTTAAGGAAAGCGGAAAGCGGCGAGTCGCTAACGGCCGTTAAAAACCCTAAAGTCGTCGTAAAACTTCCGAAAAAGGCTTTAATAAAAATCATACATAACGGAAACGTTTTGTTTTCAAAGTATTCGGATCATCTTGAAAAAAGCGTTTGCGAATCAGGCATTTACAGAATTGAAGTTTACAGAAAAAAATATTTTATCCTCAGTCCGTGGATTTTTTCGAACCATATAAGGATAAAATAAGGAATTATTATGCGTGAAAAAAGAAAATATATCCGCCGTTTTACCGCGATGAACATCAGCTGCTATAATGCCGAAAATACCGAAAATGTCGCGGCGGGGCTGCTTGTAAACATAAGCAAAGGCGGNATCGGGATAGAATCAAAAAAAGAATTTCTCCCCGGAGAAAAACTTACGCTGCATTTTATTTCGCCGGACGGAAAAAACTACAATATACTTACTGAAATTTTATACATGTCTGCCGGCGGTTTCGGAATTCTTTACGGAGCAAGATACTGCGAGACAAACGTTAAAAAGTTTACGGAATTTAACGATTATCTTTTAAAATATTTTAATTTATATTGAGGCGTTTATGATTTTGATCGACGGAAAAAAAATTTCCGAGGAAAAGAGGCTGGAAATTAAACAAAAGGTTGAAAAAATCAAGCTGGAAACCGGCAAAGTTCCGGGGCTTGCGACAATACTTGTAGGAGAAGATCCCGCAAGCAAAGTTTATATCGGATCAAAAATTAAGGCGTGCCGGGACGCGGGAATCAGATCCTTTCATCACAGCCTTGCCGCGGATTCGTCCAAAGAAGATATTGCCGCTTTAATAAAAAAACTGAACGCCGATCCGGAAATTGACGGGATCCTTTTGCAGCTTCCTCTTCCGGACAACAGTTTCGCAGACGAATGCGTCAACAATATAGATCCTGCAAAAGACGTTGACGGGCTTCATCCTTACAATGCGGGACTGCTGAACCTTTCAAAAAACCGGAACGATATAACAGAAAAAAATATTTTGGTTTCGTGCACGCCTTCCGGAATTATTCATTTGCTGCAAAAATCAAACGTACAAATGGAAGGCAAAACCGCTGTTGTCATAGGGAGATCAAATCTTGTCGGGAAACCTCTTTCAATGCTTCTTCTTGCAAATAACGCGACGGTCATTATGGCGCATTCAAAGACGAAAAATTTAAAAGAATTATGCAAAAGCGCGGATATTGTGATCGCCGCCATAGGAAAGCCGAAATTCATCAATAAAGATTTTATTAAAGACGGGGCTTGCGCGATCGACGTGGGAATAAACAGAACGGCCGAAGGTTTATGCGGAGACATTGATTTTGAAAGCGTTAAAGACATGGATATTACGATTACACCGGTGCCCGGAGGAGTCGGCCCAATGACGATCACCATGCTGCTTGACAATACATTGAAAGCTTTTGTCGGCAGAAAAGCCGCGCAATGCGCGGCGAAACCCGGACGCTTAGAAGTTTGACGGCGTCTTTCGTTTACAAGATGAACTGCGTGACGACGCAAAATAAAAATATGAAAACAAAGTGAAAAGTGAAAATACTGGGTTTCGGCAAAGCCGAAATCTGCTTTAGGTTTTCGCAAAGCGAAAACGCTTTATCTCCGCTCTTCACTTTTCACTCTCCATTCTGTCGTTAAAAGGTGACTAAATGAACTTAGATTTAGCAACAACAATTTTTCTGCCGCTGATAACGGGGCTTTTATATTTTTTCATGGCTCTTGAAGTAAAACGCACAAGCAAATTCCGTTCGATAATGTTCGGAGAAATCGGATTTAAAAAATTGGAGATCGCTTTTATAATGTTCGGGATTTATTTTTTAACCCGCCCTTTGCAAAACATTATCGGTCCTCATCCGTGGCCGATGATAATCAATTCCGTCAGACAATTTTTTTTGATGGCCGTAATAGCGCCGTCGATCCTTGTCGCGATTTTTCATTGGGTCCCGACTCCAAGCGGAGCGCCCAAGTCGTCGACATTCGCGGCTTACACCATCGGAATACTTATGGGAATTATATTTGTTCTCGTCAACAGTATTGCCGCGACAAGTTCAAAAATCATTTACACATGGGGAACGATAAATATGTACGATCCGGTTTGGTTTGCTTCCGGAGCGCCTGTAGCGCAGCTTGTAATAATCCATTTGATATGCCAGCTTGTTTCGCCGGTAGGATTTTTTCTTTTGGCGGCGGCTTATGTCAGGCACAGGAGACACAATTACCAGCTCGCGCATATTTACAATCTCATGCCGAAAAAATGGAAATATCTTGAAGCGAGCCTCATGATATTTTCCGTATCGTTTCTCGTCGCAGGAGCCGCGGTCGTTTTCGGTTCTTATTACACGTACATATGGGTGATTTATTTTATCGGAGCAATAATTTCGGGCGCTTTTGAACTGATAGGAATCAAACTTCCTCCAAGAGAAATTCCGGATGATTTAAAATAAAAGTATTGCATTTTTTTGTTTTCATTTATATAATACGCATATGAAGTTGCATTCCGCTCATGCGGAAAAAAAAATGCCGAGAGGCAAAAGGAGCCGAACAATGGCTTGTTGCAAAAAGAAAGCAGCACCGAAGAAGAAAGTTGCGGCGAAAAAAGCTGCACCGAAGAAGAAAGCTGTAAAAAAAGCTGCTCCTAAGAAAAAGAAATAAGTTTTTGTCCTGATAAAAAGACCGCCTTGCAAGAGGCGGTCTTTTTATTTTTTGAAATTGATCGTCTGTCATTGCTGATTTTATTTTTCAAAATTTATTATTCGCTATTGCCTTTCACGGCAAACCGGCTATTTATAGCAGACTAACTTAATATGGTCTCGTTTATCAGAAATGATTTTCGATGAAATTTTAATTTTACCGGAAAACAGCACTGAGAAATAGGACTATATTAAGTTAGTTTGCTATAGATCTTATAACATTGAAACCCGTATACTTTCTCAAAACTTCCGGTATTACGACGCTGCCGTCTTCCTGCTGGTAATTTTCTAAAATCGCGGCAAACGTTCTTCCGACGGCAACTCCGGAACCGTTTAGCGTGTGCAGAAATTCTCTTTTTTTTCCTTCCTTATATTTCATTTTAATATTCATTCTTCTCGCCTGAAAATCTTTAAAATTCGAACACGAAGAAATTTCTCTGTATTCGCCCTCTCCGGCCATCCAGACTTCAAGGTCATAAGTTTTCGCCGAAGCAAAACCCATATCTCCCGTGCACAAAAGAGAAACTCTGTAAGGAAGCCTAAGAAGTTCCAAAACGCTGCCTGCGTCGAGAACAAGAGATTCCAGTTCGTTCATCGAATCTTCGGGTTTAACGAATTTTACTATTTCCACTTTATTGAACTGATGATTTCTGATAAGCCCTTTTGTGTCTTTGCCGTAAGAACCCGCTTCCCTGCGGAAACACGCGGAATATGAAACGTATTTTTTAGGCAGTTCCGATTCTTCCAAAACATCGTCCCTGTAAATATTCGTCACGGAAACTTCGGCAGTCGGGATAAGATACAGTTCGTCATTTGCGCATTTAAAAGCGTCTTCCTCAAATTTAGGGATTTGTCCCGTCCCTCTCATCGAAGCCTGATTTACAAGATAAGGCGCCATTATTTCGTCGTACCCTCTTGATTTATGCGTATCTATAAAAAAATTTATAATGGCTCTTTCCAAAGCGCACCCTTCGTTTTTTAAGACGGCAAAACGCGAACCGGAAATTTTTGACGCCGTTTCAAAATCTAAAATGCCGAGCTTCTCGCCTATTTCCCAGTGATGCTTTGCTTTGAACGGAAATTTTATCGGATCTCCGGCAAAGCGCGTTATTTTATTATTCTGTTCGTTTTTGCCTGCGGGAACGCTCTCGTCCGGAATGTTCGGCACTCTGAGCAAAAAATCTTCCATCTGGCTTTCAATCATCAAAAGATGTTTTTCCTGCTCCTGGATTCTGTCTCTGATTTCGTTTATTTCCGCAAGAAGATCCTGCGAAGGTTCTTTCCCGTTTCTTTTAAGTTTTCCGATTTCTTCGGACTCTTTATTTCTTTTAAGCCTCAACTGTTCTATATCTAAAATCACGGCTTTTCTTTTATTGTCCCAATCCAGAAGCTGTTCAAAGTTGATGTTCTGGTTTCTGGATTCCATCGCTTTTATAATTTCTTTAACATTTTCTCTTATAAGCTTAATGTCCAGCATCCCGATTCCTCCCGTTTTTCAAATTTATAAAATATTATTTTAGCATTTTTTTATTTTTAAAAATCAGCACATCCGCCTTATTTTGTGATCAAATACGCTTTTTCGCAAGACAAGCTTATTTCCGCGATTGAACCGCTGTTAAAATTTAAAAAATCTTTTTCTATTCCGTCGCTGAAAATTACGCCGTTCGACGGCATTAGCGATTCTATTACCAATTTTTGGCCGCTGTTTAAAACTCCCGCGACCAAATCCGCACGCGTTTTTATGCTTACAAAAGGTTCTCTCACGGCAAAAACAAGCTGATTGTCGCTCATTGCCAGCGATTTATTAACGCATTTATTTGACAATAAAGCCGAAACGCCGTTAGCCATATTAAACACTGAACTCAGCCAGCCCGTAGAGCCGGCTTGCGTTGAAATTATTATTCCGCTTGACGATTGTTCTTCGGTCAAGTTTCCAAACGAAAGCTTATATCTTGCGGATATATGCGAGAAAACTCCTATAAACAAATCATTAAACGCCAGCAGCTTTTGTCCGTCGTTTAATGCCGCCTGTGCAAACCCGACGGTTTTGACTTTCCTGTAATCGTTTTTTACCGCGCTTTGGACTCCTTGTAAAAAATCATTTTTATCAAAAGGCAGCAAAACGCCGTCGTAACGTTTTTTATCCGGATTAACCGCAACTATCGGAACGTTTTTTGAATATTTTGCGGTATTTGCGACAAGGCCGTCCTGCCCTACGGCCAATATTATATTGTCGTCGGAAAAAATAAAATGCGGCAAAAATTCTCTGTCTATGATTTTATACTTGACCGCCGCGGATATATTGCGCTGTATAAGATTTAATGAATCGTAAAACGTTTCGTGTTCGCATTCGTAGTCGCTGAAATCTGCGCCTTGTTTTTCTATATAAAACTTAGCCTGCATTTTCGTATTAAATCTTTCAAGCAAAGTTTCAAGCCTTGTCTTGCTTCTTACGATGATAGCGCGTTTTATTCTCATTTATTTTTTAAAAGAGAATCCAAAAGCTCGGGAGTGATATTGATATTGCCTATTTTTCCGGCATTTTCAGCCAGCTCTCTGAAAGCTAAGGCTATGTTAAAACGCGGGTCGGAACTGTTTTGCAATGCCGCAATGATTTTCCAATCAATATTTTTATACGGTTTTAATGTGGTTTCTATAATATAGCCTTTGGAATCCGCCTCTTTTTTATCATTTACAGTTTTTTGTTCTATCAAATTTTTTCTCTGCGTTTCCAGCGTAATTTGGGATTCAAGCTCTTTGCTTTTTATATAAATATCGGCTTCAAGTTTTAGCTGCCTCAGCTGCCTGTCGCCCTCGGCTTTTTGTATCTGCGTTTCCGTTTTTTTCTGTTCCACGTGTTTTGTTTTTTCTTCTAAAGCGATCTCGGTATTAAGCTCCGACTCGGCTATTTTTCTTTCTTGTTCAACGGCAAAATTTCTTCTTTCATACACTGCCTGATCGGCCTCCTGCTGTAATTTTTCTCTCGTTTCGGTTTCAAGCGCGCGGGACATTTCAGGAGAAGCCTGCACGGACAATATGCTTGCGCTCAAAATTTCAACGCCTAAGAGCGTTATTGCCGAAGCGTTTCTTAAACCTTCAAGAATTTTAATTTCTATTTCTTTTGCGGACCGTATTGCCTCTCTGAGTTTTATCTCATGGACAAACGAAGCTATTGACGTCTGCGCCTCGTTAACTATACGCTGGTTTAATTTTTCAATATCGTTTTTTTTATATTTCAAATCGCGGGTAACCGTAAAATCAAGCACGTCGGCAAGCATCTTAGGATTTTGTATTTTGTAACTGATCTGACCCTGTACGGATATTGTCTGATAATCGTTTGTATTTTCTTTAAATATAAACGGAATGTCTCCGCTTCCCAGAGGTATTGCCATAATAGAGCTTGTCGGAGCAAAATAATAAAAAGAAAGCCCTTTTCCTTCTTTTTTAATACGTCCGCGCGAATAGTGTATAACATACGTCATAGCGTCAAAACTTACATGCCTTATGCCAAACATTTCAGACTCCTTTTGCATTTTAACGGTCAAAATGCTTTTGAATTATCCCAATATAAAATCAAATCATATCCATTATTAAATCCGATGATTTTGTGCGGCCGGCAAAGTCTGCCCCAATAATTTTTAGATAAAAGCCTTTCGTCTCCGAAACTCGGCTTTTTATATTTTTCGCCCGGAACATAATGGACAAGCTCTTTGCAGTAGCGCAGCTGGTTTTTAATTATATCTTTGATGTCTTCGTCGTTAAAATGCTCCAATAAACCGTGAGAATACATTAAAGCGCCTGAAGGAAATTTATCAGCCTTGGCATTCAGCAAATAACTTTCGCAGTCCATATTTTGTTTCGCAAGATTTAACATATCGGGACATATATCGCTTATGCTTACGGAAGCTCCTAAATTTTTAAGCGCATATGAGATATTTGCGCAGCCGCAGGCAGCTTCGTGAATATTTTTTTCGTCTGAAAGTTTATTTATTCTGTCCTTTATGAAATCTATGAAAACTTTATACCGGCGGTTAATATGATTTTTATACATATCATTAATGCGGTTCTTATAAAAGTCATGCCATGTTTTCATATTTCTGCTTTACCAAAAATAGTTATTTAAGGCACAAAAAATCTGCCCTTCGTATGCGCAAATATTACCGTAATATTCTACAATTTTCTCTTCAAACAGACAACCTGCATGGCGCCTCTGTTCAACTTGCCAATGCAAGCGCTGTATTAGCAAGCTAAACAGGGGATTTTGTGCGGTATTGCGGCATTTCTTTTTATTTATTATAGTGTAAAAAGACAATATTCATAAGGAGGATGCAAATGAAAACGGTTTTATACATTAAGGCAAATCCGAAACCCGATAATGTTTCGAGGACTTTTCAAATTTCCGAAAAATTTATCGAATCTTATAAAAAGAAAAATCCCGCGGACAATATTATAACTTTGGATTTGTATAAAGAAAATATTGCTTTTCTGAACTCCGGACAGGTTGCGGGACATGCAGCGGGCACGGATGAAAACGACATAATGATAAAATACGCAAAACAATTCGCTTTGGCGGACAAATATGTTTTTGCCGCGCCTTTATGGAATCTGGGTCTTCCGTCGATATTGAAAGCGTACATAGATTATATAACCGTTAAAGGATTTTCTTTTAAATATACCGGACAAGGCCCCGTCGGGCTGCTAGGCGGCCGGAAAGCCGTTTTTATTACGACCCGCGGAGGATTTTATTCGATCCCGCCTATGTCGGAATTTGAAATGGGCGAACGTTACCTTAAAACGATTTTGGCATTTTACGGAATTTCAGATTATGCGCTGATAAACGCCGACGGCTTGGACGTGATAGGACAGGACATTGAAAAAATCGTAAGAGAAACTGCCGATAAAGCAGTGGAACTGGCTGAAAATTTTTAGGGTGTGTCAGCACACCCTATAGAAGACTAATTTAATATAGTCAGAGCTGCGGCTTACATGCGTCAAATTGCATTTGTCTTATTTATCCTTTTATCACGGCTAAAGGCGTCATTTTCGCTATTTTTTCCGCAATGCCGGCTCCTACGCAGGAATTTATCACTTCGTCGATATTTTTATATGCGCTCGGAGCTTCTTCCGCAAGAGTTTTAAAGGAATCCGTAAATACATGTATGCCCGCGTTTTCAAGTTGATTTTTTAACTCTCTTCCGCTGACGGATTTTAAAGCCTGCGTCCTGCTCATAACTCTTCCCGCTCCGTGGCAAATCGAACCGAAAGTTTCCTTTATAGTTTTTTGAGTGCCGCGCAAAACATAAGACGCAGTGCCCATCGAACCCGGAACGATCACCGGCTGCCCGAAATTTTTATAATCCGGCGGCAGATCTTTATGCCCTGCGGCAAAAGCGCGCGTTGCGCCTTTTCTGTGCACAAGTACTTGCGCACCCTTATATTCTTCAAACTTACCTATATTGTGCGCTACGTCGTAAACCGTTTTAATATTATCGCCCGCAAAACCGTTTTCTTTAAAAGCCTGCCTTATTAAATAAGTTATCATCTGTCTGTTTGCCCACGCAAAATTCGCGCCGCAAGCCATGGCGGAAAAATAATTTTTTCCTTCCTGTGAATCAATCGGAGCACAGCAGAGCTGCCTGTCAGGAACTTCTATGCCGTATTTTTTTACGGCTTTTTGCATTAAACCGAGATTGTCGTCGCATATCTGATAACCGAAACCTCTGGAACCGGTATGAAGCATTATTACGGCAAAATTTTCTTCCAGCCCGAATATTTTTGCGGTTTCTTTATCAAAAATTTCCGCGACTTTTTGTATTTCGATAAAATGATTTCCCGCTCCGAGCGTGCCGACCTGTTCCAAACCTCTTTCCAAAGCGCGTTTGCTTACGTTTTCAACATCAGCGCCTTTCATGCAGCCGTTTTCTTCGGTTTTATCCAAATCATTGTCCGTCGCAAAACCGGCTTCCAAAGCCCAGCGGCTTCCTTTTTCGGCGATCTCTTTTAAATCTCTTTTTTGTATTTTTACGGCCCCGCAAGAGCCGATGCCCGAAGGAACTTTTTGAAAAATTTTTAAGGCAATATCTGCAATATTATTTTTTATATCCTCAAAGCGAAGCTCTGTAGAAAGCAGTCTGACGCCGCAGTTTATGTCATAACCTATGCCGCCCGGCGAAATTATTCCTTCGGAGACGGAAAACGCCGCCACGCCGCCGATAGGAAACCCGTATCCGTGGTGAATATCCGGCATCGCGAGAGAATTTTCGATAATTCCCGGCAAACAGGCAATGTTTGCCGTCTGCTCCAAAGCTTTATCTTTGCCTGCAGATTCAACAATATTAAAAACGCCGTAAATGCGCGCCGGAACGCGCATATCGCCGGTTTTTTCTATTTCCCATTTAAAATCATTAATTCTTTTTATCTTCATTGCAGAAAATTTTAGCAAATAATTGAAAGAATTTGCCATTTAAGTTATAATCATTTTATTACTTTAATGGAGGTTAACATGATAAAAACATTAACCGCTTTTACTTCGGAAATTGACAATGTGGAACTTGCCGTCGCCGAAATACTTAAACAGATCGAGCCTGAAAAAAATCTTTTGAAAAATTCTTTCGGCATTATCAGCTGCCATTCCGAATTTATAAGTTTGGGCATTGTTGAAGAGGTATGCAAAAATTTTCCGTTTGACATAACCGGAACATCTACGCTGATGACGGCCGTTCCGGGATGTATTGAGCAGGTATCGTTAACTCTCACAATAGTTACAAGCGATGATATTGTTTTCTCGGGAGCAGTTACCGAACCCCTTAAAATCGAATCTTACAAAGAAAAGATTAAAGAAGCTTATGATAAAACTGCGTCGGCATTTTCAAAAAAACCAGCGTTTATATTTGTAAGCGCGCCTTTGATATTTAATATTGCCGGAGACCATGTAGTTGAAGCAATAGACGAAGTTTCCGGCGGAGTGCCTGCGTTCGGCACTCTTGCGGTTGACCATACGGTTGATTACAGTACCGTAAAAACGATATATAACGGCAAATCATATCCCGATACTCTCTCCATGATGCTTATTTACGGCGACATAGATCCCGTGTTTTCCATAGCGTCGGTTTCGAATGAAAAAATTTTCGGCCAAAAAGCCATAATAACCGAAGCTGACGAAAATATTCTCAAAGGCGTAAACGGAATGCCCGTTATAGATTATTTGCAGTCTATCGGACTTGCGCCCAATAAAAAAATTGAAGGGCTGAACTCCATACCGTTTATAATATACTTTAACGACGGAACAAAACCCGCGACAAGGGCTATTTTTGCTATTACCCCCGAAGGATACGCCGTTTGCGGAGGAATAATGCCCGTAAACGCGACATTAGGAATAGGCTACATTGACCATGACGAAGTTTTGCGTACGACAACTCAATCAATAAACGATGCGCTGTCGCAAAAAAAGAATAACGGGCTTTTCATTTTTTCCTGTCTGGTGCGCAATTTGGCTTTGGGGTTTGACGTAATGGCGGAAATGGAAGCGGTGCAAAAAAGTATCGACGGTAAAATCCCGTATTTTATAAGCTATTCCGGAGGCGAAATCTGTCCGGTTTATAATGAAGAAGGAAAAGCAGTAAACCGTTTTCACAATGACACCATCATAACATGCTTATTTTGAAGTCTCGGAGATTCAATAATGCCTGAAGAAATCGAACAGCTTAAAGCGGAGCTTGAATCTTTGCGGAGAGAAAATACAAAACTCAGCCGCAGGCTTCTTAATATGCAAAGTATTTTTGACCGAAATAAGCTCATTACGGGCGCTCAGGCAAACATGATGGCGGTTATCGCGGCAAATAAATCAAAGCAGGAAAAGTATTTGGAACTTCTGCTTTCCAACGCCCCTGACGTGATCATGCTTTTCGACCAGCACGGACGATTCGCTTATTGCACGGACGCTTTTTTGAAAGAGGCGGACATTCTTAATTTCGGGCTGATCAACGGCAGAACATATCATGACGTTTTTCAAAGATTTGCCGACGATAAATTCATAAAAAAGTTTGAAGACGCTCTTAAACTCACCGAGCAAAATAAGCAGGCGGCGACATTTGACGCCCTCATTGATTTCCGCAGATGCGGAAATCCCGGCAATTATTCTATCCAGATCGCGTCAATGAGGAACGAAAAAGGCGAAATAAGCGGAACATTGGCATTGTTTCACGATTTAACCGAACTTTTAAAAGCAAAAGCGCAGGCAGAGCAGGCAAACAGAGCGAAATCCGACTTTCTTGCCACAATGTCGCACGAAATACGTACGCCGCTGAACGTAATTGTCGGGATCGCGGATATAATGAAAAACTCCGATTTGAACGACAAGCAGCGCGAATATATGCAAAACATACGAAACTCCTCCCACATTCTTTTAAACCTTATCAATGACATTTTGGACTTTTCAAAGATAGAAGCCGGAAAATTCGAGCTTGTAAACGAATATTTTGACTTTAACCATCTCCTTTATAAAATAGAATCAATTTTTAAAATTATGTTCACGCAAAAAAAACTTGAGTTTTTGTGCCGGTTTTCCGGAAATTTGCCGGACGTTGTGCTTGGCGATGAAAAAAGAATAACGCAGATTTTTACAAATATACTTAATAATTCGTTTAAATACACCAATGAAGGACATATTATCTTTTCCGCGCACGTATGCGAAAAAACAAAAGATATCTGTTTTGATATTGAGGACACAGGGATCGGAATAAAGCAGGAAGATATTCCCCGCCTTTTTAAATCGTTCGAACAGTTTGATAAAGTCAAAAACAAAAAAACCGTAGGCACAGGACTCGGTCTTGCGATAACAAAAAATCTTGTAGAGCTTATGCGCGGTTCCATAGGCATTAAAAGCGAATACGGTTTGGGATCGTGTTTTTCCGTAAGAATACATCTTCCTTTCGGATCCGAATCCGATTTAAAAAGAGAGGCGGTTCCCGTTTATAATTTTACGGCGGAGGAAGCAAAAATTCTGCTGGTTGATGATATTGAAATAAATCTAATGGTTGCCGAAGCCATGCTGAAAGGTTTTGGAATTATTCCGGATACAGCATTAAACGGAAGAGACGCTTTAGAAAAAGTTAAAATAAAAGATTACGATCTTATACTGATGGATCATATGATGCCCGAAATGGACGGTATTGAAGCGGCTGAAAAAATCCGCGGCATGGGCGGGAAATATGAAAAAATTCCTATAATTGCCTTAACGGCAAACGCGGTATCCGGCGCCAAAGAAATGTTTTTATCAAACGGTTTTAACGATTTTTTATCCAAACCGCTGGAGTCGCAGGCGCTCGCGGAAAGGCTTTTCAAATGGCTTCCTGCGGAAATCATCAAAGATGGTAATTGAGATAGGAACTGCTCTCTAGAGTGTGTCGGCACACCCTAATCTCGGTTGGCATATTCTATCTATAAATTACAATTAATCTATCATCATCCGGACAAACTGCCGTCCGGATTTTATTTTTTATCTTACGCTGCCAACGGGATTTCCTTCCGGTAAAATCCCTGACGGAATTTTCCTCCAGGCCGGGACTCGCTGTTTTTGCCTTTCGCAAGTTTTTCAAACTTGCTCAAACAAAAACCTTGCTCCGTCCTTCAAATCCCTTCGCAATGCCAAATCGTTGGCATTGCTCTGTCAGCGAAACGTCAATGAAAAAATCCGGACAAACTGCCGTCCGGATTTTATTTTTTATCTTACGCTGCCAACGGGATTTGAACCCGTGATCTCCGCCTTGAGAGGGCGATGTCCTGAACCGCTAGACGATGGCAGCACTTGAGATTATTATATATTAATTGTCCGTTTCTTTCAAACGTCAAACAGCAACGGCAAATAAAATATAAAAGAGTAAAAAAATGAGCTTTGTGCCGTTAACTTTTTATATTTTATTTTTTATCTGTTTTTTTAAAGCAGTTCAAAAATTTCATTGTGGTCAGTAAGCAAATCTATCAAAGCTACGGTTTTTCTGCCGAAACGCTGACCGCTTGCTTCGCCGGGATTTAAAATTACGGTTTTGTCACGCTTTTCTATACCGGCGCGGTGAAGATGCCCGTACAAAATAAAATCATACTTGCCACTTGCTGCCATTGTGCCCAAATTAAAAGGCTTGTGCACCATTACAAAAAGTTTTCCGGAAACTTTAAATTCAAAAGGCGCCTGCGCAATCATGCCGAATTCGGAAATAATGTTATCCAGTTCCGCATGTTCAATATCATTATTGCCGAAAACAGCTTTAAATCCGCATCTTAATCCGGCAAATTCTTTTGCCGCAAAAGGTGAAAAAATATCTCCGCAATGCAGAACGAGATCCGCGCAGCGGAGATTAAAAAAATCAACCGCGTTCCGAATGCTTCCAATATCATTATGAGTATCTGAAATAACTCCGATTAACATAAATTAGTTAGCCAATCAGTAATAATTTCCGCGCACGCTTTGCGCGCCTGTTAATAGGCGGCGCAATAACTACGCATTATTCATTACCGATTGCCGTTATTACACGGACAGCACTTCTTTAATTTCAGGGACAGCCTGTTTTATGGCATTTGTCACGCCATATTGAAGCGTCATTGCCGCCATCGGACAAGATCCGCACGCGCCGGTAAGTTTGACTTTTACAATGCCGTCTTCCGTAACGTCTACTAATTCAACATCTCCGCCGTCAGCCTGCAAATGTGGCCTTACAGTTTCCAAAGCGATTTCCACTCTTTCTTTCAAACTCATATTTTTACTCCTTTCTCTTTTTCTTTTATAATAACGGTAATTATATATTTTTTCATTGCATATTATATCAAAAATAATGTTATGTAAAGAAGTAGTGCGTGATAGAGCATGCAAATATGAGCCGGAAATATTGCCTAAATAAGACATTAAGAAATGTTTTATCGTGAGGATGTTTTCAAGCAAGGAGGCGCCGTTAGTTGATATTCCCAACATTCAGAAACTGCCAAGATTAAGAACTTAGAGAATTAGAGAAGGCGCTTTGAAGAGAAAAAAAAGATTTATGAAGATAAGATATTTTGTGTCCGCGATTCTGTGATAAGAGCTTTAGTTCAACAACGTATTCTGCCAAGAAGAAATTACATCTTGAATACCTATTACCCAATCATCTTTTATAAGTTTATTTTTTGTCTGCCACGGCAGTATTGGCAAACCGTCATTTGCCATATAATTCAAATATGATTTTTTATCGGTAAATAATCCGGGTTTGTAAAACTCTTTTTCAAACAAAGACTCTATTTCTGTGCGGCGATTAGGCTCTAAGTCAACATAAAATCCATTTCCGCGAATACGAATAAATTTTGTTAAACGAAAATATCTTATTGCATTATCCCATTTTTTATCAAGCAATTGCTGAAGAACGATTAAAAATTCCCTTAATCGTTCAGGGTTGCGAACAGTAGTGGAAATTGACCAAGGTTTTAACATGATTTTATTATAGCAAATTAGTAATTTGTGATAAGAACTTCAGTTGTTTTATTATTTTTTGCAGTTGAATGATAGTTTGAATTTTTATAATTATAAATCAATTTATTAATTTTAAATTTTTCTTTACTAGCCCAATTTTTCATAATCTTATTAATCGCGCCCTTATGCTGTAAGACATTTGACAGGGCAAATCTGGTATTTTTTTTATTTAGCTTTGATAATACCGAATAAAGATCTGTTTCATCTTTCTCATTCCAACCATTTAACTCATTATAACTTGCAAGTCCCAGCAGATAGGGCGGATCTAAATACACAAAATCTTCTGGAGTCGGATCCAATTTCAATATTTCTCTAAAATCACAGCTTTTAAAGGTTATTCTCTTTTCATTAGAAAGTTGATTAAACGCTGCGACATTTTTGCGAGAATTACCGTTATAATCCCTTTTGCCTACCGGAAGATTAAAATCTCCTGCAGAATTAAATCTGATTTGATTGTTAAACGAATACAAGATAAGTGTCAATAATAAATCAATTCTTGTTTTATCTTTATTAAATTCTTCTCTCATTTTTAAAAAAGCTTTTTTATTGAACTGTCCAAGTCCGTCAGAACTGTTAACTTTGTAAAAACCGTAGCCCTTAATATAGCTTTGACTTAATCCAAAGCTGTCAATAATATTTATTATTTTTTGATGTATGTCCTCAAAATTATTTTTTTGTATCAATTTTAATAAACTTACAACATAGGGATTTTTTTCTATACAAACAATTTTGTTTGCCTGGGCATTTATTCCGACATTTGCTCCGCCGGAAAAAATATCGTAAAAGGTATCTATGTTTTTTGGGAAGAATTTTGTTATTTGAGGCAATAGTTTGTGCTTTCCGCCCGTATAGTTTAGAGGAGACTTTACAAAACCGGCTTTTATAGGATTATGTTTTGACGATATAACAGTTCTTTTTGTTTTTACACCGGTATTTACCTTACATAAAAAAATCCTTTCTTTTAAGTCATTTTTGTTTGATTTGCCGGTTGTAAATTGCTTGAAATCGGTTTCAAATATTTCAACTTCGCCTTTTCTTTTTAATGCCGATAATATCTCGTGGTCACTTATCCGAGATTGGGAACGCGCATTTCCAAAATCTCCCATATCGTTGTAAGAAAGCAAAATATAGCTTGCTTTTATATTATTTATTAAATCGCAAAAAGCGACTCCCGCTGTCTTCATGTTGTATTGGCTTTTAATGTGTGAACGATCTATTTTTTTCGCAGTTCCATATACTTGTTCTTTTTTCCAAGCTGCAACATTTTCAAGCAGGTGATAAGAATCGCAATATTGACGAGAGTTATACGGAGGGTCTATATAAACAATATCCGCTTTAATTTTTCTAACCAATCTTTGTAAATTTCAGAATTATATTTTGAATTTCTAATGGCAAGAGGCAAAAGAATCAACCTTTTGTTTGGGATGTCAACTTTTCTATAGGCATCATAATGCCCTACGGTGTTAGTTATTTTATCAAACGCGTATATCAAAGATGTCAATAAATATGCTTTTTCGCGATTTGTAATTATCTTTTCTTCAAAGAGTTTTTCTATATCATCCCTTATAATCCCTATTTTTTTGCATTATTGGAATCAAAATATGTATTAGAAAAATTATCCGAGAAATAATTTTTACCGTATTTATCTATGTTCAAATCGTTATAAAATTTTAAGCGGTCTTTTAGTTTATCTTCTCTTATTTTATCTTTCCCAAAAAAAGCCCGATAAATATAATTAGCGGACTTGCGATAAATCCGATAATTTTCATCTTCGCTCCTTGCCAAATCTTACGGGCGTATGAAAGCTATGCTATTATTTAAAAGTCATAGCGCAGCATTTGAAATGAATTTTTGAATCTTGGAAAAAGCGCTAACAATCCCACGGCAAGACGAACGTCTAGAGGAAGCTCTTTTATAAAGGCAGATTTAAAAACAGAAACCGTTTCAATTCTTTTTAATTTGGGATTCAATTTATCAGCTTCGCTTATATCCTTAATTACCCATCTGAAAGCAGTTCCCATTTCTTTTAGTTTTTCTTTCCTTGCATTGACCATTGAGGAATTGACTGCGTCAAAAGCTATTTGCCCGTGAGAGAAATAATCGGTCAATCGCTGCAGAAGCGCTTTAACTTCCGCTTCGGATAAATATGTAAACACGCCCTCCGCTATTATCAACGCAGGTCTGTCGCTGGGAATCGTTTCAAGCCAATTCTGAGCGGTAATAGAACTTGAAATCATTTTGTATTGACTGTTTTCCGAATAAAATTGTTTCCGCAAATCAATTACTTCAGGGTAATCAACGTCAAACCAAATTACGGAAGACGGCGGCTGTATTCTTGTTATCCTTGCGTCTAATCCGCAGCCGAGATGAACCACTGCCGCATTTTGATTTTTTGCTATAAAATCTTTTGCCCATGCATCATATTGTTTTGCACGGGCGGCAAATACTCTTTCGCCGATTCCTCTTTTATGCTTTGTAAAATCAATATCAACTTTCTCAACTATATCGCTTGCGGTTTTATCGTTTAAAATAGATTTTTTTGAACGATAGTCCGCCGCTTTGCCGTAAAGAGGTATAAACAATGTCTCTTTTTCCTCTGTCAGCCGAATTTTGCCCATTATGCCGTTCCTTTTTGGAAGATGAGAAGTTGGGAGGAGCTTCTAGCGATGCAGAGAGGCAGAGTAACAACAGAAAAAAACATCCGTCTTTAATTCCACGCTCTTTGTGTTTTTGCCGTTACCCTGCATCTCCGCATCCCCGCGTCCCTGCATCTTTTTGAGTTAACTCCGCTCTCCACACTGCAAACCCCACACTTTTTATTATAACATCTCCTTTGGATAAGCCTAACGCTGAAATGATTACACAAAATGCAAACAATCTGTAAAAGAATTATTCATAAGTGCCCTAAAAAGTCCCGTTTCAATCGCCATAATTAATTTACGGAACTAATTGAGAGTGCAAAAACGCGCCCAAGAGGAGTTGAACCTCTAGCCTTTTGATTCGTAGTCAAACGCTCTATCCAATTGAGCTATGGGCGCTCGAATAAAATTTACAAGCAAAACTTACAAAATAAAATAAACGGGCGGAAATCTATTGTATTTGTTTTTTGGTTTAATGTCAATTTATCTGCGCCAAATTAGCAAATTGACAAATCTTATAATATTAGTTAGACTTTTAATATGCTTAAAAAATCGGTTTCATTATTGTTTGTTTTTATGCTTATTTTATCGGGGTCGACTGTTGCCTCTGCCGATATAAAAACGTTTTCGGGCATAATATTAAATAATATTTCGGCGAAAGAAACAAACTGTATCGGCAACGATATACGTTTGGCGCGCGATTACAGCCAAGTCATAACCGATGTATGCAAAAATTTTGTTAATGACGTGATGTCTCTTGCGATCTCTTTGGATTTCGGAAAAGGCCGGCTAAGCTTACAAAAAGCCGCGCATGATAAAAACTTTACCGCCGCATTTGTTTCCCAGCAATTTTCCAGAAAAAACATTTTCACTACGGGCAGTTTTGCGGGTATTCGGAATGCTGTGGCTTCAAACGCCGCAAACGCGTTCTTTTTCATTTTGATTTTAGGGTTTATGCTGCGGTATATAGGCTTATTGCGTCTTTTTAGCGGAGATCATTCTTTTACAAAACAAATAGGGTCATAAAAAATTCCGGTTTTTTCAATAAAACCGGAATTTTTTATTTATAAACCGGAAATCCGTTAATAAATTCCGGTTTCGCAGAAATAACTGTTTGCAGTTAAAAAGGGGATGTTCTAATAAAAAGTGCGGAGAGAACGGCAATGAAAATGTAAAATATAAAATATTTCCAAATTTTTAGTCTTTGTCGTTTTTACATTTTATATTTTCCCTGTCTTCTGAACTTTTCAGATCCCAAAAAGGAGTTATCATGATTTTTAAAAAATTTACGGCAGTTTTAACGGCATTATGTTTTTTGACGGCTTTTGCCGGACAAAGTTTTGCGCAAAGTTTCGGACAAAATTCCGGCGCGGCGGTAATGCTGGAAAAAAATAATGCGCCGATTCACGAAATAAAGTCCGACATTATCGCCGAACGCTTCGGGAAAATAACGGAAATGGCGGACTATAATTCGCCGCAGGTTATCGTCAGCATCCAAGATCTGCACGCGCATCCTCAGACGCAAAGAAATATCGCTTCAATCCTGCAGTCGCTCGACGAAAAGTATACGATTAAACGCGTTTATTCGGAAGGCGCAAGCGGAAAAGTAGACGTTTCATGGCTTTCTTCCGGCATCAACTCAGGACAGAAAAATGAAATTGTTTCGCAAATGGTTGAAAACGGAGCTCTTACGGGAGCGGAATATTTCGCTTTTTTAAATGATAAGGACAATCTGTTCGGTTTGGAAGACGCGAAAATTCATTATCAAAATATCGTAAGGCTCGGAAATATTTATGAGAATGAAGCTAAAAACCTCGGCATAGCGGCAAACGTAAAAAATGAGATCGGTTATCTTGCGAATAAAATTCTCAGTCCGGAAATGAAAAAATTTTCCAAATCCTCCGCGGATTACCGCGGCAATAAAATAGAGGCAGCCAAATATTACAAAACACTTTTCGATTACGCCGAAAAAATAAACGCGGCTCCGCAAAATTACTATAACGCTTTCAATATCGGCCCCGAAGAATTTACCGAACTGAAAAAAGTCGTTGCTATTGACAATATGTCAAAAAAATTGAACGCCAAGCATATTAATTCGCAGCTTCAAAAATATTTGGCGTCGATCAGAGAGAACATGCCGATATCGCAATATCATAAGATGCTTGAAGCCACTGACAATCTGCGCGATATAGACATGCTCTGCAAATATATTTCGGAACACGGGACCGGCGAAAAAGGTTATTCCGAACTTAAAGCGTTTTTGGAGCTGAAAAGTCTTAATTCGCGGATAAATCCGTTAGAGTTATTCGCCCAGGAACAAAAACTTGAAGAGCAGATAAGAAGATCGCTCGCGGCGGACGATACGGAAAGAGAAATTTCTTTTTTAAGCCGTTTTTATCCCGTGTTTGAAGGCTGGCTTACCAATAAACTTACGGCCAAAGACGAAGAATATTTTAAAAGAAACTTTAACGATTTCATAAATCTGTACGCCAAATACGCGTCGGTCAATCATATAAATGAAATCAGCGGGCAGTTTGCTTTTTTAAACGATTATTACGGCGTTAACAATAAAAGAAATGAAATTTTTGTACGTAAAATAGACGAAAATGAACGGCTTATTTCCGGCGGCAGCGGCAAGTATGAGGCGCCGCAAAAAGAAATTTATGAAGATATCGCGCCGAAAAAAATTTCTCCGGAAGATATTATGAAAAGCGCCAGAGAAATTATCGTCATTGTTACCGGCGGATACCATACGGCCGGAATAAACGGCATACTCTCCGATAAAAAAATCAGCCACATAACGATCACTCCGAAAATTTCGGAAAGCGCCGGAATGGCGGAAATAAATTACAGACAGACAATAATAGAACAAAGCAGGATCTACAGAGAAGCGCTCTCCTTTGTGATCGCGTCCCAAACCGCTGATGCCGGACGTTTTAAAAGTATTGTGGAAGCAGGCGCGGCATTTTTGGGCAAAGAAATAAGTTTTGACGATCTTGACGGATTGGTCAACGAAATTAATAACATTACCGGCGCCGAAGGCGTTCTTACGGTAGACAGAACGGACAATAACGCCGCGGAAATAATCTTTAGCAACGGAGCCAGGATCTCAGTTTCAAGAGGCGCAAATAATGAAATAACCGTAGATGCCGAAGCGTCGCGCGCCGCGGAAACGGTTACTGCCGGCGAAATCAAAATTTCAGAAAAATCTTTGCTTGAAGCTTATTTTGATATGGCGAAAACTCTTGTTCCGGAAGCTTTAAAAAATATTTACGGCGTGGCCGTTCTCGATATTGAAAACGAACCGGTTTACGAAATGGCAAAAGCTTTTTTTCTGAAAAAAGCTTTCGACGGCACAGACATGGGCGTTGACGGCGCTATTCCCGCGGCGGAAGAATATGCGAAAGCGACGGTAAAAAGAGGTTCAACTCTTGAAGAAACTAAAGCGGCGCTTTTGATCGACGGGATTTCTTACGAACTTTTTTCAAGAATGCCGGAATTTTTCCAGAGAGCCGCGCTTGCAAAACAAATTGAAAAAGCTGAGGCGGACAAAAAAACTCCGCGCGCCGTGAGAAGCGTATTGGAAAAGATAAAAAGCATGCTCATGATCGCTCTCTTGATGATAATGTTTTCCGCATGCAGCGCAGAGTCAAGCGGTACCCCTACGCCTTATGTTCCTCCGGAAACCCCGGGCATAACGCAGACGGAAGAATACGCAGATGTTCGGACAAACAGTTATATAAGACAAATTGCACAAGATTTTATGGAAGGCAAACCTTTGCCAAGAAGTTTTATCGGAAATACAAGCATTATACAGGATGCGGATCAAAGAAAAATTGTAGAAGAAGGCGTAGTCATTTACGATATGGCGGTTCTTATGAAAGCTTTGCTTTTGTATCCTGAAGAAAACAGAGATTTGATAGAAAAAATGTTTAATGCTTTAGAGGTAAATAAAAATTCAAATACCACTAATGCGGATTTTACATACGACGATACCAATATTCCCGAGGGGCAGGGATATTATTGGAAAATATTAAGCACGCAGGGCGCCTGGCTTGAGAATCAGTCCCAGCCGATCACAGGCGAAAATGCATGGATCGGGAATGTTTTTGTAAGCATGTCGCAAGCATATAAAGGTTCGGATCTGGGCAGCAGAGCGCATCAAAGGGCTGTTGAATTGGCAAAAGCCATGCTTGCTTTGCAGGTTGAATCCGGACAGTGGGCAGGAGCTATAAGAATGGCTCCCAGAGATAATATTTCAAATTATGAATATATGGGAGACAATTATTATCAAACCGTTTCCGTTGAGAATATCGTTTCGACATACTCATTTTTAGATAATTTAAAGAATTTTACCGATGACAAAGAACTAAAAGGCGAAATAGAAAAAGCTTTGCCGAAATTGGCGAATTTTTTATTTTCAATGTATGACAAAGAAAAAGGATATTTTTTAAGCGGAGTTAATTTACAAACTAATGTCATAAACAACATTTTTGCCACGGACTGCCAAACTTGGATTATTTCCGTATTCGGCGTGAAAGATTTTAACGCGCAGATGGAAGCAAGATTCGGAATAAAAAATGCAAGCGTTGAAATTTTAAAAAGGACTCTTGGATTAGCCGGCGTAAAAGAAAACGGCAGCTACATAGGTTTGGATTTTACCGAAAGAGCGCAATACGTAAGTTTTGAATGGACGCTCGGCTGGCTGGCAGCCGCAAAAGAAGCGCTTCTGTATACGGACGACGCGGAACTTAAAGGCGCGGTTGACAGTATTTACGCTTATATAAGGTCAAGCCAGGACATCAGCGGAATAGTGAACTATGTAAATACCGGCAGAGTTATTACGGCTTTTAGCTGGCAAGTGACTCCTCTGCCGAGTCTTGCTTCAAGCTCTTGGGCAATATTTATTAATATTACCGTAAATTTAGGCGGAGAAACTGTCGTGCATCCTTTTCTGATTTTTACGAACTATAGCAGTTTACCTGAAAATGTTCAGCTTCCTAAGCCGGCAGAAGAGGAGCAGCCGGCCGCGCCGCAGCAGGCGGAGGTACAGCCGACAGAGGTACAGCAGCAGGCGCGTGAAATGACAATGAGAATTGATAATCTTCAAAACGAAGGAGGGGCTAACTGGAATGCGTATTGGTTCAGCATCAAAACCGAAAATATTGAAAAAGACGGCGAAATAGCTTTTGATATTGAAACGATCAGCGCGGCTCCGGGTTCTTTTGCGAGAATTGAAATGAGAAATCTCGACGATAACGGCGCTCCGATAGCCTCCTCCAATATACTTCTTCCCGAAAAATATAAGATTGCCGACGCGGGCGGCAAAACCACTATCGTAATTCCGCAGAGGCTTTTTGCGGGGCTTGACGCAAAGAAAGACCTGGAAGTAGTTGTCAGCGTCGGAGAAGATTTTGGCGGAAGCAAACTTAATACGCAAAACGCGAATATTACGGTCAAAGAAGTAACTATTCGCGCGGCAGGGCTTGAACTTCCGTTTGTCGCGCGCTTTTTAAACCGGCTTGGAATAACAAAAGAGAAATACCCGAAACTCAGAGCGGGAATAGTATCCGTCTTCGAAGCTCCCATAATAATGTTTGTATCGCCTGAAAAGTTTACAAGAATGCACGGATTGTCTCCTGCTTCGGTAACGGAGCAAAGGCTTGCCGCGGCCAAAGAAATGAAGCGCAAAGCCTTATATTTCAACGAAACTATTTACAAAGGACTGGCAATTATTGCGGCTTTCGTTGCTTTGATCACCGTGATGAGTTTTCTTTTAAGCGGGTTTACCGCAGGATATTTGATTATGTTGGGACAATGCGCGGCATATCTTGCCATTGCTTACATAGGCATTACCGTAATCGGGAATCTCTATGTGTATATAACTAACCATTTCAGATGGAACTTAAATAATCCCGACGCTGCCGTAAACAGCAATGTGCAGGTAAATATAATGTATGTTCCGCACATAATCCACGCAAAACATCTTGGCGGCAAAGCGACGGTAGACAACAGCGGTCTGGTTTCAAAAAACGTGTTCATTACAAATAATTTATTCGGATTTGATATCAATAATTTTTCAAACTCGGGAATCAAGGCAAGAACGGCCAGACTAAAAACTACCGGAGAGAAAATACCTTCTTCAAGGCTTTCGGAATATAAACCTTCGGATATAGTATTTACCGAAGAACCCGTTTATGTTCTTAAAAATTCGCAGGAATACGGAATTGTATATTATGCCGAAGACGCTTTTTATGAAGATATTGCCGCTGCGGTACAGAATAAACAGTTTGAAAAGCTTATTACCGGCGCTCTTAGAGAAGACGGGGTTTATCTGAGCGATAAAATGACGGCGGATATCATTGAAGTTGATACGGTATCGGAAAAGAAACAATCCGGTTTTTCCGTTTCAAAAAATTTAAGAGTCTATGCCGGCGACGAGGTATACACAAGGCCTTTTTCGGCGGGAGATTACAGAGATCACCGCATTAACAGAAATGCCGAAGGCTGGCAGCGGGCAAAAAGCGTCAGAATATTTCTTGACCGTATCACGGATGCGGAAGGTTTGGAAAGATATATGAAAATCTTTTCAAATGCCAGCAACGGAAATATTATTTTTACCGAAGAGCTTGCGCTTTCTCTTGGCGCCGAAGGAAATCTTGCTCTTCCTTTGCTTTTGGAACAGTTCAGAAGAGACGGAATAAGCGTAATGGTTGAAAAAACGGAAAAAGCAAAGATTTCAGGGGAGCTGCTTAATCTTTTCGACGGGCTTTTTGACCCCGTTAACGGAAAAATCGAAACGGTTTCGTCAGTAAACAGAGGCATAGAAACTTTTGATACCGATATAGTGAAAAATGCCGAAAATCTCGAATCTTCTCTTGCGAATGCCAAACAGGATATTGTCCTTTACGCGTCGGCCTTGGAAGAATATGCCGAAAACGACGCCGGCCTAGGAAAAATTCTTGAAGATCTGCTTTCAATAAAAATCCTTAAATATTTTGAATCCGCGCCGATAACCGCCGACAGCGCGAGAGAAACGGCGAGAAATTACACGGTGGAAAATATGAATATTCCGGCTTTGTCTATAAGCCCTTCGCTTCTTGAAAATGCGTACAAATTATTATCGGACGGAGAGCCGGCCGAATACATTCTTTCCCAATTTGTTTCCGGTAAAAATTTTATGAGCGAATATTTAACGGCGATAGAACAAAAAGTCAGAGATGAGTTTAAAGACGAGCTTGATGTTGATATTGAAGCGGAAATAATTAAAATAAAACAAGCTTACATTGAAGGACTGCTTGAAAAATTTGCCGCCGCGCTTGAATTTAAAAAGCAGGAAAGAAAAAAAGGATTCAAAGACAGAAACGCGGAAATACTTATAGGCAAGCTTGCTTCATCCAAATATATGGCTTATGAAGCGGCCGGCGAAGCCGAAGTTAAACTGGTTACGGACAGAGTCAACGAGATCAATAAATCGAATTACCGCAATGAAATAGCCGCCACAGTTAACGCCAATCCCAGAGCCGTGCCGGCTGTTGCGGATCTTATGATTGAAATGATTTTTGCTTACGAAAGCGAAGTGAAGATCAATAAAGACGACTTTAAGAAGAGACCTAATTTGGAAGCTGTGAACGCAATATTGAAAGCGGCGTAAAAAGCTGCGGAGAATGACTCTCCGCACAGCAAACGGACGAAGCAGTACGGTCAAAATAAATATGATAAAAAAATATATATGCGCAACTCTATGTTTTTCAATATTTGTATCTTTTGTCTGCGGCGATCTCTCGTATGCAGCCTCTTCTTCCGCTGCGGCGCGGGAAACGTATTTTCAAATCCCGAAAGCCGCCGGTTTCATATCTGACGCAAGCGTTTTTGAGGATAATCAGATCTCGGTTATAAGCGTACAAGATCTGCATTACAATGTTTCCGCTCAAAAAAATATATCTTCCATACTTGAAAACATAGAAAAACAGATCGGAATAGACGCGATTTACGCCGAAGGCGCGGCAGGCGAAGTGGATATCGGCTGGATACGCGATATCGGCGGCGACAGCCTTAAGCAAGACGTATTGGATTATCTTATTTCAAGTTCGCAGCTGACCGGATACGAATATTACGCGGCAGCAAAAGATTTCGGAGGGCGGATCTGCGGGATAGAAGACGAAAGCGTTTATTTTGAAAATTTTTTGTTATTAGACCGGATAACCGGCCATAAAGACGAAACTTCGCGCCAATTGAAAAATTTTAACGAAAATATCAATAAAACCGCCGCATCGTTTGTAAACGGAAAAAAACTTGACTCTTTAATAAAAGACAATGACGAAGGCAAAATTTCGCAGATAAAATATTATTCCGCCTTGATGAAGATGTACGATAAATTTCGCCGAGGGAGGAGTTTTTTAAATATTGCGGGATATTATTCCGAACGGCCTTTTCCGAATATAGAGTCCTTTATCGCGTATTCGCAAAAAATGGATAAAATTTCTAAACGGAAAATCGAAAAACAGTATGCCGAGTTCCATAATTCAATAAAAAATTTTTTGTCGTATAAAGAGTATAAAGCTTATATTGAATCGGATGACAGCTCTGAAAAAAATTTGGAATATTTGGAAAAGTATGATCTTTCGCAGAAGTATAATGAGTTTTTTTCTTATCTCACATGCTTGAAAAACCTGAAATCTATAGACGTTTTTGAACTTAGAAGCGAAGAAATCAATCTTACCGGCGCTTTAAGAATGTCCGCCTCCGACAATGTCGTAAAGCAGGATCTGGCTTTCATTAAGGATTTTTCTTCTTATTTTAATAATTTCTTTAATAACAGCATAACTTTTGACGACTATACGTATTTTAAGGAAAACTTTAAAACGTTTGCCGCGCTTTATTCGCGTTACGGCGGCGGCGATATTCCGGAATTTTTTATTGATAACTTCGATCTGTTCGATAAGTTTATTTCAAACAACGTTTTAAGGAATTCCGTTTTTGCGCAAAAAATTTTAAACGGCGCAAAAGAGAAAGGTTATAAAAACATTGTTCTTGTATCCGGCGGGTTTCACACGGAAGGATTGAAAGAGATATTTAAAGATTCCGGCGTCAATTTTATAACCGTAACGCCGAACGTAAATTTAAGCAAAGACGATCAGACCGTTTATGATCACAATGTTAAAAAGCAATCCGGAATTTTAAACAATGCTTACGCTTTAATGCCTTCGTCCGTTCTGCCCGAGAAGGAAAAACAAAATATTATTCTGTCTGCGGCGGAAAACGTCAGAGATCTTATGAAAGATTATCCCGGCCAATATAACGGCAAGCTTAAAGAGATCGCCGAACAAATTCCGATTTTAAAAAGTTTGGAAGTAAAATTCGAAACTTCGGAAAATTTCAAATTGATATTTACGTATGTTGACGGAAAAATCCGTAAAATAAATCTTCAAAACGGAGAAATCGAAAATAAAACGTTTTTACAAAAATTAAAAAATCTGCTGCCTGTTTTCAGCGGACCCAATTATACCAGAGATATTTTTAAAACGACATTGGTTTTTGCGGCGTTTTTGCTGTTTTCAAACATATACAATGTAACTCTGGGCATGCTTCTATTAGCTCCGGTTATGGTATTGTTGATCTTGCCGGCTATATACGCTTTGGTGCTTTCAGTTTATATTTTTAAAGATTCTACACCTGCCCCCGAATCCCAAAATTACGCCGCCCACATTAAAGAAATGCCGGAAGGCGCGCAGTATTTAAGACAAACCACTTCAATACCGGTGTACAACGAACCTTGGCCGGTAATTAAACGTACTCTCGAATATGCTATTGACGCAAGAGACCGGTATAACAAAAAAGCCGGAGGGCAATACGCCAATATCGTAGTAAGCGACGACGGATTAATGATTTTTGCGGATAATGATATCGACGCGGCTTTAGCCGCCATAGAACTGAAAAAACAAAATAATCTGCCTTTGACCGAAGATGAAAGCCAGATTTACGACAGAGTTTCTTTTTACAGAGAACACGATATAGGCTTTATAGCAAGGCCGAAGCATAAAACAAAAACTTCATGGGGCGAGTTTGAGAGAAGAGGGTTGTTTAAAAAAGCCAGCAACTTAAACCATTCTTTAATGATAAGTAAAATACTGGAAGAACTTGTAAAAGAAGGAATGACGCAAGAAGACGCGTTAAAAAGCTTAAAAGAGCAGCTTGTAAATGACAAGCCTATATTTGAAAATACATATGTGTCGGGCGACGTTGCCGCGGGTGACGTCATTTTGCTTTTAGATAAAGATTCGACCGTTCCTGCAAACGGAATAGTCGCATCAATGACGGAATTTGTAATTGATCCGGCTTTAGGATACACCCAAAATCAAACTGTCGTAAATAATCCTAATAACACTAAAACCAGCGAGCTGCGCGCTCATGAAGGATCTCTTCTTTGGGAATACATCGTTCCTTATGACGCAAGAAACGGATTCGTAAAATTTTTAGGACATAACGGATTTATAAGAAAAACGGCTCTTGAAAAATCGGGGCTGTGGTCTGAGGACAATGTGGCCGAAGATTTCGCTATGATTATGAAGATGATCACGATGCGGGAAGAAACCACCGGACAAAACTACCGCGGAAAGCAAATACAATACGAACATATAACCTTCGAAGAGCTTGCCTTGCTCAATATCGGACAGCTTCTGTCATACGCAGGGGAAAATAATATCGCTTTGCAGGAAACAGATTTTACTTACGACGAAATAATTGAAAAACTTTCGGTATTCGGTTATGCGAAAAAAGAATTTAACGAATTGCTCAAAACCGTAAAAGCGCAAAATACAGACCCTTTGAAAGCTTTAAACATTATGCTGAACATTTATCTTGAATCTACGATGCTGTTTGGGGAGGGCATGCCTGAAGAACCGCTGGAGGCTATCAGGCAAATGTCCAAATTCGGATACGGGACCGCGGAATTATGGCTTAATCCCGTAAAAGAATGGTTTAAAAAAGGAGTGTTCACTCCTTTATATAAAGGAGTCCTGTCTTTAAAGCATTTAGGTTTCTTTTCAAAAATGAATGTGACTATGGGTTTTATATTGTTTTTATATCCGTTAATTATAACGCTTTTTGTGTTTGCCGCGCTTTTATCGCCGTTTCCTTTGTTCTCGGCGTTTTTCAAGCTTGATTTTATTCCGTTGATGCTGTTTACGATGCTTGCCGTCAATATTCCGGCCGTAGCCGATATTATTAAAAAAAACAGAGGCACGGACAAGAGCGTCTGGAAGGCTCTTTTCCCCGTGCTTATTGAAAAAGCCGTTTTAAACGTGGGCGTTATGCATAATTCGATAATCGGCACAATAAACAGATTGCGCGGAGTAAGACAGACTTTCGGAGCTACGCAAATCGGCAGAGAAAAAATAACCGGAGAAAACGGTACCGTTAAAGCTGAGGTTAAAATAAACGTAAAAAAAGAATTGAAAGTGCAATACAGAGCGGGGTTCATATACTTTTCCGGCATGGCTTCGGTACTGTCGGCAGCCTTATATTTTTCTTTTCCGCTTACGGTTTTTATAATTCTTGCCGGCTTAGGTTCGCTTAATGTCATTCTGACTATGCTTGCTCCCGTTTATTTTAATTCTTCTTTAAGAGTAACTCCAATTTCAAAAAAATTCCGCGATAATATCGCTTATTATGGAAATTCTGCGAGAAAAACGATTTATTGGCTTTCTCAAGACGGCGATTTTACGCCTGAAACGGCTTTAAAGCTGCAGAAACAAGGATTTAACAATGCCGTGATCGCAATAAATAATTCTAAAGAAGGAAAGTTTTTAACAAAATACGGAGTCGCCGGGATAGACGCGGAATTCAGCATAAGCGCGGCTTTTGAAAACGGAGTAATGCGCTTTTTTGTCAAATCTTCAAATGAAAATTTGACTGAAAAGCAAAAAGACGAAGCTCTCAAAGAAGCGCTGAAAAATATAAAACTTCTTTTATGCGGTTCGCCTTTCCTGTCTGCGGACAAGAAAAGCGCTGCTGCCGTAAAAAAATTGTATTCTCAAAACAATATTTTGGACGGGGTAAATTTTTCGGACATAAGTTTTGGCGATTCGATGGTTTTATACGATCATCAGGACGGCATTTATGAACCGCAGGCTTATGCCGCCGCTTTAGCGCAAAATAAAAACAAAAACGTCATTGCGAAATTCAGGATCAGAGATACGAAGCAAATCAAACGCCTGTTGAAAAAATCTGTTTACGATGAAATATTTTTATCCGTTGAAAACGATAAAATAACCTCCGCGCAAATAGAAAGGCTGGCCAAACGGCTGAAAAACAGATACACGGGAGTCAGCGTAAGCGCGGATTTCAAACCCGGCAGAGAAGCGTTTATAGCGGCTTTGGCCGAAAATAAAAACATAAAAAATCTGGTCATAAATTACGCGGGATCAAGCAAAGAGCAAATTTTAGAATCGCTTGATGTTCTGGCCGGCATTAAACAAATGCAGGTGTTCGTGCGCGCAGATCCAGCGCTTTCAAACGACGAATCATTTGTCTCGGAAATAAGAAATCGCGGATTTTCTTTGTTTGAAGACGGCTTTTTCGATATGAATTTCGAAAATGCGGGACCCGGCGATTTGAACAATCGCATAAACGAAGCTCTGGAAATCAATATCGGAAATATAGTTTTTGATATGGAATCTTTTGCAAAAGCGGCAGGCAGGACAAATCTTGCCGGACAAATAAATTTGACGCGCATAGATTTCGACGAAATGTTTAACTCAGACCGCGCGGTCGTTATTTCCGCAGATCCGGAAAATATTCCGCCCGCTCTTATGCCTGACGCGCAAATTCCGGACATAAACGCTTTTACGGGAACTTCAAATCCGAATTTCGTCAACGCGCTCTTACAGGCGGCTTAGGATTTGTCCGCACACCCTGTTGATTTTCGGGTTTCTTTGTTTTGGACGCAGGAGAGAAATAAAAATGGAATTTTTGAGCATAATATTAAAACGCGCGGCAAATTCGGCAGCCGCTTTATTAGCGCAATGCCTGATAAATACGCTGCTGCTTTTTTTGACGGTAACGGCTATATCTTTCGCCAATGTAATATTTTTGAATCCGCCGGCTATTTTTATAAAAAATCTTTCCGATTTACGGGCTTTTCCGGCATTAGCCTGCGTTATTACGATTTTGATTTTTTCGTTAAAGATTATTTTAAATATATTTAAGCTGAAAAAAGATTTGTTAAAATTGATTTTGTTTCTTTTTGTTTGGATTGGGAGCGGCATTTTAATTTATTTTACGCCGGGCTTTATAACGGGTTTCTATGTGAAAAATCTTTATATCGCTTTTTACGGAGCTTTGCTTTTCAGCTGCATAAACGCTGCTGCCCGCGTAAATTTTATAGACGTTGATTTATCTTTACTTCCGTACAACATAAAGGATGAAGAAGATTACGGGGATTTTAAGACAGCTGCATATGAAAAGAAAACATTATCTTCGGAATTGGAAAAAATTCAAACTTTTACAGCGTCCTTTTTGGTAAAATATGTGTTTACGCTGATAATACTTATTATTGCCGCGGCGCTGAGCTTTAATATACATGTAAAAAGTCTTGCGGCTTTATCGGCCTTTCCGGTTTTGGCTTTTATTATCACCGGTTTAAGCGCCACGGCAAAGCCTATTTTAAATAAGACGGGCTATCCCGTATTGTCGGCGGTTTTGTTAGAGTGTTTAAGCTTTGGCATATGCGCGTTTTTGTTTTATTTTATTCCCGAGTTTATAGCCGGATTTTATACAAAAAATTTGGGAACAGCCTACATGGGCGCTATTGTATTTTCCGGATTTAACGCGTATATGGGAATAAATTATATGAAAGTAGATACGCAGACTTGGTTAATTAAAACGTCTTTAAAATAAAACCGGCGGAGCGGCTGCCGTAAGGAAAAAAATGACTATAGAAATCAACAATGAGTTTAAGCAGGCTTTTGAGCTTATTTCAAAAACCAATGACTGCGTTTTTGTTACCGGTAATGCCGGCACCGGAAAAACTACGTTTTTAAAGTACTGCGTTTCAAAATTAAATAAAAAAACCGTGATCCTCGCTCCGACGGGCGTTGCCGCTTTAAACGCGGGCGGGGAAACTGTCCATTCTTTTTTCAATTTTAAACCGGACGTGACTCTTGCCAAAATCAAAAAAAAGAAACTTTCGGATAAATCGATATACAAACAAGCCGAAACGATAATTATCGACGAGGCTTCAATGCTCCGCTGCGATATTCTGGACTGCATAGACAAATTTTTACGCCTTAACAGGGAAGCTCATCGGGAACCGTTCGGCGGCGTTCAGATGGTTTTTATCGGCGATCTGCAGCAGCTTCCGCCGGTAGTAAAAAAAGAAGAAACGCATATTTTTAATTCGGTATATAAAACACCTTACTTTATCAGCGCATATTCTTTAAACGAATGCATGCTTCACACGGTGGAGCTTAAAAAAATATACCGCCAGCAGGAAGGTGACTTCGTCACGCTTTTAAACTCCGTAAGAAACGGAATTGCCGGCGACGCGGAACTTGCCGCTTTAAATAAAAAAGTCAGCATTGCGGCGGCAATTGATAAAGCCATGGCGGTTTATCTTACTACGACAAACAAAAAAGCCGCGCAGATAAATTATACGTATCTTTCAAAGATCAGAGAAGAAAATGCGGTTTTTACCGCGGAATCTGAAAACATAGACGAAGAATCCGGCGCGCTTCCCGCGGAGCATAATCTTGTGCTAAAAAAAGGCGCGCAGGTGATGATGGTAAACAATGACGCGAAAGGCAGATGGGTCAACGGAAGCATCGGCATTGTAAAAGACATAAGAAATGACATGTACTCCGACAAAACCGCAATATATGTTGAATTTCAAAACGGACGCGTCGAACAGGTTGAACCTTATAAGTGGGAACTTTTTAAATACAAATGGAACGAAAATCTTCAGCAGATAGATACTGAAAGCGCGGGTTTTTTTAAACAGTATCCGCTGAAACTTTCGTGGGCGGTCACGATACATAAAAGCCAAGGCAAAACTTTTGACAATGTAATAATAGACATGGAGTACGGCGCTTTTGCCCCGGGACAGTTATACGTCGCGCTAAGCCGCTGCACGTCTTTCGACGGCATCTGCCTGTCGCGCCCGCTGACAAAACGCGATATTATAACGGCAAAGATAGTGTGAAGGGCAGAAGTTCGGAAGTCCGGCAGCTCGGCAAAGGGTTTTTTGCCGTCACTGCGAACGCCGAAGGCAAAAGCAATCGATTGCCGCTGCCGTATCTATACTTTATTATCTATTAATTATTATCTGCCGTTTATATTGTTGCAAAAAATTAATAAAATTTGGGTTTTTCAATTGAAATTTCAATCAAATTTAGGTATTTTATAAATAGAACAGACCTTTAGGAGCTATCAATGAATTTCACAAAACTGTTTCCAATCCAAAAACAATTAAAAAAACTGCTGTTTTCATTTTTATTTTTACCGTTTATTGCCGTGTTGGCTGTTGCCGGAGATTACAATATCAGCTCTTTCGATAAATTACACGAGGTTTTAGGAATGGATACCGATGACAACAGAGTTATCAATATTTCAACAGATATAACTTTTAGCGGTTTGGCGTACGTTCAAGTGCCGTCATCTCCTGCGGTATCAATACTAATAGAAGGAGATAACAACATCTTTACTTTATCAGTACCTTTAAGTAGCCTTGGATTTGATACAAACACACTGGAAGGCTCAACAAACAGTAAAGAGATAACAATAAAAAATCTAGAAATAAAAGGATCCAACCCATCAAGCCAGATAAGATCTGCTATTTATGCTTACGGTGCTTCTTACTCAATAGGCAATGTGTTTTTTTCTTTAGAAAATATTACTATCCGCGATAGCGGAAACTCTTTGTCAGGAGTAGGAGGAGCTGCAAGTTTTTATATTGCATCTTCAACTGTAAGTTTTGCGGGAGATGTAAATTTCAACGATAATGAAATAAATTCGGGCGGAGGCGGCGATATCAATGGAGGCGGCGGTTTGTATGTCAAAGGAGCAGCGCCAACGGGAAAAGCATACATAACCTCTTTAATCGGCAGTATGCTTACTTTTGATAATAATAAAGCTACGACGAGTGCTAACTCCTCCGGCGGCGGAGCATATTTTGATCAATATGTCGATGCGGATTTTTACGGAAGCGTGAATTTTACAAACAATACGGCGAATTTCTACGGTGGAGCTATATATATATCCAACGAATCTTCTTTTAGTTTTTGGGAAGCTGATTTTGATTCCAATAATGTATCAAACGGCAACGGCGGAGCTATATATCTGTCCGGAAGCAATCCCTCCGCTCAAAGAGCGTCTTTAACATTTGCCGGTGATGTGAATTTTACAGGTAATACTGCTGCTACCCTTGGAGATTACGGTAACGGCGGAGCAATTTACATAGGAAATAATTCCTTTCTTAGTTTTGCCGATGCATGTAATATTACTTTCACAAGCAATACTGCGCAGGACTCCGGCGGTGCGATATATAATGCGGGAACGCTAAATTTTAATAATGCTTTAGCAACCACAATAACATTCAGCGGTAATGATGCAAGTTTAGGAAAGGATATATACAATACCGGTACAATAAATATAAACGGAGCCGGCAGCGTAATATTCGGCGGCGGAATAGAAGGAAACGGAAATATCTACAAGGATGGAACCGGAAAAGTGCATTTTGAAGCCGGCTCAAAAACGAATTTCGAAGGAAACTTTAATATAACCGGCGGGAATGTGCATTTTTCAGCGCCTGCATACATAAAAAATCTGAGCATAGGATCGGCCGGAACACTCACTTTGGACGTTGATTTTGCAGGTCCGCTTACAAGCGTACTTTCTTTTGACACTATTGCAACAGATCCGAACAGCATACTCTACATCAACAATGTATCATCAACTAAAGGAGAGACAACAATTTTTTCCTCAACTAACCAAATTGCCGGAACATTGTTCGGCAATAACAATATACGCGATGCAAATATGGGAAGCGAAGAAATAGATTATACGCTTAAATGGTCCGAAATCGCAGGCGGCGGAATTGAGGGTATTTTAGCTGCGTTTAGTCCATGGAATGCTTTTGTGGATTCATACAAAAACATGCAAACCGGCGGCACAATACAATTAGCCAAAAACCGCACTGCAACAACCGGAGACAACGGATTCGGTGGTCCCGTAACAGGCGTCACAAATATCACAATAGACGGAGGCGGGTTTACTCTCAATTCGGCGGGCATACAAAATCTCGGTTTTAATTTGGGTGCCATATCCGCAACGTTTACAAATATAAATTTTAACAATTTTTACGCATCATCGGAAACGGCAAACGGCGGAGTATTTTTATTAAACGGATCTACGGTAACTTACACAAGTTTAACAGCATTCAGCAGCAATACGGCAAGCAGAAACGGCGGCGCAATTTATGCTGTTTCCGGTTCAGAAATAAAATTCAACGGCAATAGTGGTTTTACAGGCAATAGCGCAACCAGAAGCGGCGGGGCAATTTACAGTGACGGACGTAACAATATACAATTCAGCGGCACAAGCGTATTTGAAAATAATTCTGCGTATGCGGGAAACGGCGGGGCAATTTGTGCTGCTTCCGGTTCAGAAATAAGCTTCAACGGCAATGTTGATTTTACAGGCAATAGCGCAACCAGAGCAGCAGGAGGAACAATCGGCGCAACAACAGGAAACGGCGGCGCGGTTTATATAAACGGGAACAGCAGCCTTACAATAAACGGCTCTGCGAAATTTCTATACAATAATGCATCATCGTCAGGCGCGGCAATTTTTATGCAGGGAAGCTCACCATCGGCTCTTGCCGAATTGACCATACACCAGATAAATTCAAATGCAACGGTTTTTGAGGGTAATAAATCAAACGGCAGAGATGAATCTATTTATTTGAGCGGAAATACAAGCCTTATTTTTGATATTGACAAGGACAAAGAAGTTTTTCTTAAGGACGGACTTTCTTCATTAGGCAGCAATAATACTATAACAAAAACCGGCGCAGGCAAGTTTATTCTCAGCGGCAGTATTAACGGAAATGTCGGTTTAAATATAAATATCGACAAAGGCGAGTTTTCGGTAAGAGAGGGCGGTTTATTGTCAGCCGGAAATCTTAATCTTTCAAATGAAGGAACTTTAAATCTCTGTAACAGCAAAAGCGATACCGTAAACCTTACGAATTTTAATTCTTCGGGAACATTGCGTATGGAAGTAATTCAGGCCAGCAGCGGAACAAGCAAAAGCAACGATAAGATTATTGCAAACAGCATTTCAATTTCAGAAGACAGCATTCTTAATATGTACATAGGCATAGGCACATACAGCGGTGAAAAGTTTGTCATAATAGAGTCAACTACAACTACTGCCATAACAGGCGAGTTCGCAAACAAAAGCTTTAACGCAAACGGGCTGAACTGGTATCTTGATTATACCNATCTTTACNAAGTTGTTCTTNTTGTCAACGGACAAGTCGCAAGCAATTTCTACACTTTAACGGGGCTTTCTTTTAATCAAGAAAGCGTGGTTTCGGTTTTAGACGCGATTTCGCAGGCGGCTTTGCCGCCGGAGACGAAGCAGTCTGCAGTTTTAAAAGAAATCCTGGATCTCAATGATGCCGCCCAGAAAAAAGCGCTTGCCCAGATTGCGGGTTATTTTCTTGCTAATGTTATACGTTCGCAGGGGGCTTCAAATGACAGGAGAAATCTTTATCAGACGATTGAAGAAAGAAGCGTTAAAGACAGCCGCAAATCGGACGAACTCTGGGTAAAAATTACCGCAGGAAAACAGACGTACGGCGCGGACGAAAATTCGCCCGGTGATTTTGAAGATTCCGTTTTCGGCGTAAATTTCGGCTGGGACAAATATAACAAAGACAAAAATCTTGTTTACGGAGTTTTCGGGAAATACAATAAACACGGCATTGAACAGGAAAAAAATTCCGCTGACGTCGGCTCGTACGGGTTAGGAATTTACGGCGGATGGCTGCAGGAAAAAATCGATATAAAAACCGTCTTAAGCATGAGCATGCAGAACTATGAAACAAGCAGATATATCCCTTTCAAAGAACTTACGGCAAAAGGCGAATTCAGCGGAAACGCAATCAATTTTGACACGGAAATTGCTTATAAGAAAAATCTTAACGAAAGACTGAACCTCAAACCTTTCACGGGGCTTGAGTTCGCAATGGTCAATAATGAGGAATTTACGGAAACCGGCGCGGGAATATACAATTTAAAAGCGGAAAATGCCGGATACGTTTCGGGAATATGGAGATTTGGAGCGGGGCTTTTTGGGAAAGCGGACAAAGCGAAAAAGCTCGGCTGGTCTGCGGACGCTGAGCTTGGGCTTATGTTTGTCGGCAATACGGCTGAAATGGAAACGGAAATATTTGAAAGCGGAATGAAATCGGAAATAAGAGGAGCGGAAACCGGCAGCGTGGTGTTTGCGTTTAATTTGGGCGCTGACTACAAAATAACGGACAGCATAAAAGCATATTCTGGGCTAAGGTTTTCCGCGGCGGATTCGTTCAGCGATTATTACGCGAATATAGGCTTAAATTATATCTTCGGCATAATGAGCGCCGAAGAAAAACAGAAAAAGCAGGACGAAAAAGAAGAACGCTCCAGAAAGAAAATGGAAGCGGAAATAGTCAGCAAAATCGCTAAAGAAAAAGCCGAAACCGGCGCGGCGCCTTCAAAAGATATAGCCATAGGCCTTTCCGGTCTTTCAAAAGAAGCCGTAAAGAGACAGGAACAGAGAAAACGCGACGAACTCAGAGCGCGGAAGAAATATGAAAAAGAACTTCAGGCCGAAAGAGACAGGATCGCCGAAGAAGATGCCGAAAGAAGAGCTTATGTGCAGAATAAAATAAACAGCCTTGAAGATTCTATGAGAAGCGAGTACGTTAAAATGCAGCTGACGCAGACAGAGGCCGAGATCGCCGCATATGAAATTCAGGTCGCAAAAGATCCGCAGTCCAGAAGGGCGATGGAAAAGGTTTATGAAGGCAAAACCGCTCTTCTTGTCGTACAAAAAAACGATATAACCAAACTCCGCAAAGAAATAGACAATCTTGACAGAAGAGAAGAAAAAATACGCCTGGTGCAGGAAAAAGCGGCGATCGCCGCTTTGGAAGAAAAGAGAAAGGCGCGCAAGCAGGCAGGCATTGCCGAAGAAGATTATGAAGAAGAAACTTTATTGCCGGCGGCGGAAATGATTGAAGAAGCAAAAGCAAAAAAAGCCGCCGAGGCTGAAGCGCGCAAAAAAGCGGAAGCAATGGCTGCCGCGGAACTTGCCGCGCGTCATACTGAAGAAGCCGAAAGATCAAGAACAGCCGAGCAGGAAAGAATAAAAGCTCAAGAAAAAGCCAGAAACGAAATGGCTGCAAAACAGCAAGCCGAAGAAGAGAGGCTAAGAGCGGAACTTCTTGCCGGGCAAAAAGCGGAAGAAGCAGAAAGGGCAAGAATAGCTGCCGAGAAAAAAATCAAAGAAGAAGAAGCAAAACAGGCGGCCGCGCAGGCGCAGAAAATCGCGGATGAAAAAACCAAAGCCGAACAGTTTGCCAGAAAGCAGGCGGAAGCGCTGGCAGCGGCAAAGCTCGCGGAAGAATATAGAATAAAAGCTGAAGAGGAAAAGCAGGCTACGGCCGAGCTGAAAGCAAAACAGGCGGCTGAAGCGCAGGCTAAAAAAGAAGCCGAAAGACTGCGTAAAGAGCAGCTGAAAGCGGAACTAGCCGCGCAGAGAGAAGCCGAAAAAATAATAAAGCAGCAGGAAAGAGCGGCGGTTGAAGCGCAAAAGGAAGCCGAAAGGCAGGAACTTGAGCTGCAAAAGAAAGAAAGAGAAGAAACAAGGATCGCGGAACAAAAAGCCCTTGCCGCTTCGGGAGATCTGTCGGCGGCGCTTTCATCCAAAGACGCGAAGCGCAGACAGGCAAGATATGAGCAGGAATTGCAGAAAGAAAGAAACAAAACTGCCGCGGAAGACGCGCAGAGAAGGGCTGAATCAAACCAAAAGTTAAAAGATCTTGAAATGTTTTTAAATTACGAGAAAGACAAATTGCAAAAGGCAAGACAGGAAGCCGAGACGGTTTCTTTTGAAGCCGAAATGGCAAAAGACGAGAAAAGCAGGAAAGACGCCGAAATACTTTTAATGCAGAAAAATGCCGCTCTTGCTTCGCAGCAAAGAATAACAAGCCGCGCGCAGAAAGCGGTTTACGATCATACTGAGGAAGAAAACAACATATTAAAAGCGCAGGAAGAAGTTATTTTAGCGGCAGTCGCAATGCGTATGCGCGACGAGCAGGAAGCGGAATTCGCCAGAGAATTGGCGGCTCAGCAGGAAGCGGAACTGAAAGCAAAGCAGGACGCGGAAAAAGCCGAAGCCGAAAGACTTAAAAAAGAAGCGGCGGCGGCTAAAAAACTTGAAGAAGAAAGAGCCAAGGCGGAACTAGCCGCGCAGAAAGCCGCGGAAGCTATGGAGAAAGTAAGAATAGCCGAAGAAGAGAGAGCCAAAAAAGAACTTGTGCTTGAAGCGCAAAGAAAAGTCGAAACCGAAGCAAGAGCGGCGGAGCTTGCAAGGCGCCAGAGCGAAGAAGCGGAAAGATTAAAAATAGCCGAGCAGGAAAGAATAAAAGCCGAAGCCGAAAGACAGGTAAGGCTTGAAGCTGAAAGAAAAGCCGAAAAAGAAGCTGCGGAAGCGGCTGAAAAGCAAAGAATACTTGATGAACAGCTTAAGGCCGAACAGCTTATAAAACGCCGGGCCGAAGAAGCCGAAAAGGCAAAGCTTGCGGCCGAGAAAAAAATTGCCGATGAAAAAGCAAAAGCCGAAATGCTTGCCAGACAGCAGGAAGAAGCCCGTGAAAGAGCAAGGCTTGCCGAAGAAGAGAGGATAAGAGCCGAAGAAGAAAAACGCGTTGCGGCGGAACTAAAAGCAAAACAAGACGCCGAACTTAAAGCAATGAAAGAAGCCGAAAGAATACAAAGAGAAAAAGAAAAAGCCGAACTTGCCGCGCAGAAAGCCGCGGAAAAAGCCGAATTTGACAGGCTTAGAAAAGAAGCTGCGGAAGCTGCGGCAAAACAGAAAGAGATAGATGACCGCATAAAAGCCGAAGAACTTGCAAGAAAACGCGCCGAATATGCGGAACTTGCCAGAAAAGTCGAAGAATTGAAAGAAAAAGAAGCCGCTGAAAAAGCGCGTCTTGCCGCGGAAAAGAAAGCCGAGCAGGAACAGGCAAAAGCCGAAGCTCTTGCAAGAAAGCACGAGGAAGCACTTGCCGCGGCAAGGCTTGCCGAAGAACAAAGAGTGAAAGCCGAAGCCGAAAGACAGGCGGCAAAAGAAGAAAAAGCAAGACAGGATGCCGAACTTGCCGCGCGGAAAGCCGCTGAGCTGGCCGAACAGGAAATATTGAGGGCGCAACAGCTTGCAAAGCAGAGAGAAGAAATCCTGCAAAAGGCAAAACTTGACGGAGAAAGAATGGCAAGAGAAGAAATTGAAAGGCAGAAATTTATAGAAAAACAGAAACAGGAAAGCGAAAAACTGAAAGCCGATCTTCTTGCAAGGCAGCTTGCCGAAGAAGCCGCAATAGCTAAACTTGCGGCGGAAAAAGCTAAAGCCGATGAAATTGCCAAACAGCAGGCTGAAAAACGCGAGGCCGAACTTATCGCGAAAAGAATTCGGCAGGAAGAAGAAAAAGCCGAATTTGAAGCCAAAAGAATTGAATCTATGGCCGAAACGGAAAGGCTGAAAAAAGAAGCCGAAGAAGCGGCCGCGAAACGGAAAACCGAAGCGGACAAGCTCATTGCGCAGCAGCAGGCATTGCGCAGAGCTGAAGAAGAGGAAGCTGCCAGGATTGCCGCGCAGCAGAAAGCCATAGAAGATGCGGAAAAAGCGCGTCTTGCCGCGGAACTTAAAGCCGCGCAGGAACAGGCAAGAGCCGAAGCTCTTGCCAAAAAGCAGGCTGAGGCCGAGGAAAAAGCAAGAATAGCCGAAGAGGCTAGAAAAAAAGCTGCCGAAGAAAAGCAGGCAGCCGCTGAATTAAAAGCTAAACAAGACGAAGAACTCAGGGCAAAAAAAGAAACGGAAAGACTGCAAAGAGAAAAAGAAAAAGCCGAAATCCTTGCAAAAAAACAGGAGGAAGCCTTAGAGAAAGCAAAACTTGCTGAGGAAGAAAGGCGGGAATTGGAAAAAATAAGACAGTCCGAACTTGAAGCAAAAAGAAAAATAGTTGAAGAGCTAAGAAAGGAAAAAGCAAGACAGGATGCAGAGATGGCCGCCAGAAAAGAAGCGGAAGCCCAAGCCCGCGCCGAAGCCGAAAGGCTTGCCGCCATAGAAAGGGCAAAGGCTGAAGCTGAAAGACAGGCATTGCTTAAACAACAAAGAGAAGCCGAAGAAAAAGCAAAAGCGGAACTCCTTGCCAGACAGCGCGCGGAAGCGGCTGAAAGAGCAAGAATTGCAGAGGAAGAAAGAATAAGGGAAGAAGCGGAAAAACAAGCCGAAAGAGAACTTAGAGCAAAGCGTGAAGCAATACTTGCGGCGCAAAGAGAAGAAGACAGGATAGCAAGAGAAAAAGAAAGTATGGAACTTCTTGCCAGGCAGCAGGAAGAGGCGGCTGAAAGAGCAAGAATAGCTGAGGAACAGAAAGCTAAACTTGAAGCAGAAAGACAGGCTATAAGAGAATTTAAAACAAAACAGGAAGAGGAACTTGCCGCGCAGAGAGAAGCTGAAAGACTGGCAAGAGAAAAAGCAAAAGCGGAATTTAAAGCCAGACAGCAGGAAGAGGCGCGTGAAAGAGTAAGACTTGCCGAGGAACAGAGGATCAGGCTGGAAGAAGGAAGAAGGGCGGCCGCTGAATTTAAAGCCAGACAGGAAGCGGAATTGAAAGAGCAGAGAGAAGCCGAAAGATCAATGAGAGAAAAAGAAAGAGCGGAAATTACCGCGCAGAGAGAAGCTGAAAAAATCGAAAGGATAAGAAGAGATAAAGAGATGGCCGCTGTAAGAAAAGCTGCTGAAGAAAAAGCCAGAGAAGACGAATTAAGAAGGCAGTCCGAAATCCGCGCACAAGCAAGGTTTGCCGCTGAAGAAAAGGTTCGCGCAGAAACCGAAAGAAGAAAAGCTCTTGAAGAAGAGGCAAAAGCGGAAGCTGAAAGGCGCCAGATCGAAGCTATGAAAAAAGCAAAAATTGAACAGCAGTTGAAAGAGCTTAAAGCCAGACAGGAAGCCGAAGTCAGAGCGCAGAGAGAAGCCGAAAAATTAGAGCAGGAAAGAATAAGAAGAGAATCTCTGGCGGCGCAGAAAGCGGCTGAAGAAGAGATAAGAAAGTTTGAACGCGAAAGCCGCCAAGCCGAAATAAGAGAAAAAGAAAGAAAGGAGCAGGAAGAAAGAGAAGCAAGGATAAGGGCCGGCGAAGAAGCCGCGAGGATAGCGGAAGAGCAAAGAATAAGAGAAGCTGCCGCAAGGCAGGCGGCTGCGGAAGCTAACAGGAAGGCTGAAGAGGCCGCAAAAGCCGCCGAACTTGCAAGGCAGCGCGAAGAAGCTTTGGAAAGAGCCAGAATAGAACGCGAGCAGAGAGAGGCAAAACAGCGCGCCGAACAGCTGGAAAAAGATCTTAAAGCGAAACAGGCAATGGATCTGAAAGCGCAAAAAGCTGCCGATGAAGAACGCAAGAAAAAGATAAAGGAAGATCAGGAAAGAATAAAGTCGGATTATGCGCGTAAAGAAGCCGAAGAGAAAGATAAGGCAAGACTTGCGCTTCAGAAGCAGTATGACGAAACGTACCCCGTTGAACCCGATGATATAGTGTTTGAAAAAGGCATAAAAGCGTCTCAGGAAAAAACAAGCCAAGCCGAGCTTGCCGGAATTAGCGCGCAAGAAAAAGCCGCCGAAGAAGCCGCGTTCAGGCTTGCCGAGGAAAAAGTCAGAGCTGCGGCTGCAGCCAAAAAGAAAGAAGAGATGACTTTGGCCATGGCGAAACCTCCCAAAGAGGATCCGTCCAGGCCGAGACCTGCAGGTCCGGCGAAAAAGAGAATAAAAGTTTCAAGTCTGAGATTTATGGAAGATTCGCCGGCGCTTGTTTCCGGTTCAAGGGCTTATTTCAATCAAATAGCTTCGGACATAATTAACATGAAGCCGAACAGCATAACGATCATCGCTTATGTCGAAAAGGAAGAATCATCGGGAGTCGACAGCGATTTTCTTTCATCCGACAGAATGGAAGTTATATCCGGGATTTTTGACATGCACGGAATTTATCCTGACAAGATAGAAAAGAAAGTGAAAGTTTTACACGGCAAAACCCAGGAATCGGACGGCAGATATATAGAGATAGAAATACGGTAAATAAAGACAATCGGGTGTCTCGAAAAATCCCGCTTTTGTCATTGCGGGCTTGACCCGCAATCTATGGTTCACCCTTCGGCTGCGCTCAGGGCAGGCTGCTGTGGAATAACGTCTTTTTAACAATTGCGGCTCGGAGGCCGCAATGACGACACTTAAAATACAGGGGTTTTTAGAGGCATCCGATTACGAATTACGGGGACTGCGAAAGTTCCCTCGTACCAGCTGCGAATCAAAGACACAGGGTTTTTATGCGAAAAGGAATATTTGTTACCGCTACGGATACCGGAGCCGGAAAAACATATGTAAGCTGCGCAATAGCCGAAGCCGTTAAAAAAGCGGGCTTTGCCTGCGGAGTGTTTAAGCCTGTTTCTACGGGAAACAGAGATGACGCAAAAGCTTTGATAAAAGCAGCGCGGATAAATGAAACCCCCGAAACGGTCACGCCGGAATTCTTTAAAAATCCCATGTCTCCTTACGGAGCGTCATTGCTGGAAAACAAAACTTTTAATTTGAAAAAAATCAATAAAAGTTATAAATATTTTACTGAAAAATACGATTTTACCGTCATTGAAGGCGTCGGCGGACTTTTAGTTCCGCTGAAAAAAGATTTTTTTGTAAGCGATTTAATAAAAATGTTTTGCCTGCCCGTAATAGTTGCCGCAAGGTTCGGACTTGGTACAATCAATCACACTCTTTTAACGGTCGATAAACTAAAGAGGGACAAAATCCCGATAGCCGGAATAATTTTATCGGGCAAAAAAAACGCTAAAGACGTTTCGGTAAAATCCAATGCCGGTATAATCGGAAAAGCGGCGAAGCTGCCGGTTTTGGAGCTTGGCTGTAATAAAAAACTGTTTGTGACCGAAACTCTTAAATTATACGCAGGAAATCCAAAAGAACTGATCAGCCTGTAAAGAAATATTTCCGCGGCAAACGCATGAAACCGCTTCAATGTTTCCGGCGGCGTAATTGTAAATTTTTCGGGATCTTCAAAATGAAAAATGCATTGATAAAAAAAGACAAACAAAATATTTGGCATCCTTTTACCCAGATGGCGGACTGGATAAACGATGATCCGTGCGAACCGCTGGTGATCGATAAAGCCAAAGGTTCCTATCTTCACGATATAAACGGCAAAAAGTATCTGGACGGGATATCTTCCCTCTGGGTAACTTTGCTTGGGCACAGAAATCCGAAAATAGATAAAGCCGTTAAAATGCAGATCAATAAAGCTGCGCATACTACATTTTTGGGGCTTACGCATAAACCCGCCATAGAATTGTCTGAAAAACTGCTTGGAATTTTGCCTAAAAATCTTAAGAAAATATTTTATTCGGATAACGGCTCTACCGCCGTAGAAGCTGCGCTGAAGATGGCTTATCAATATTGGCAGTTAAAAAGCGGCCGCCCCCTTGGCCATGGGCGAAATCTCTTTCTTTCTTTGAAAAACGCTTATCACGGAGATACTATAGGAGCTGTTTCTGTCGGCGGGACCGATTTGTTCCATTCACGGTTTAAACATCTTTTGTTTAAAACCGTTTTTGCGCAGTCGCCTTATTGTTACAGGTGTCCGTTCCGTAAGCAAAACTTCTCTTTTCCCATAAAAGCAAAAAATTTTGCCGGACATAAAAAAATTATGGGCTGCAAGGGAGAATGTATCAAAGAAGTCGAAAGTATACTCAATGCCAATCATAAAAATATAGCTGCGGCGATAATAGAACCTCTTAATCAAGCGTCTGCGGGAATGATCGTAATGCCGAAAGGTTATCTTGCGGAGTACGCAAAACTCTGCAAAAAATACGGCGTGCTGCTCATATGCGACGAAGTTGCGACCGGTTTTGGCAGGACGGGAAAAATGTTTGCCGTTGAACATGAAGACGTAAAGCCGGATTTTATATGTTTATCCAAAGGCATAACCGGCGGTTATTTGCCTTTGGCCGTCACGGCAGCGACGGATAAAATATATAATGCGTTTCTTGGCAAATACGAAGAGTTTAAAACGTTTTTTCACGGACATTCGTATACGGCAAATCCTTTGGCGTGCGCCGCGGCTTCCGCTGCAATAGATATTCTTACAAAAGATAAAATCCTTAAAAAACTGCAGCCGAAAATAAAACATCTTGAGGCGGAACTAAGCTCTCTTGCTGAACATCCCAAGGTTGGAAATATAAGGCAATGCGGAATTATGGCCGGCATAGAAATCGTTCAGGATAAAAAGACCGGAAAATCTTATGACTGCAAACTTAAAACCGGAGCAAAAATCTGCGCGAATATGAGAAAAGACGGCATAATCATCAGAAATCTCGGAGATACGCCGGTTTTGTTTCTGCATCTTACAATGACTAAAGCGGAAATTTCAAAAATAATAAATTCAATAAAAAAAGAATTGGACAGCTTAAAATAACAGCAGCCGGTCGCCTCGTTAGGCTGCGCTTATCCGTAACTTTAAAAAGCAGAAGAACTTTATGTTCTGTCTGCTTTTTTATTTACCGCTAATGATAATTCAGTGATCATACTAATTTAAATTTCAAGTAATTAAATATTAAAATTATTGATTTGTTAATCGTTTTAAGTTAGCATATTACCATAAATACTAAAAAAATAAAATAGCAGGAGGGTGTATGCAATTACCGGAAAAAGTAAATTTTAACTGGCAGTCGGTTCTTCAGCAGGCATTGCTTGACAATACCATAAACATTCATGAAATCGTTTCCGAAAACAGCGAAATAGCGGCTGATTTAAAAAATGCCGACACTTCCTTTGAATACTGGGATAAAGCCAGATACGCTGTTCTTCCGGCAAATATTTCTTCCGAACTTTTTTGGTCAATTATAAAGTTCAGGCGTTCGGGTCTGTATGCTGAAAAGATAAAACTCGGCATAAACACTTTCAAATATCTTATAAATCCGGAAATTCTTAAAAAAATAGCGTTTGCCGAATCTTTCAATCTCAAAACCCAGCTTTCTTTGGATGAAGAAAACGAATATTCGGCAAACGCAAAAATGGAGGAAGCCATTGCTTCCTGCAGGCTTGAAGGCGCGCAGGCGGCAAGGAAAGAAGCGAAAGAAATGCTGCGCAAAAATACGCCCGCAAAAAACGAAAGCGAACGGATGATAATAAACAATTACCGCGCTTTAAATTTTATTGAAAAAAACGCGGGGCAAAAACTTACCGCGGATTTTATAAAACAAATACACGCGATCATGACAAACTCGCAAGAAACCGACATTTTTAGAAAAGATTCCCATGTTGTGCGCGTTGTGGATATAAGGGATGATGAAGTTTTGTATGAACCGCCCAAGGCCGCGGACATAGAAACTCTTTTAAGCGATATATGCGATTATGCAAACGCAGAAAGCGGCGCCAATCACATAATAAAAGCCGCGGCGATACATTTTTTGTTTGCGTATCTGCATCCTTTTAACGACGGCAACGGCAGAATATCGCGGGCATTGTTTTACTGGTACGTTTTAAGAAATGATCTTAACGCTTTTAAATATTTGGCTCTTTCGAAAATTTTACGCGCCGCGCCTTCGCAGTACGCGAAAGTTTTTTTGTACACCGAAATAGACGAAAACGATCTTACGTATTTTGTGAACTTTATTTTGGACGTTATTATGGAATCGGTCAATAATTTCAACGATTATCTCGAAAACAAAACCGAAGAAAATAAAAATTCAAAGACATTTGAACCGTTATTGAAACCCGGACTGAAATTGAACCCGCGGCAGGAAAGTATTATGAGAGATTTTGCCGCGAACCAAGTTTCAAGAAATATAGAATATTTTAAAAATAAGCTCGGCATTGTTTATGAAACCGCCAGAAAAGATTTAATGTTTTTAGCAAAAAAAGGAATGCTTGCAAAAACTAAAAAAGGAAAAGAGTTCGTATACTCATTAAGCAAAAAATCTTTGCGGAAACTTATAGAGGATGATAACGGGAAGTAAGCAAAAACTCCGCTTTTATTCTTAATTTATTTAAGGAAACTCTCTTGAGGCGTAAAAAATGACTGAAAAACTTAAATTTTTACGTTTTGGCGGTTATAATGTTTTTATGCGCGTTATTTTCCAAAGTGATGGCAATCACGCTTCCGCTTGTTATGGTTTTATACGACTATGTTTTTCTTGAAGGATCCTGCAAAGCGCCTGCAAAAAAGTTTTTCCCCCCGCAAATTACTGTTAAAGATAAGATGATATTTTTTGTTCTTGCGGCGGTATTTGCGGCAATAGGCGCTGCGGCGGCCGTTCCTTCGTTTGACGGAAATTTTATCGCGTCATTGTTTAAAAATATTTACCGCGCGGTTTTTCAATACGCTTTTTATATTGTGAAATTTTTTCTTCCGTTTAAGCTTTCCATAGTTTATCCTCCTGCAATGGAAAGTAAAACTTTATTTACAATTCTTCTTCCTTTTTTTGTATTATTTTGGAGTTGGATAAACATCGCGGCTTTTAAGAAATCAAAGAAAATATTTTTCGGATTAATGTTTTATACAATAACGATTTTGCCGGTTTTAAATATTGTGCCGTTCGGGCTTGAAATTCCGGCGGACAGATTTACTTATATTCCTTATATAGGGCTGTTTTACTGCGCGGCGAACGGCATAAGTTTAATAAATTCTAAAAAATCAAAAGCGGCTGCTGCGGCAGCGCTTTGCTGCATTATTGTATTTTTTTGTTTTTTGTCGAGGGAAAGGGTCAATGAATGGAAAGACAATATAACTCTTTTTACAAAATCGATCGAAAGATATCCGACGTATATCGCCTACGCAAACCGCGGCGCGGCATATTTTGAAGCTAAAGAATATTCTTTAGCTCTTGAAGACGAATTTAAAGCGCTGGATGCGGGTTTTTCTTATGACGCAATCGCGCATATTCTTATAGCTTTTATATATCGTGAAACCGGCAAACATGAGGAAGCGCTTAAAGAAGTGAATATCGGTTTGGACAGCGCATCGTATGACGACGCAAAAAACGCTTATTCTTTAAGAGCGGATATTTACCGCTCTCTCAGCGAGCATGATAAGGCGGTCGAAGATCTAAGGCATCTTTACGATTATTATGAAAATACCAACTATATTTTTTGGGAAACGGCGGCCATTTACGAAGAAGCTGGAAAGTATCATCTGTCCGTCTTGGAAATTGAAAAACTTTTAGAACTTGAGCCTCATAATGCGGAAGCAAAACGGCACAGGACAAAACTTTTAAACAAAATCGCGGACGGCGATTATCCTATTCCCGAAGATGCGGCTTAAAAATAATTGACAGAATTAATTTATAGCCCCTATGCGAAACTTCGTATACGCAGGGCGGCGGTAAAGCGGTTCTCTGCGGCAGGTCTGCTGGGTATCAAAAACCATATATAAATTTGTGCGGGAAATTTAAAATGTACAAAAACATATACCAATTCTTTAAACGGTATGATTACGCGTTTCTGACGGTTTTGCTCGGGCTTATCGTTTTTATAATTTTTTGTCCTGTCGTAAATCATAATTTTGTTAATATCGACGATAATATTCTCGTATATGAAAACGACGAAATTAAATATTTAAATTTTGACAACCTGTCAAATTTCTTTTCCAAAGCTTATTATAATCTTTATCACCCTTTTGTCTTTATTTCTTTCGCGTTGGATTATAAAATTACGGATTCCATGAATCCGCATGTTTTTCACGCGACGAATTTTCTTTTTCATATTTTTAATTCTCTGCTGGTGCTGCTTTTGATTTTTCTTATATCCGAAAATATTTTCGTATCTTTTCTTGCGGCGGTTTTATTTGCCGTGCATCCGATGCATGTTGAGCCGGCGGCATGGGTGTCCGAGAGAAAAGAGGTGCTTTGTACGTTTTTTTATTTGCTGTCTTTTATTTTTTATGTGCTTTTTAAAACAAAAGAGAAACATAAAATTTTATTTTATGTTTTGGCCGTTATAATGTTTTTGTGCGCGTTATTTTCTAAAGTGATGGCGGTTACTCTTCCGCTTGTTCTGATCCTTTACGATTATGCCTTCGGCTCTGCCGCTTCCGGCAACAGCCCGAAAGAAATGTCCGGAATTTTTGAAAAAAAATTTTATTTCCGGCAGATTACGATTAAAGATAAGATAATATTTTTTGTTATTGCGATTGTGTTTACCGTTATAGCCGTGATAGCGGCTTTTCATTCCGTTGACGGAAATTTTATTATAAAACTGTTGAAAAATATTCACAGGGGGCTTTTTCATTACGCTTTTTATATTGTGAAATTATTTTTTCCGTTTAAACTTTCCATATTATACCCTCTGCAAATGGAAAACGGATTGTTATATAAAATTCTTGTGCCTTTTTTTATATTTTTTTGGAGCTGGATAAATATTGCCGCTTTTAAGAGATCTAAAAAAATATTTTTCGGATTAATGTTTTATACCGTAACGGTGTTTCCCGTTTTAAATATTGCGCCGTTCGGGCTTGAAAATCCGGCAGACAGATTCACTTATATTCCTTATATAGGGTTGTTTTACTGCGCGGCCGCCGGCGTAAGTTTAATAAATTCAAAAAAATTAAAAACCTTTGCGACGGCCGCGCTTTGCTGTATTATTTTTTTATTTTGTTTGTTGTCTAAAGAAAGGGTCGGCGAATGGAAAAACAGCATAACTCTTTTTACAAAAGCAATAGAAAGATATCCGATGCATGCCGTGTATTTAAACCGCGCCGTGGCATATTTTGAAGCCAAAGAATATTCTTTAGCTTTTGAAGACATACATGAAGCGCTTAGGGCAAAAAGATACCCGTTTGACAAGATACAACACACTTATTTTTTGAGAGCGAAAATTTACCATTCTGTCGGAGAGCATGACAGGGCAATTCATGAATTAAGATATATTTTTGATAATTACAAAAGGGTAAACTTTATCTTTTGGCAAGCTGCGGAGATTTACGAAGAGCAGGAAAAGTATCACTTGGCAATTTTGGAAATAGAGAAACTTTTAAAGCTTGAACCTCGTAACGCGAAAGTAAAAGAGTACAGGACAAAACTTTTAAACAAAATCGCGGACGGCGATTATCCTATTCCGGAAGATGTAATGTGAAACTAAAAAGGCAGCTAATATAGAATAATCGATAATTAATAAAAACATATTGAAAAATCAATGTGTTTTAACAAAAATTAACATCTGCTGCTTTTTATATTTTACCTGCCGTTGTGAGCAGTTATTTTTATGAAAAAAATTTTGTTAATCAACCCTCCGGTTTATGATTTTGCGGCTTTTGACCTTTGGGCAAAGCCGTTAGGGCTTTTTTATTTAGCTTCCATACTTAAACAACAAGGTATTGAAGTTGATTTTTTGGATTATATGGACAGGGAATTTACAGAAGAGTGGAGAGTGAAAAGTGAAAAGTGGAGATACGGCAATGGCTGTAAATCGGACAGCTACGGCTGCGGGCATTATATTAAACAAGAAGTGGAAAAACCTGAAGTTTTAAAAGATATTCCGCGCAAATTTTCCAGATACGGTTTGCCAAAAGACCTTGCGGCCAGCTATTTAAAGGGACTTTGTCCCCCGGACTTAATTATTGTTACTTCCGTAATGACGTACTGGTATCCGGGCGTGTTTGAAGCGATACAAACCGTTAAAGAAATTTTTCCTACAGTGCCTATTGTTTTGGGAGGAGTTTATGCCACGCTTTGTTATGAACATGCGCAAAAAAGCGGCGCGGATCATGTTTTAAAAGGCGGAATTGACAGTTTAAACGCCATTTTTAAGGCAAAAAATGCGGGAATCGCGATCCCTTGCAATTTTTCAGAGTTCCCCATACCTTACTATCCCCCAAATCAAAATAGAGGCTATGCAGTTTTGCGGATTTCTATAGGCTGTCCATTTAGGTGCAGCTATTGCGCTCAGGATATTTTGTGCGCAAACAAGTATGAAGTTAAACCATGGCAGAAAGTTTTTGATGAAATTAAAACTTTTGTAAATTCCGGAATTAAAAATATAGTTTTTTATGATGATGCTTTATTATATGATGCTGATAAAAATATAAAACCTTTGCTCAGGCAGATAATAAAAGAAAAACTTGATATAAACATACACAGCCCGAATGGTCTTCACGCAAGATATTTGGATTTAGAGCTTGCAGCGCTTATGAAAGAAGCAGGCTTTATTATGCCGCGTTTTAGTTTAGAAACATCGGACTCAAGTATGCAAAAAGAAACAGGCGCAAAAGTATCTAATGAAATATATATATCGGCAATGCAAATGCTTCAAAAAGCCGGATATAAAAAAGGGGAATATCTTACATACTTATTAATAGGTATGCCTGGGCAAAAATTGGAAGAAGTAGAAAATTCAATAAAGTTTACTCACGAACTTGGTTCAAAGGTATCTCTTTCGGAATATTCCATAATCCCCGGAACAAAAGATTTTGAACGGCATAATAAAGAGAGCAGAGTGAAAAGTGAAGAAATAATAAATGACAAAATGCGAATTAATACCAGGGATTTTTTAAATGAGCCGCTGCTGCATAATAAATCGATTTATCCTTTATTCGATCTTAAAGACTGGAAGGAAATTTACCGTATAAAACAAGTAAAAGATAAAAGGTAAAAGATAAAAGGTTTTGGTGTTTTCGCAAAGCGAAAACCTAAAATAGGTTTCGGCTGGGACTTTGTCCCAGCCGAAACACAATAATCTGTTA